>CADCOC010000120.1 GCA_902802945.1 uncultured bacterium | reverse complement strand
CGTTCCGCCAGGCGTGCCGGAGGGACATTCGCTCATCCGCACGAGTTTTATGGCGACTCACACGAATGCGCTTGTCGAAGAAGCTGCCGACGTAATAGCCGAGGCGCGTCCAGCAGGTCGTATCGCACTACGGCGCGAAGGTCGTTGGCGGCGATATCGGCTCGGCGAAGGAATGGTGCTGGACGGCAACGGCATTTGCGCCCTGCAAAACGCCCGTTCGACGCGTTGCGTCGCGGCGCGTAGATTTCGATTTGTATGCGACGGGGTTTCTCGGTGCGGCAAATGTCGCGGCGTTTCTTGGGCGTCCAGTTCCGGAACCTGCGCTTCGCGACCCCGTTTCTGGAAATGCGCTTTTCGCCACCGATACGAGCGGTGGCCTTTTCGACGCGTTGGAGAACTTCCGACGCGTCAATCCTGGCGTATGGCTTGAACTGGATGCGGAGCGCGCCGTTTCGCCGGAAGTCGCGCGGAGTCTTCCACCTGGCGTGGAGAAGGGCTGGGCGCTCGTCGGCGGCGTCGGCGAATACGAGCTTCTGTTCGCCGTTCCCACTGGGATGACTGTCGCCGATGCCGTCAAAATCGGGCGCGGCGGATTCGCCGCGCAGGGTGAATGCGATTTCCGCATCATGTACGGCGGAAAGATTGGCCGCATGTCCACACCGCCGCCGGACTATCGCGCAATCCCGCGCGAGAACTGGTTGGCAGAAACGGCGGCATATTGGACTTCGCTTTGGCGGTAGATTATGGAAACTGTTCTTGTTACAGGTGCCGGCGGCTATATCGGCTCGAACGCGGCGGAATACTTCGTGAACGCGGGGTATCGCGTCATTGGAACGATCCATCGCCATGTCGCGGAGCGCTTGACGCGGCTTGGGATCAAGACGATAAGCATCGATCTCTCTGACGCGACGAATCTGCCGCGGCTCTTCGAGGAAAAGATTGACTACGTCGTCCATATCGCGGCACGGGCGAGCGACGTTGGACGCGATGAATGGTTTCGTGCGGACAACTACGATGCCGTGAAGGGTCTCGCGTCCGTTGCGATGGGACACGGCGTGAAGCGGTTTGTCTATCTTTCAACAGCGGATGTTTACGGGCTTTACGATTTCAAAGGCGAGAGCGAGGAAGAGCGCCGCATGCTTTCTTGGCTTGCAAAAGCGGGATTGGATGAATTCCGCCATGATACATATCGATAACTCGCCTTGAATGTTTCCCGAGGTGATGCCCATGGAAATGTAACTGCATAGGAAATGATTTTTCCAGCATTTAAATTCGTGAGCGGGTTCAGAGAGTTTTCGCCGTGATGCGTCTTTTATGGTATAATAACCGCGTCTTTCAACTCCAAAGGATGCTAACATGGAAGTTCGTTACACGACCGGAAAGAATGAATACCGGCGCATGACCACCGAGGAACTGCGCGCGGCGTTCCTCAACACCAAGCTCTACGAGAAGGGCAAGGTGAACCTGATGTACTGCGAGGTGGAGCGCGGCATCGCCGGCTTCGCGGTGCCCACTACGAAGCCGCTCGGGCTGCCGGCGGGCAAGGAGCTCGCAAGCGACTACTTCTGCGAGCGCCGCGAGCTCGGCATCCTCAACATCGGCGGCGCGGGCACGGTGACGGTGGACGGGAAGAAGTACGCGCTGCGTCCGCTCGACGTCCTCTACGTGGGCAAGGGCGCGAAGAAGGTGCTGCTCGCCTCGGATTCGGCGAAGAAGCCTGCGGAGTTCTACCTCGCGAGCTATCCCGCGCACAAGGAGTATCCCACGAAGCTCATCAAGTTCGAGGACGCGAACCACCGCCATCTCGGCACGGTCGAGGACTGCAACGTGCGCACGATCCACCAGTTCATTCTCCCCGGCAAGTGCGACAGTTGCCAGCTCGTGATGGGCTTCACGCGCCTTGAGCCGGGCAGCAACTGGAACACGATGCCCGCGCACACGCACGAGCGGCGCACGGAAATGTACATGTATTTCGACATCGCGCCGGACGCGGCGGTGTTCCACTTCATGGGCGCGGGCGACGAGACGCGCCACCTCGCGATGCACAACCACGACGTGGTGGTGAGCCCGATGTGGTCCATCCACGCGGGCGTGGGCACGCGCGCGTATACCTTCTGCTGGGCCATGGGCGGCGAGAACCAGGTGTTCGACGACATGGACGGGATCGCGATCAGCGCGTTGCGCTGATCGAGAGTGTAAAGTGTAAAATGTAAAGTGTAAAATTGATGGTAGGAGTGAAAATGATTCTGGATCAATTCAAGTTGGATGGCAAGGTGGCAGTGGTGACGGGTGCGGGACGCGGCATCGGTCAGGCGTATGCGCTCGGTCTTGCGGAGGCGGGCGCGGACATCGCCATCGTCGACGTGATCGACATGACCGAGACGGCGGCGAAGATCAAGTCGCTCGGGCGGAAGGTCCTCTGCATCAAGGCCGATCTCGCAAAGGGCGAGAAGGAGAGTCCGAAGATCGTCGCGAAGGTGGTGAAGGCGCTCGGCCGCCTTGACATCCTCGTAAACAACGCGGGCATCATCCGCCGCGAGCCGTTCGTGGAGCACTCGGCGAAGAACTGGAACGACGTGATCGCGATCAACCTCTCCACGCCGTTCTTCCTCAGCCAGGCGGCGGCGCGGCAGATGATCGCGCAGGGACAGGGCGGCAAGATCATCAACATCGGCTCGATGCTCTCGTTCCAGGGCGGCATCCTCATCCCCGGCTATGCGGCGGCGAAGGGCGGCATCAAGTCGCTCACGATGCTCATGGCGAACGAGCTTTCGAAGTACGGCATCTGCGTGAACGCGATCGCGCCCGGGTACATCGCCACGGAGAACACGCGTCCCATTCGCGAGGACAAGAAGCGCAACAAGGCGATCCTCGACCGTATTCCCGCAGGGCGCTGGGGCACGCCGGACGACCTCAAGGGCCTCTGCGTGTTCCTCGCCTCCCCGGCGAGCGACTACGTGACGGGGTTCATGTACGCCTGCGACGGAGGCTGGCTCGCGCGGTAGGTACTGGACAATGAAGATCCTCACGCGATACATCCTTAGGGAGTTCTGCGTCCCGCTGTTCTACTGTCTGACGGGATTCATCTCCATCTACGTGCTCTTCGAGCTGTTCGGCTCGTTCAGCAAGCTGATGGCGGCGAAGCCCGGTTTTGTTGCGTCCGTGACGTATTTTGCGGGGTACTTCGCGCCGTTCTTCCAGTGGATGGCGCCGGCGTGCCTAATGCTGGCCACGCTCTACACGATGTGGCGCTTCTGCAGGAATTCGGAGATCGTCGCGATGCGCGCGAGCGGCATCGGGTTCTTCACGATCGTGAAGCCGGTGCTTGCGATGTCAGTGCTGATGGCATGCGCCGTAGCGTGGGTGAACGAATCGTACGTGCCGCGCTACAGCTCGTGGGCGAAGCAGTTAAAGGACGCGAAGTTCGAGGTCGGCGCCATGGGGGAAGCGAAGGGCATCCTCTTCGTCAACGAGAAGGCCGGGCGTCGCTGGCAGGCGGACATGCCCAAGTCCCGAAGCGCGCGCGCCCTGGAGAACGTGCGCGTGACGGTGCGCGATCCAGAGTCGGTGCTGGACATCTCCGCGCGCCGCGAGCGCCGGATAACTTCGGTCCGCGCCGTGTTCAAGGGCGGGCAGTGGTATTTCTTCGCGCCGCGTGCGGTCTGGCACGAGAACGGCGTGGAGACGCCGGATGAGAGCGTGCCGCAGGGCGCCGGGCTGTGGTGCTTTCCGGAGTTCGACGAGCGTCCGGAGGAACTTGTGCGCGAGAACTGCGAGTGGGGGTACATGTCCACGCGCGACAGGTTTGGATACCTCGAGGCGCACGAGGGCCTCGACGAGCGCACGCGGCGGCGGTACCGCTATGACGTCTGGGCGAAGGTTGTTGCGCCGTTCGCCTGCATAGTCATCACGCTTTTCGCGATTCCGATGGGCATTGCGACGGGGCGGCAGAGCGTTTCAAAGGGCATAATCGGGGCTCTTGCGATGTTCTTCGCGTTCTACGGCCTTTCGATACTTTGCATGGTATGCGCCGCGCGCGGGTGGCTTGCACCGTTCCCGGCGGCGATTCTGCCGGATATAGTGTTTTTGGCGCTCGGAGTGCGACTTTTCTGGAAAAACCGATGAACGCTGGACGCGCCGCCCCTTTTTTGATATACTTCCCTCAATTGATTTCGGTTCACTATGGATATAAAAGAAAGGCAATTTAAATGGTAACGGCAATCGTCGTGGCGGCGGGCAAGAGCGAGCGTATGGGCACGGGAACGGACAAGGCGTTCCTGAACCTGGGTCCAAAGCCCGTTCTGGCCTGGAGCCTTCTGGCGTTCGAGCGCTGTACGGACGTCGACCAGATCGTCGTGGTCGTGCGGAAGGACCAGATTGTGGCGACGAAGGCGCTCGTGCGCATGTTCGGCATTTCAAAGATCCGAACGGTCGTGGCGGGCGGGCAGAAGCGCCAGGACTCCGTGATGAACGGCCTCAAGGAGGTCGATTCGGATACGCGCATCGTCGTGATCCACGACGGGGCGCGCCCGTGCGTCAAGCCCGAGACGATCGCCGAGACGGTGAAGGTCGCCAAGCGGACGGGCGCGGCGGTCATCGGTTGCCACATCTGGGACACAGTGAAATATGTTGAGAAGGGCACCACCGTGTCGCGCACGGAGGACCGTTCAAAGCTCTGGGCCGTGCAGACGCCGCAGGCGTTCAGCGCGTCCGTCATCCGCCGCGCCTACGCGGAGGTCGTGAAGAAGAATGTGGACGTTACGGACGACGCCTCAGCCGTAGAGCTGATCGGCGAGCCGGTGAAGATCGTGGAGTCGAACGTCCCGAACCTGAAGATCACCACGGTCGAGGACCTGCGAGTCGCCGCAGGGGTCGTATTGAAAGGCTGAGCGAAAGGACGCGGACGCAGCTGTGGGAAGAGTTTACGCCATACTCGGTGACATCCACGCGAACATCGAGGCGCTTGAGACGGTGCTTGCCGATGCGCGCGCCCAAGGGGCCACGCATTACGTCTGCGTTGGCGACGTGGTGGGCTACAACGCCGCGCCGGCAGAGTGCATCCGCGTGGTGCGCGACGAGCTCCAGTGTCCCGTCGTGCGCGGCAACCACGACCACTACGTGTCGTACTTCGACACGAACCTCGCCGACTTCCACCCGGCCGCCGCGCAGGTGGTGGAGTGGACGCGCAGCCAGTTGACGAACGAAGACATGAGCTGGCTCCACAATCTCCCGCTCCAGAAGCCGGTCATGGGCTTCATGCTCGTACACTCCACGCTCGACATGCCGGACCACTGGGGCTACGTGTTCGACAACCAGCAGGCGGAGTCGAACTTCAACTACCAGTACACGCAGATCTGCTTCCACGGCCACACGCACGTGCCGATCATATACGCGAACACGCCCGGCGGAGTGGTACACTACGAGGCTTGCGACTTCACATACGAGTGCGGGCAGAAGCTCTTCATCAACGTCGGCAGCGTGGGGCAACCGCGCGGGGGCAACCGCGCGACGGGGATCCTCGCGCGTCGTACGTCCTCTTCGACATGGCCGCGCGGCAGGTCCGCTTCCGCCGTCTGGAGTACGACGTGGCCGCCGCTCAGGCGCGCATACGCGATGCCGGACTCCCGGAGCGGTGCGCAGAACGTCTGGAGCAGGGCAGATGATCGGTACCGTTGCCATAACGGCCGCGCTCATCCTCTGCGCCGGCTGCTTCTCGTCATCGGTCCAGCCCCCGAAGGCGTGGGCGGTATCCCCGACTGACGCCAAGCCTCCCGCAGTGCCGGCATCTGGAGCCTTCTCCGTGACCCGCCAGGGCGCCGTCACCGTGACGGCGCCGTTCGACTCGACGAGCTTTGTAGTGCGCCGCGCGGACGGCAGCGTCGCGCGCGATCCCTACAATGTTTTTGCCTCTCCGCCTTCGACCCTGCTGCGCGCGGCCGTGCGGGCGCGCCTTGAGGCGGATGGACGTTTCGGACGCGTCGTGCCGCAGTCAAGTTCCGCCTCTGCCGATGTGCAGGTCGAGGTGCTCGTGCGCGACCTGTCGCTCGACTGCACGGCTCCCGAACGCCGCACGTCGCGCGCGGCCGTGAGCATCGACGTGCTGCGTGCCGACCGCGGGGCCCGCACCGTGATTCTCTCTGGCGACGGCGACGGCATGGGCGACGTCAAGGACGGCAACTACTCCGCGGCCTTTTCGCAGGCGTTCGACGCCGCGCTCGTGGGCGCGCTCCGCAACCTGAAGGAGCAGCCGCCAGTGAAACCACTTGAAACAATCCCCAAGAAAAAAGGAGAAAACAAATGAAACAAGACGTTTCCCGACGTGAATTCGTGAAGGGCACCGCTGGGCTCGCCGGCGTCATCGCCGCTGGATACAGTCCGTCGCTGTACGCCGTAGGCGCGAACGACAGGGTGCGCGTGGCATGCGTCGGATACTCAGACCGCTTCCGCCAGTCCCTGCTGCCTTGCTTCAAGGCCCACATGAAAGATCTTAACTTCGACATGGTCGCCGTCGCCGACCTCTGGAAGAAGCGCCTTGAGGAAGCCGCCGTTCCCGGCCTTGAGAAGGCCCTCGGCCACAAGGTGGACGCCTACCGCAGCGACGTGGAGCTCTACGAGAAGGCGAAGGACGTCGACGCCGTCATCATCTCCACGGCCGACTTCCAGCACGCCCAGCACGCGACGCACGCCGTTAACGCCGGCAAGGACGCCTACTGCGAGAAGCCGATGGCAGAGGACATGTACTCCGCCAACATGCTGCTCGACGCGGTGAACGCGAAGCGCAAGGCCGGATTCGCACCGGGCGCGGTCCTCCAGATCGGCTCGCAGCGCCGCAGCGGCCCCGCCTACCACGCAGCCAAGGCGTTCCTCGAGAGCGGCCGGTTCGGCAAGCTCACCTACGTGGACCTCTGCTGGAACGTGAACCAGAACCGCCGCTGGCGCCGCGACGAGAAGCTCGTCGCCTCGCTCAAGAAGGAAGACATCGACTGGAATCTCTGGCTTCTCGACCGCGATCCCTCCAAGTACGAATTCGATCCGCGCAAGTACCTCGAGTTCCGTCTCTTCTGGCCGTTCTCGAGCGGCATCCCCGGACAGTGGATGTGCCACCAGATCGACACGGTCGGTTGGTACACGGGTCTCCTCCACCCGCTCAGCGCGGTGGCGAGCGGCGGCACATACGCGTGGAACGACGGACGCATGAGCTTCGATACATTCACCACGATCCTCGAGTATGGTCCTTCCAAGCTGAACGACAAGGGCTTCCAGGCTGTGTTCTCGTCGCGCCAGACGAACAGCGCGCGCGGCAACGTGGAGAAGTACCACGGCCCGAATGGCACGATCGACCTCTGCCGCGGACGCTACACGAGCGAAGGCATCGAGCATCCCAAGAAGAAGATCGACGAGAAGCTCACGGAGAACTACCAGGCGGCTGCCACCGCAGCCAATACCGGCGGTGACAAGCTCACCTCCGCGCACATGCACAACTGGATGACGTGCGTGCGCGACCGCAAGGACCCGAACGCCTCCGTTGACGCAGGCTACGGACACGCCATCGCCCTCATCATGGCGAACGCCGCAAGCCGTACCGGCATGAAGGCCACGTTCTGCACGAAGACGCGTCAGGTGATGGTGGCGGGCAAGCCGTTCATCGGTTACTCCTCCACGGCCTGCTGCGCCAAGAATACATGCTGCGGCTGAAGAAATTGAAAGGCATAAAAAATGAAGGTTGAAAAGAAGGAATCCAGCCCCTGCGTGCTGGAACTGTCGGTGAAGGCCGAGGCGGACGAGGTCAAGGAAGAGTACCAGAAGGTGCTGACGGCGTTTATCAAGAACGCGATTGTGCCGGGATTCCGCAAAGGCAAGACTCCGTTGCCCATCATCAAGCAGAAGTTCCAGACCGAGATCTCCCAGGAGACACAGCAGGCCTGTTTCCGCAAGCTGTACCCGGAGGCGCTCAAGGAGGCGTCCGTCGAGCCGCTGTCGCTCCAGGATGTTACGGAACTGTCCTTCTCGCCGGAGGCGGGCTTCGCGTTCACGGCGCTCGTCGAGGTGCGTCCCGTGTTCGACCTCCCGAAGTACAAGAAGCTCGCGATCAAGCCGGGCGACTTGTCGGTGAGCGACGACCAGGTGACGACCGAACTCGAGAACTACCGCCGCGCGTTCGCGAAGTACGAGGACGCGAAGGAAGGCGCCGTGGTGGCCGAGGGCGACTTCGTGTGCTTCGACTACACGGGCATGACGGACGACGATCCGCCGCAGCCGCTTAGCGAACTCGTGCCGGACCAGAAGGCCGTCTGCGCCGGGACCGACTTCTGGACGCAGGTGGAGGAGGGCCGCTTCGTGCCCGAAATCCTAGAGGCGCTCAAGGGCATGAAGGCCGGCGAGACGAAGGAGGGCGTGAAGGTGTCCTTCCCGCAGGATGCCGCGCCGGAGCCGCTGCAGGGACGCACCGCCGTCTACACCATCACGCTGAAGAGCTTCCGCAGCCGCACGCTGCCGGACGATGCCGGATTCGTCGCCGCCGCGAAGGCGGAGTCCATGGACGCCCTCCGCGCCGACTTCCGCACGCGTCTCGAAGAGGCCGCCAAGGCGCGCGACCTCGCTGCCCGGAAGGACCAGGCGGTAGACCAGCTTCTCGCAAAGTCCGACTTCGACGTGCCACCCTCGCTCGTGCGCCGCCAGACGCAGTCGACCCTTGAGGAGCTTGCGCAGCGCGCCCAGTATTCGGGCCTGCCGGCCGACTACTTCCAGCAGAACCGCGACCAGATCCTCGCCGACGCCACCAACACCGCAATCCGCCGCGTGCGTCTCTCGTACATTCTCCTCGGCATCGCCAAGGAGGAGGGACTGGAGATCACGGAGGAGGACGTGATGTCCGGTCTCGAGAAGATGGCTGCCTCCACTGGCGGCAAGCAGACCGCCGCCGACCTCCGCAAGCAGGTCGATGAGAACGGCCAGCTCGCCGCCTACAAGGAACAGCTCGCTGCCGAGAAGGCGCTTGACTTCGTTCTTAGCGCGGCGAAATGAAGAGACAGGGGAAAAAAGTGAAAATGAACGCTTCCTATCTAGTGCCGTACGTCGTCGAGCAGACGTCGCGCGGCGAACGCTCCTACGACATCTACTCCCGTCTCCTGCAGGACCGCATCGTCATGCTCGGAGGAGAGGTGACGGACGACTCGGCCAACTCGATCGTCGCACAGCTCCTCTTCCTCCAGGCACAGGACGCTAAGAAGGAGATTTCGATGTACATCAACTCGCCGGGCGGCAGCGTCACGGCGGGCCTCGCGATCTACGACACGATGCAGTTCATCTCGTGTCCCGTGGCGACGTACTGCATCGGGCAGGCGGCGTCGATGGGAGCCGTGCTGCTCACCGCAGGCGCGAAGGGCAAGCGCTTCGCGCTCCCCAACGCGCGCATCATGATCCACCAGCCGTGGGGCGGCGCCGAGGGCAAGGCGAGCGACATCGAAATCACCGCGCGCGAGATTCTCCGCCTGAAGGAGATCCTCAACCAGATTCTCGCATCCCATTCCGGCAAGGCTCTGGATGATGTCGTGCATGATACCGACCGCGATCACTTCATGAGTGCCGCCGAGGCCTGCTCATGGGGACTCATCGACAAGGTCCTTGAACCGAAGAAGGCCTGAAATGGCAAGGAAAAAACGCGATGACGAAATGTTCGGGCCCGTCTGCTCCTTTTGCGGGCGCGGACTCGACGAGACGATCGTGGTTCCCGGCCCCGACGGTGTCAACATTTGCGAGGACTGCGCCCACCAGGTGCTCGATATCGCGGACGAGGCGCGCCGCCAGAGCGGTGGCATCCTCGTGGACACGAGGAAGACATACGCGAAGAAGTCGCAGAACGAGGCACAGGCACCTGCCAAGCCAGAGCCCTTGGGCCCGGTCCCCTCGCCGCGCGAACTCAAGGAGTTCCTCGACAAGTACGTGATCGGACACGAGGCGACGAAGAAGATTCTCTCCGTCGCCGTACATAACCACTACCGCCGTCTCGAGTCCTCCGCCGCCGAGGCCACGCGCGGCCCCGAGTTCGCCGACGTCGAGATCGAGAAGTCCAACATCCTCCTCATCGGCCCGACTGGTTGCGGCAAGACTCTCTTCGCCCGCTCGCTCGCGAAGTTCCTCAAGGTGCCGTTCGCGATCGGCGACGCCACCACCCTCACCGAGGCCGGCTACGTGGGCGAGGACGTGGAGAACGTGGTGCGCTACCTTTGGCAGAACGCCGACGGCGACACGGCCAAGGCCGCACGCGGCATCATCTACATCGACGAGATCGACAAGATCGCCTCGAAGACGGACAACGTGTCCATCACGCGCGACGTCTCCGGCGAAGGTGTGCAGCAGGCGCTCCTCAAGATTCTTGAGGGAACCGTCTGCCGCTTCCCGCCGAAGGGCGGACGCAAGCACCCCGACCAGGAGTACATCGAGGTGGACACCTCTAACATCCTCTTCATCTGCGGCGGCGCGTTCGTGGGTCTCGACAAGATCATCGCCGAGCGCACGGACCGCAACGTAATCGGCTACGGCGCTGCCGAATCTGGTGCGTCGGAGGAGGCTTCTAAGAAGTCCGGGCCGCTCGACGTGCGCCCCGAGGATCTCGTCAAGTTCGGCCTCATTCCTGAGTTCACGGGCCGCCTGCCCGTCGTCACCTCGATGAGCGAACTTTCCGAGGATGACCTCGTGCGCGTCCTTACGGAGCCGAAGAACTGTCTCGTGAAGCAGTACCGCAAGCTTCTCGCGATGGACCACGTGGACCTCGAGTTCGCACCCGAGGCGTTGCGTGAGCTCGCGAAGGCAGCCCTTGCGCGCAAGACAGGCGCGCGCGGACTGCGCGCCGCGATGGAACGCATCATGACGGACGTCATGTACGAAGGCGCGGGCGACCAGGGATCCCGGAAGGTCGTGGTCACCGCCGACATGGTGAAAGAAGGCTTGAAATGACCGTCACGCTTCTGCGTGCCAAACTCCACCGCATCCGCGTGACCGAGGCGTGCCTCGACTACGTCGGTTCGCTCACAGTGGACGCCGATTTGATGGACGCCGTCGGGCTCTACCCTCACGAGAAGATCCTCTGTGCGGACGTGGAGAACGGCGCGCGCTTTGAGACGTACGCGATTCCGGGCCCGCGCGGCTCGCGCGTGTGCTGTCTCAATGGCGCCGCCGCGCATCAGGGGAAGGTCGGCGACCGGCTCATCGTGATGGCCTTCGGACAGTTCTCGCCCGAGGAGGCCGCCGTCCATGCGCCGAAGGTCGTGTTCCTCGACGAGCGGAACAACCCGGCGCCGCAAGCGCAGACTTCTGCCGGAACGCCCGCGTGAAGGTCGCCGTCGGACTCTCCGGCGGCGTCGATTCGTCCGTCGCGGCGCTGTTGCTGAAGGACGCCGGCCACGAGGTGGTCGGCGTCACGATGAAGCTCTGGCGCGAGGGACGCTACGCGGGCGGCGCGCGCGACGCCTGTTTCGGCGCGGGCGAGGAACTGGACATCGCTCAGGCCGCTGCGCTTGCGGAACGCCTCGGCATCGACTACCGCGCGATTGACTGCGCGGACGCCTACGAGCGCGACGTGCTCGACTACTTCCGCAAAACCTCCCTCGCTGGACGCACCCCCAACCCCTGCGTGTTCTGCAACGCGCGCATGAAGTTCGGACTTCTGCCGCGTCTTGCGCGCGAGGCCGGACTCGACTTCGAGGCGTTTGCCACCGGACACTACGCGCGCATCGTGCGCCGCGACGGTCGCTACGCCGTACAGCGTGCGGCGGACGAAGGCAAGGACCAGAGCTACTTCCTCTACCGTCTCTCGCAGGACCAGCTTGCGCACACGCTCTTCCCTCTCGGCGACCTCACGAAGCAGGAGGTACGCGCCTACGCGCGCGCACACGGACTCGGCATGGCAGACAAGCCCGACTCGCAGGACTTCTACTCCGGCGACCGCAACGAACTCCTCGGCATCGCAGACCGCGAAGGGGAGGTTGTCGATCTCTCGGGTCGCGTGCTGGGTCGCCACCGCGGATATTGGCACTACACGATCGGTCAACGGAAGGGACTCGGCATCGCCGCACCGGAACCGCTTTACGTGGTGCAGATCGACGCCTGCCGCAACCGCGTGGTGCTGGGCAATCGGAAGTCGTTGTGCGTGAAGTCGTTCCACGTGGACGAAATGAACTGGATGGCGCAAGCCGAGACGGATGCGCCGCTTGCGTGCCACGTGAAGATCCGCAGCACGGGCGCACCGCGCGGGCCGGTCACGTTCCAGAACGGTGTCTGCACCGCGCCGGAAGGGCTTGCTGGCGTCGCACCGGGGCAGTCGGCCGTGTTTTACGGCACAGATGGTGAAATCCTCTGTGGCGGCGTTATCCAATGAGTCTCACGTCTCCATCATGTCTCACGTCTCACGTCTTCCTCACGTCTCTAGTCTCACGTCTCACGTCAAATATGCTATACTATCCTCATGCTCGCCAACCCTAGAGACTGGTATGTTCTCCATGTGAAGCCGCGAACTGAGAAGAAGGTAATGCAGTACCTTGCGCTCGGTCGCGGATTCCGTCACCTTCCCGTCTACATAAAGGTGACGAAGGTCCAGCGTCGGAAGGTGCGTCGGGAACTGCCGATCTTTCCCGGCTATGTGTTCGCGCACCTCTCGCCGGACGAGCGGTTGGCGGTACTGAAGTCGAACCTCATCGTGCATCCGATTCCCGTGCCGAACCCGCGCGAGATGATCCATCAGCTCCGTCAGATCGCGCACGCGGGCCGAGGCACGACTGAGATGCGCCCTACAAACCCGTTCAAGGAAGGCGATTATGTGCGCGTGAAGTACGGGCCAATGCACGGTACGGAGGGGTACGTCAAGCGCGAGGGTGCGAAAGCCACGATCGTCCTCAACGTGGAGGCCCTCGGCACTGCCGTGGAGGTCTCCGTCTCCCCGGAAGACGTCGAGTTGGTAAAAGATAAGCGCGACGACTGAGGATAACGGTCGTGGACGATACTCTAAGATTGCTGCAGTGGCCGTTAGACGGCAATGCCCTCGCCCGTAAGCGTATTTCGCTCCGGCGCGCGCTGCTGGAACGTCCTGGACTTCTGGAGAAGCGCATTGCCGTCCTTGGCGGCTCCACTACCCATGATCTCGTTGCGTTTCTTGAGTTGTTCCTCCTCGGCAATGGCATTCGCCCCATATTCTACGAGAGTGAGTACAACCAGTGGTGGGAGGATGCCGTGTTCGGCAATCCCACGCTTGATGCGTTTCGCCCTGACATCGTCTTCATCCACACGAACGTGCGAAATATCCGCGAATGGCCTGCGCTCGGCGCGGAACCATCCGATGCGGGCGTGGAGGAGACGGTCGCGAAATGGCGCGCGGCGTGGGAGAAGATCGCGGAGAAGTTCCATTGTCCCGTGATCCAAAACAACTTCGAGTACCTGCCGTATCGCTTGCTCGGCAATCTCGACGGCACGGACCTCCGCGGGCGCGTGAGCTTTGTGCGGCGTCTCAACGCCGCGTTCGCGGATTGGGCGCGTACGCATGATGGCCTCTACATCAACGACATCTGCTGGCAGGCGTCCGACTTCGGTCTTGCGCGCTGGCATGACGAGGCGTACTGGTGTCTCTACAAGTACGCGATGAGCCGTGAGGCGCTGCCGACCGTCGCGTTCAACGTCGCGAACATCGTGAAGGCCCTCTTCGGCAAGAACAAGAAGGCGCTCGCGCTCGACCTCGACAACACGCTCTGGGGCGGCGTGGTGGGCGACGACGGACCCGAGAACCTCGAACTCGGCACGGAGGCGGCTGTCGGGCAAAGCTACACGGAGTTCCAGCAGTATCTGAAGGACCTGAGCCAGACGGGCGTGCTCCTCAACGTCATCTCCAAGAACGAGCCAGAAAACGCAAAAGCCGGGCTCGCCCATCCGCAGATGGTGCTGAAGGAAGGGGACTTCATCAGCGTCAAGGCCAACTGGGAGCCGAAGAGCGAGAATCTCAAGCAGATGGCGCAGGAACTGTCGCTCCTGCCGGAGTCGTTCGTGTTCGTGGATGATAACCCTGCCGAACGCGAGATTGTCCGACAGCAAGTGCCGGGTGCGGCCGTGCCCGAGATCGGACAGGTGGAGAACTACATTTCCGCCATCGACCACGGCGGCTGGTTTGAGCCCGTCAAACTCTCCGGCGATGACCTCAAGCGGAACGCGATGTACCGCGAGAACGCCCAGCGCGCGCAGTTGCAGAGTACTTTCACCGATTATGGGGCATACCTCGACTCGTTGGACATGAAGGCGACGATCCGTCCGTTCGAGTCCGTGTACATGGCCCGAATCGCGCAGCTGACGAACAAGTCCAACCAGTTCAACCTCACGACGCGCCGTTACACGCAGGAAGAAATTGAGCGGACGGCGGCGGATGCCGCGTTCATCACGCGCTACGGAAAACTCGAAGATCGCTTCGGCGACAACGGTGTGGTCGCGATCTCCATCGGCGAAGTGAAGGGTGACGTGCTGGAACTCGCGCTGTGGCTCATGTCCTGCCGCGTCCTCAAGCGCGACATGGAGTTCGCGATGATGGACGAAATGGTCGCGGCGGCGCGGACGCGAGGCGTGAAGCTCATTCGAGGTTTTTATTATCCCACTGCGAAAAACGGTATGGTGCGCGAGTTCTACAAGACGCAGGGGTTTACCAAAGTCTCCGAGGACGCGCAGGGCAACGCCGTCTGGGAGCTGGATGTTTCGGGTGGTTACGAACCGAAGAACCACCACATCAAAATCGAACGTTAAGGAGAGAACATGGATCGTACAGAAGTCTATACGCGACTCGCTTCGGTATTTCAGGACGTCTTCGACCGCGAGGTTGCGCTCACGGATGAAACGACTGCGGCGGACGTTCCCGGCTGGGACTCGCTCAACCACATCACGCTCATCGGAACTATCGAGGACGAGTTTGATGTCAAGTTCCCGATGAAGGATGTTGTCGGCATGAAGAACGTCGGCGAGCTCGTGGACAAAATCATCGAACTTTCCAAGTGACACCGTACGAATGGTTTTTACGACCTTAGAGTTCATCCTCTTCTTCGCGGCCGTGTTCGTCGTCTATTGGGCGCTGCCGTCACGCGCGCGTTGGGGAATGCTCTTGGTTGCGAGTTGGTTCTTCTATGCCTGGGCGTCTCCGTACTATCTGATTTTCTTGGGCGTGACGACGGGAGTCACGTATCTCGCCGCTGTCGGCATGGATACAAAACGCATCTCGCGCACGTGGGGAGGCGTAGGGGCCGCCGTCATAACAATAGGGATGCTAGTCGTCTTCAAATACTTGGAGTTCCTCTTCGCCAATGTCAACTGGCTGATGGGTGCGGTTGGGGTTCACGCTTCACTGCCTGCGGTCAAGCTGTTATTGCCGATCGGGCTTTCCTTCTACGTGTTCCAGAGCCTCGGCTACTGCATTGACGTGCAGCGCGAGATTGTGCCGGCCGAGCGGAACTTCTTCAAGCACGCGCTCTTTGTCTCATATTTTCCGCAGATTATGCAGGGACCGATCGGCGATTACGGGCGTCTCGCACCGCAGCTCTTCGAGAAGAAGTCCTTCAACTACGAACAGGCTGTATTCGGCATCCAGCGCGTGGCGTGGGGCTTCTTCAAGAAAGTGATGATTGCCAACATCGTCGCGGATCGCATCAATCCCGTGTGGGATGCGGTCGGGGACTATCCCGGCTTCATCTGCTGGTCGGCGATTCTTGTCCTCTACGCGATTCAGCTTTATGCCGATTTCTCGGGTTACATGGACATCGCGTGCGGCTGTTCGCAGATGCTTGGCATCAAACTGGACGAAAATTTCAACTGTCCCTATTTCGCACGTAGCGTCAGCGAGTTCTGGCGTCGCTGGCACATGACGTTGACGTCGTGGTTCAAGAACTATCTTTTCTATCCGTTGCTTCGGTCTGGCTGGAACATGAGTGTTCGCAAGGCGTTTTCAAGTCGATATCTTTCTTCGGCGGTGCCAGTTTCCATCTCCCTCGCAATAGTCTGGGCGGCTACAGGTCTGTGGCACGGGGCGAGTTGGGGGTATGTCGCGTGGGGTGTCTACTACGGGGTGTTCATGATCCTTGGCGTTGTGCTGGCTCCGGCGTATGACGTTTTCCACAAAAAGTTTCCGAGGTTGACCGACAGTTGGCCCTATTCCCTCTTCCAGATGGTGCGCACGTTCGCAATCGTTACGATGGGTTATGCCATATTCAAGCCTGCCGACCTCGCGACGACGAGTGAGATTTTGCGGCAGATGTTCAGTGCGATCGACGGAGGTGGTATCTATCAAATACAGTACACACTGCACCACAGTTTTATCAAGGTGTTCGCGTGGATCGCGCTCATGTTCGCGGTCGATGCGATCCACTACACGAAGCCGAACGGCACAATTCGCGCGTGGTTGCGTCGGGTGCCTCTGCCGGTGCGCTGGACAATCTACGTTACCGGGTTGTGGCTCATGGTCTTTTACGGAGAATACGGCTCAGGGTTCGAGCAGTTTGAATACTTCAAGTTCTGATGGTTAAGTTTTTGTCCAGATTGGCCGCAATGTCGGCAATCCTGCTGATGATCATCATCGGCATGCATGTTGTTGCAATCAGAGACATGCAGTCTGGCGTGGAGAAGATTTATACGCTCGACCCATCGACGGAGGTACTGTTCCTTGGCTCTTCGCAGGTCGGTTGCTCGATTGACGAAGACGAGGAGCGGGTTTACCACCTCCGCAAGCTTTGGGTATCCGAGACAATCACGCCGTCTTGCCTTATGCGCTTGAAAGAGTTCGAACGCCGGGGACAGCTGAATGGCCTTAAAACGGTTGTTGTGCCGTTTAACGTCAATTCGGTGACGGTGCAGACGAAGAAGGGCTATTTGTGGGCGTGGTACTTGGAGCTGCCGGTGGCGTGGCATTACATGGACCTACTTCCGTACGGCAAACTTGACCTTGCGTGGTACATCTTGTGCAACCTGCGCTTCCCGTTCAAGATGCTGCTGGAGGAGTTTCCGCCTGACCGCAAGTCGTTGGCGGAACGTCCCGAAGCGTACAGTAAAAAGGTGATTTCGGTGTTCAAGAAAGACGCCCAGTCTTGTTCAGGGCTTGCTGGTGGGCAGGATCTGCTAGACTTGCTTTTCGACGCCTACCGCGAGATGGATGAAATCTGCCGACGTCACGGAATTCGGTTCGTTGCCTTCAAGGCACCGCTCCTGCCGGCGTTTGAGCGCAACCTTCCTGCGGAAACGCAGCATCGGATCGCCGAATGCGAGCAGCGTTTGCGCGACATGCACATCGAGTACGTCAATCCGCAGGTCGAACTAGATGAACGACACTTCTTCGATGCCGTGCATCTCACCATTCCTGGGGCCAGGATTTTCACGGCTGAACTCTTTCGACTGTTGAACGCGACCCGGTGAAAGTTCCGTCTTTCCACATTTTTCACACGGCGATTTCAGATAGTTGAGCAAGGTCCAATTTCGTATTGAGTTTCCGCCCCTATTGACAAACAGGCCGATTTTTGAGATACTACACTTGCCGCGCCATAAGGCGGGCAGGGAGTGTCGATGAACATAACAGTGCGTCAGTGCATGA
>CADCOC010000119.1 GCA_902802945.1 uncultured bacterium | reverse complement strand
GTTCCTGTGCCCCAGATGCAGGTCTGACGTGAAGAAGGTCATCGGGCTACTTGACTATGATTAACAACCCTGGAATCCCAGAGACCTTGAACGGTGGCGCGTATACTGATCATCGCGAGCGACAACGCTGCCGCGCCAAAGACCTTGCTGATTATTTTCCTAGTCATCTTTGCCTTTCGTTTTGAAGTCACTTTGCGTTCCATCGGCGATTGCCCACCGTCGGGGAATGGAGTTATGTTATCAAAATCCCCGCAAAGACACAAGCCAACGCCGAAAATATTTCATTTAGGACAACCGACAGAAGACAGCCGACAAAGGACGGCTTTTCACCCCCTTTGTCTTTTGTTGCCAATGTGGAAATGTTGCCAATGGCCAATGGGGAGGCCTTGCGTCATTTCCACACTTCATTTCCACACTTGCATATTTCCATATTTTCACACTTCCACAATTTCACATTCAAATCGGCCGAGCCACTTATACGGAGTTCCCTTGAGAAGTCCGTAATACAGATTGTAACCATCAATATAGGCAATAACGCGTTTCATGTCTCTCATTGAAAATGCGATGACCTCAACCTTGCGATTGAGGTCATGCTCCGCTTAGGCCGAACCTGGCGGGTTGATGGCAGTAGTTTATCAAATCGAACGGCGCGGCGCAAGGCCTTACGGGAAAAGTCTCTTGGCCCTTACGCACGATAGTGATATGCGTTTTTTCGCTATAGTTCGTTCAGGATTCGCGTGCGCTGGGCGGCGTGTTCCTCTTCGGTGATTAGCCCTTGTTTGAGGAGGTTGGCAAGGCGTCGGAGGCTGGCGGGGATGTACTTTTTCGAGGTAGTCATCCTTGACTCGGCTGATAGAGTTATGATATAATTCTGCCCATCAGCCCTCATAGGAGATTATATGTTTGTAACACAAATAAGACCAGTCACAGACTTGCGGAATCACTACCCCGAAGTGGAAAGCGATTTGCAACACGGGCCTGTCGTCCTGACCAAGAACGGCTATGGTGCGTCCGTACTTGTCAGCATCAGTCTTTACGACAAGCTCATGGCAAAGCAAGCCATGTATGAAGCCATTGCGAGATCCGAGACGGAAATAGATGCCGGAGAAGGGCTTGACGCTAAATCTGCACTTGCGAAAATGAGGGCGACACTTCATGTATAGGGTTGTCATTTCGCCATCAGCAAATGCCGACTTGTTCAATGCACTCAGTTACATCACACACGAATTGGCGAATCCTCAGGCTGCGGCAAAACTAGCGGACGGAATGAGTGCCATGCGGGCAAGGAGGCGTCTTTTGACATTGCGACGGGTGAGATGCTTGCAGGAGAGCTTGATGGCGACGACGAGGTGAAGGTGAAGGCCTGGATCAGCATCCACCGCGAAGACCTCTTCGCGAACTGGACGTTGTTGATTGAGCAGGGAACCTTCTTCAAGATCGATCCGCTGCGTTGAGGGAACGATGGAGGCAATACACGATATAGTGTCCGCGAAACCACTGGACGGCTACAAGGTCGATGTCGAGTTCGACACCGGCGACCGTGCCGTTTTCGACTGTTCGCGGTACCTGGACAAGCCGTATTGGCGCCGGTTGAGGGACAAGTCGTTCTTCGACCAGGTGTTCGTTGGGTATGGCACGCTCGTGTGGCCGGACGAGATTGACATCGGACCCGAGGACGTGTGGGAGTTCGCCGAACGCTACAGTTGACCATCTGACGTGGCCGAAGGGTCGGCCACAATGCTCGTCAAGAATCTGCCTGAAAGACGCCCCGGAGGACATGAGCGCCTTGACATCCTCGCACCCCCTTTATTCTCTTGCCAACTCCGAGGTGGTGCGTTCGTTGAGCCGTCTCCAATAGGAGCGTGGCGTGCCGTTGGCGGCACACGCCACACAAGACGCGGCTCTCGTCCACATTCCGCAAGAATCGCCCTCCTCACACGATCCTGTCGCCCCAGAAGGCCAGGGAAGTATCGCTTACGATTGGGCGCGCGGCGGCAAGGGCGCGGCGGATCAGCGGTTCGTCGAGACGCCCATGGTGCCGCTGCCTGTGCCCCAGCTCCCACAGATGGCCAAATACGATGCGCTTGGGGTTGACTTTCTTCACGGCCCGCGCCGTATCGATCCCGCATCCGGGGAAGAACAGCCACAGGTCGGGACGCCCCCAGGGCGTGACGAGCTTCGGCTCGGTGCCGCGTCCGCTGTCGCCCGTGTGGTAGAGCAGCCAGTTCCCGATCCTGATCTCAAACGCCATCGTGAAGTTGATTCCCCACGGTTCGTCATTGTGGTCGATGAGGGACGTCCGAATCTCTACATCTTTGATCTTATAGGTTCCCACGCCTTTCACGCTGTCGCCCTTCATTTCGTTGAAGCGCGGATTGTCAAGGAAGTTGGAGATGACAACCTTCCCCTGCTCAGTCATTGCCTTGTAGAAGTCCCTCCGCCAGTGGTCTCCGTGGTTGTGCGTGACAAGCGCAAAGTCGAGGATCGGCGCGAACTCCGTGCCGCGCCTGTGGTTGAGGTCGATGGAGAATAGGGATTCGCGCGTCTTGACGATGTAGCCCATGTTGTACACGCTCCAAATCGCGGGGACGTCGCCCGTCACGACCGTCGCCTTCACCTCGCGCATCACTTTCTCGAACGAGATCGCATTTGCCATCAGAGCCTTGTAGCCCCGCGTGTCGCCGTCGCGCAGGTATGCGCAATACTCCTCCGGAGAAACCGCTTCCGTCGCCTCATCCCATTTCGTGATCAGCACGCTTTGCCGTTCCTCGCTCCTCCGCACGGGAACGGATGCGGGCCGTGCTGCGGGAGCGGTCGCGCTTGTCGCGACCGATGGGAACGTTGCGCTTGCCGCGACCGCCGCCGCGCCTCCGAACAAAAAATCTCTCCGCGTCGTTTTCATCCGTTCAAATCTCCTGATCGATTGACTGCGGCGGATCACCGGACGAGGCGCAGACGCGGAACGGGCAGTCCGCGACGATGATGTCTGTATGCGCGCTGAACTGCTTGCTTTCCTCCAAACAATTTCTTCAGAAAGCCAGTCTTGCTTGCGGACGACGCCTCATACGACACCACGCACACTTCCCCTCCGGCCATTTCAACAAGCTTGTCCAGCACGTCTTCCTCGTAGCCCACGGCATCGACAAGCCCCTTCTCCTTGGCATCTTGAGCGGCATACGCGCGCCCGTCCGCAAGGGCGCGCACTTTTTCCTCATCCATTTTCCGTCCTTCAGCGACAACCTGCACGAAGCGCTTGAACTGGCTGTCGACGAGTCCCTGCTCAATCGCAAGCTGACGCGGGTCTACGGGCTTGAGGGGATTGAGCGTGTCCTTGTTCTCGCCAGTCGCCACCACCACGTTCGTCACGCCGAAGCGACGGGCGAGGTCAGAGACGTTGTAGCCATAATCTGAGATGATGCCGATCGACCCCACTTCGCCTGTGGGCACCACCATGATGAAATCAGCCGCCGACGCCACGTAGTAGCCGCCGCTACAGCACTGCGCGAGGGCGTGTACTAACACGAACCGCCCTGCCTGCGCCTCTCGGAAGAGCTGGATTTCATGCCAGAGGATGTCGCTGTCGGTCAAGTCACCACCAGGGGTGTCGATGACGAGGTAGAGTCCCTTTACGTCCTTGTCTTCCGTCGCGAGCTGTATGCGCCCGCGCACGGCTTTGAAGGTGTCCAACTCCCCCACGTCGCCCGAACCCAGCGCGCCACCGAGAAGGTCACCCACTGGGGACGGCGCGGGCGGACCGATCTCGCCGGTGATCTCAACGCGCACGACCTTCGCGGTCGTCGCGTTCTCCACGCCGCCCACGAACGTCTCGACGAGTTCGCCGTCGTCGGCACCGTCGTCCGCCTGCTGTATCCACCAGAGCGCGCCGCAAAGGATCAGCGCCACGCCCGCGCAGAACGCCGCCGCGAGGACGATGCCCGCGAACGCGCTTCTGCCGAGGATGGCGGAGATCCTTTTCATCGCCGCCTCACCGCACGACGAAGTTGACCATCTTCTTCGGCACGCAGATCACCTTCACGACCTGCTTGCCCTCGAGGAACTTCGCCACGTCCGGGTTCGCGCGCGCGGCGGCCTCCATCTCGGGCGGCTTCGCGTCCACGGACACCGTCACGCGCCCGCGCAATTTGCCGAGCACCTGCACGGGAACCTCGATCTCGTTCTCCACGAGCGCCGCCGGGTCGAACGCCGGGAACGGCTCGTAGGCGAGCGTCTCGGCATGGCCGAGGAACTGCCACAGTTCCTCGCCGAGATGCGGCGCAAACGGCGCTAGACAGAGAACGAACTTCTCCGCCGCCTCGCGCGGCAGGTCCTTGCCGTCGCCCGCGAAGGCGTTCACGAACACCATCATCGCGGAAATCGCCGTGTTGAAGTTCATCGAGGCGAGGTCCTCGTCCACCTTCTTGATGGTGGCGTTGAGCGTCTTCGCCTCGTCCTTCGTGAGCGCGCGATCGGCAATCGGCTGCTCAGTGACCATCTTGTTCACGCGCTTGAGGAAACGGAACACGCCCTCCACGCCCTTCGTGGACCACGGCTTCACCGCCTGCAGCGGCCCCATGAACATCTCGTAGAGGCGCAAGGAGTCCGCACCGTAATCGCGCACTACGTCGTCCGGGTTGACCACGTTCTTGAGCGACTTCGACATCTTCGCCGGGAACTCGGTGAGCAGCTCCTCCTCGCCGCCCTCCTCCGCGCCGTACGGCTTGCCGTCGCGCCAAGTGATCTGGTCCATCGGGATCAGTACGCCGCGTGAGGTCTTGTAGGCAAGACCGAGGATCATGCCCTGATTGACGAGACGCTGGAACGGCTCGGGCGTGGGCACGAGACCAAGATCGAAGAGCACCTTATGCCAGAAGCGCGCGTAGAGGAGGTGCAGTACCGCGTGCTCCGCGCCGCCCACGTAGAGGTCGACCGGCAGCCACTCCTTCAGGAGCGCGGGGTCGGCGAACGCCTTGTCGTTGTGCGGATCGATGTAGCGGAGATAGTACCAGCAGGAGCCGGCCCACTGCGGCATCGTGTTCGTCTCGCGCGTACCCTTCTTGCCCGTCGCAGGATCGACCACGTTCACCCATTCAGACGCCTTCGCGAGCGGTGGCTCGCCAGTTCCTGTAGGCTTGTAGTCGTCAAGTTCGGGGAGCGTGAGCGGCAGGTCGTTTTCGTCCACGAGGCTCTGCGTGCCGTCTTCCCAGTGGATCACGGGGAACGGTTCACCCCAGTAGCGCTGGCGGCTGAAGAGCCAGTCGCGCAGCTTGTACTGCGTCTGGGCCTTGCCCACGCCCTTCTCCTCCAGCCACTTGATCATCGCAGGGCGCGCCTCCTCGACGGAGAGCCCGTTCAGGAAGCCGGAGTTGACCATCACGCCCGTGGCGATATCCGTGAAGGCGGCGCTGCCGGTATAGGGCACGCGGTCTAATCCGGAATTTCCGGAATCTCCGGATTTTCCGGAATTTCCGGAATTTCCGGATTCCCCGGCTGGCGCCACCACCTGGTAAATCGGCAGCCCAAATACCTTGGCGAAGTCGAAGTCGCGCTCGTCGTGCGCGGGCACGGCCATAATCGCGCCTGTGCCGTAGGTGGCGAGCACGTAGTCAGAGATGAAGATCGGCAGCGCCTCGCCGTTCACGGGGTTGACGCCGAGCACGCCCTCGAGCTTCACGCCGGTCTTCTCCTTGTTGAGCTCCGTGCGCTCGAGATCGCTCTTGGAGGCGGCCTTCGCCTGGTAGGCTTTCACGGCGTCGGCGTTCGCGATCTTCCCCTCGGCGAGCCACTTCGCCACAAGCGCGTGCTCGGGCGAAAGCACCATGTACGTGGCGCCGAAGAGGGTATCGCAGCGGGTAGTGTAGACCGTGATCTTCTCGGCGGCGCATGCGCCGCCGATCAGGACACCGAAATCCACCATCGCACCAGTGGACTTGCCGATCCAGTTGCGCTGCATCTCCTTGATGCCCTCGGGCCAATCGAGCGTATCGAGGTCCTTCAGCAGACGTTCGGCGTACTCCGTGATCTTAAGCATCCACTGGCGCATCGGACGGCGGATCACGGGATGGTTGCCGCGCTCAGATCGACCGTCGATTACCTCTTCGTTCGCGAGCACCGTGCCGAGTGCGGGACACCAGTTCACCGGCACCTCGGCGACATAGGCGAGGCCCTTCTTGTAGAGCTGCTCGAAAATCCACTGCGTCCACTTGTAGTACTTCGGATCGGTGGTGTTCACCTCGCGGTCCCAGTCGTACGAGAAGCCGAGCGAGCGGATCTGCTCGCGGAAGCGGTCCACGTTCTTCTTCGTGGTGATCGCGGGGTGCGTGCCCGTTTCCACGGCGTACTGCTCGGCGGGGAGGCCGAAGGCGTCCCAGCCCATCGGATGCAGCACGTTGAAACCCTTCATGCGCTTGTAGCGGCAAAGAATGTCGGTGGCCGTGTAGCCCTCCGGGTGGCCCACATGCAAACCCGCCCCGCTCGGATACGGGAACATGTCGAGGCAGTAGAACTTCTGCTTGCCCTCGGCATGGTCGGGTGTCTTGAACGTCTTGTGCTCAAGCCAGTACTTCTGCCACTTCTTCTCGATTTCCGTATAGTTGTATTCGGACATTTTCTTACCTTTCTAAATTGCTCCAACCTCCAAGCTCCAAGCTCTAAGCTCCAAGCTAATAAATCTTACTCTCCGCATGTGCGCGCAGACGGATGATGTTCGTCTTGTGCTTCCAGATCGCGAACGCGCAGAGCACGGTCACGAGGATGCAGAGCGGCAGGTCGTGGTAGCCCGTGCAGCCGCTGAAAATTCTCCACCCTACCCAGTCGCTCAGCGGGAGCCACACGACTGCCATCAAGAACGCCGCCGCGACGATCGACCCGAGCGACACGTAGTGCGAGACGAGCATCACGACCACCCACACGGCGAACGCGGTGAGGACGAGCACGGGCGTGAGCGCCACGAGCATCCCGAAGCCGGTGGCGATGCCCTTCCCACCCTTGAACTTCATGAAGCACGTCCACATGTGCCCGGCCACCGTGAGGATGCCCACCATCAGCGGAAGCCAGTCCGCATTGCCGAACTTCTGCGCCGCAAGCGTCGGCAGAAAACCCTTCAGGAAGTCGCAAAAGAACGCGAGAATGCCCCACGGTTTCCCTACCGTGCGGTACACGTTTGTCGCGCCGATGTTCTTCGACCCGAGCGTGCGGATGTCCTTCCCGCGCAGTTTTCCAATGAGAAAACCGAACGGTATGGAGCCGACGAGATACGCCCCGACGGCCCAGAGAATCCAAATAACTGATTTGTCCATAGGCGAATATTATACCAAAACCTTGCGCGTACGGCGTGGTTCATAACATAATTTCACCTTACCCGCCCTTCCCCGCTAGGCCGTCTGGGCGTATGCTTGGCAGATCTCGGCTGCGACGTCGGCGCAGCGGGCGGCGTCGGACGTGTAGTAGTCGGCGCCGACATCCTTGCAGAACGCCTCCGTGATCGGCGCGCCGCCGATCATGATCTTCACCTTGTCGCGGATGCCGGCCGCCTCGGCCGCCTTCACCACATCGCGCATCACCTCCATCGTGGTGGTGAGAAGCGCGGAACAGCAGATCACCGCGCAGTTCTGTTCCTGCGCCGTCTTGATGAACGCATCTGGCGGAACGTCCGTGCCGAGGTCGATCACCTCAAGCCCCTTCGACTCGAGCATCATCTTGACGAGGTTCTTGCCGACATCATGGTAGTCGCCCTGTACCGTGCCGAGACACACCCGCCCCGTCGCCTTCGCGCCTTCCGCCGCGAGGTGCGGCTTCAGAACCGCCGCGCCCTTGTTCATCGCGCGCGCAGCCACGAGCACCTCCGGGACGAACGCCTCACCGTTCTTGAAACGAACGCCCACCACGGCCATTCCGGCCATGAGGCCGTCCTGCAAGATGGACTGCGCGCTCATCCCCTCGTCCAGCGCCTGCTGCACGAGGGCGACGACTTCCTTGGCGCGTCCCGCCTGAAGTTTCTCCGATATGAGCGAAAGTTCCATTCCTCGACCTCCTAAGGATTCAACACCACGGTCTCGCCGGGCTTGAAATCGCGCTCGAGCGTCGCCTCGCCGCTGTTGCGCGTCTTGCCGCGCGTCCAGCCGGGTGGCGGCGAACGGCGGTCGCGGGGCGACCGCCCTACCTCGGTAGGGACGGCACCCCGTGCCGTCCGTGGATCCACCAGCCGGAACCGTCCGCAATTCTCGCTCTTCACCTCCACGCGCACGACCTTGCCGCCCTTCATCTCGGCGGAGACGAGGAAGCACCCTTTCGCGCGCAGGTTCTCGAACTTCGCGTCCGCGCCCGTCCAGTTGGGGAACACCTTCACGTATCCGTGGTCACACTGGATGAGCATCGACTGCACGAACTCCATCGCGCCAATCTTCTCCACGCCGTGTACGCCGTCGTGGATGTGGAAGTTCCTCTGCATGATGCGAAGTTGGTGTTTCTTGAACGCATCGATAATCGCCTGCGCAGGATAGCCCGTGCGGATCGCCGTCGCGAAAAGCTTCGGCGTCTGGTTGCATGTGGTCCACACGCCCTTCGGGGACTTCGCAATGTTGCCGTTGACGGCGTTCGTCGCAAGCGCACGGAACTCATCCGTCACGTCAAACGCGAACTGCTCGCCGGGGATGACGCTCTCCAAGTTGATGGCATTGCCGCCGGACGGATTCGCCGAGCCGTCCGCGTTCTCCACGCCAGACAACATCTTGACGGGCTTGCCGTTGATGGGATAGACGCCGACGGCGAGCGGGGAGAGGTGTTCGTGCATGTCCTTCCATGCGGCAAGCTTCGCCGCCGGCACATCGATCCCCATCTCGCGCAGGACCGGCGCGACATCGACAAGCGTCTCGAAGAGATGCTTCACGCAACCGAGCGCGGGTGCGCTGTTCTTCGCAAGGCCACTCCCCTCCCAGTGCGAATCCCACACGTTGTAGCGGTATCCGCCATCCGGCGTCGCCTCCTTCTCGCACCACTTGAGGAAGAAGTTAGCCGTCTTGTCGAGAACCGGCCACACCTTCTTCAGGTAGGCGCGGTCGAGCGTGTACTCCCAGTGCGTACACATCACGGCGCACTGGAAAGCACCGTCGGAGACCTGGCTCCAATGGCTATCCGCACCCTCCGCGGACGCGCCCCACGGGCCAAGCGCCACGGGATAGAACACCGCATCGTCGATGCCGTTTGCGACATCAGGATGGCTGTCCAGGTAGGCGCGAGTGTTTTTGTAGAACCGTCCCATGCACCTGTCGAGGTGCGGCAGCACTTCTTTTGCATTCCGAATCGCGCACGGCAGATAGTCGATCAGCGGATCGGGCATCGCGTTAGCTACTTCGCAGCGGTTTGCGGCGAAGCACCCGTAGTACGTACCCACATAGTTGTAGTTCATGTGGAAGTCGTTGTGCCATTTCGGGTTGTCGGTCGTCACCCAGATGCCATAAAGACCGGGCGGGAACTTGTCCGAGCGCACGCCCGCGCCGAGCAGATAGACCTGACCGTGGTAAAAACGGTCGAGTTCCGCGTCGCCCGTCGTGACGCGGCTGCGGCCCCACCACTCCTTCCACCAGGCGACGTGCGCCGCCTTGAGATTCGCGAGCTCATCCCATGTGAAGCGCCGCGACGGATTGGACGAAACGACAAACGCAAAGGGCACATTGGCGCGTATCTTCGCCCATGTCATCACGTGCCCTTCGCCCGCCACCGAGAAGTTATCAAGCTCCGTGCCGAGTACGCTCAAGGCGGCTGTGGCGTTCGTCGTCCAGCCGCGCGGATCGCCTTGCGGGAGCAGGTTGATCGTGGAGCGGCGCACGTAGAACGATTCCTTCGATGACTTCACTTCAATCGGGAAGGGCTTCCTCTCCCTGTGCGCCGTCAAGTGAACGGCCCAGTTGTCGTCCGTATCGGAAACGCCTGTCACGACCAGCAGATCCTCCGTAGACGCCACGTAGGTCTCGATCTTCACGCGTCCCTTGCCGAAGCCGCCCTCTGTGCGAAGCGTGGCCGTGGGCAGGTCGAGCGTGTCCGTGGACTTGACGCTGTGCATCCCCGGTCCGATTGAGAAGTCTGCAAAGGAAATCGGGCGAACATGGTGGTCGGCCTTGCCACATGTGAAGTCGCCGCAACTCCAGATGTCGCCGCGCGTCAGCACGAACTTCTTGTGATTGCCGTCGCCGCCGTTCACCGCGCCGAGAGAGCCGTTGCCGAGCAGAGCCGCCGTGGGGAGGTCCGTGCTGTACGACGTGCCCGGCTTCGCGCTCTCCCACGTTGGGTTGAACGCCACTGGGTCAGGAAACTCCGCCGCAGCAACTGGCAGAACCGCACTCGCCGTAACCGCCGCTGCAAATAAACGACTTAATGCATTGGGTGTTCTTCTTGTCTTCATTTTTTCCTCTATGATAGCATCTTTGTCTTTCTAGGTCTTTCAGCGCGGGCGCACGCGACGGGTGGCTACGGCGGTCAGCGGGTCTTCCGGCCAGTAGTGCTTGGGATAGCGTCCGCGCAGGTCCTTGCGCACGAGCGCGTAGGACGTGCGCCAGAAGGACGCGAGGTCTTTCGTGATCTGCACCGGACGCTGCGCGGGCGAGAGGAGCTTCATCACGATCGGCACCATGCCGTTCGCGACCTTGGGCGTCTCCTGGAGACCGAAGCACTCCTGCAGACGCACCTGCACGAACGGCTCCGCCTCCTCGTAGTGGATCGTCATGTTCGATCCGCTCGGCACCTCCATCTTCACGGGCGCGGCCTGGTCGAGCGCGTAGCGGTTCACCCCTGCCTCCGCGAGCGCCGCGTCGAGCACCGCCGCGAGGTCGAGGCGTTCCAGGTGCGCCCAGCGGCTCATGCCGTCCACGAACGGCGCAAACCAGTCCTCGAGATGCGCCGCGAGTGCGGCGTCCGAGACGTCCGGCCATGGTGCGCACAGGACGCGGTTGAGGAAGGAGATGCGCGCCTGGAGCTGGCGCGTGCCGGGCGTCCACGGCAGCTGGTCCACGCCCTTCTGTCGGATGCCCTCGAAGAGCGCGCGCCGGACGGCGTCGGCGTCGGGACGCGCCTGCCCGCCCTCACGCAGCACCATGCGTCCGAGCTTGCGCCGACGGACGCTCTTCACACACGCCTCGCGCTTGTCCCAGAAGGTGTCGGATACCTCCTCGATCTCGTCCGCGAACAGTTCCTCGATGGACGCCTCGTCGATCGGCGCGGCGAGATGTACCTTCGCGTCGCCGCCGCGGTCGTCAAGGTCGCAGAGGACGAGATAGGGACACGTCGCGAGTGCCTCGGTGCGTTCCATGAACGCGCCGCGTCCGCCCGTCATCTGGAACGTGCCGTTGCCGCGGTTGCGGGCGATGCGGTCCGGGAACGCGAACGCGAGCGCCTCGCCGGCCTCGCACCGGTGCGCGCGCACGCCCGCGCGCGCGCCCATCGCGTCCCAGCGCCGGGCGAGTTCCTTCATGCGGGACGTGGGCCGCACGTCGCGGATGTCGGTGATGTGGTGCGGCGCGCCCTCCTCGATGATGGCCGCGAGGAGCGTGTCGCCCGTGTGCAGAATCATGTTCGCGAGGCGCGGATGGGCGGCGAAGCGCGCCATGCGCCGTCCGTGTTCCGTGATGCGTCCCGACTTGTCGAGCGCGCCGAGCAGTTCGAGGAGCGCTTTCGCGTTCTCCCAGCTTGCGGCGGGCGGGGGCGTGAGCCACGGCAGGCCGTCCCGCGCCGTGGCGCCCCACTCCGCGCAGGCGAGGACGGTTGACGCAAGGTCGGCCTCGACGATCTCCGGTTTCATCGCGGGGACGAGCGTGCGGTCCTGCGCCTCGGTCCAGAGGCGCAGACAGATTCCGGGCGCGGTACGCCCCGCGCGTCCGCGCCGCTGGTCCGCGCGGTCGCGCGTGAGGCGCAGCGTCTCGAGGCGGCTCATGCCCGAGCGCGGCGAAAAACGGCTCACGTCGTCACGCCCTCGATCGTGAGCGAGGTCTCGGCGATGGAGGTGGCGAGCACGACCTTGCGGCGTCCGTCGGCGAGCGGCTGCAGCACGCGGTCCTGCTCCTCCTTCGGCATCGCGCCGTAGAGCGGCATCACGACCGCGCCGGAAAGGTCGCGCAGCTCCTCCGCGCAGCGCTTGATCTCCCCTTCGCCGGGGAGAAAGCACAGCACGTCGCCCGCCGACTCCGGAAGCGCGCGCTTCACCGCCCCCGCCATCTGCGCGGAAATCGGCGCGACGCTCTCCATCAGCAGGTAGCGCGTCTCCACGGGATACATCCGCGCCTCGGCGGTGTGGACGTCGGCGTCACCGAGGTGGGCGGCGATCTCCTCCGTGGAGAGGGTGGCGGACATCACGAGGAGCCGCAGGTCGGGACGGAGCGCGCGACGCACGTCCACGGCCATCGCGTAGCCGATGTCACACGCGAGCGAGCGCTCGTGGAATTCGTCGAAGATGACGAGCCCTACGTCGGAGAGTTCCGGATCGTGCAGGAGGCGCTGCGTGAGCAGGCCCTCCGTGACGATCTCAAGGCGCGTACGCGGGCCGATGCAGCGTTCGAGGCGCACCTGGAAGCCAACCGTCTCGCCCACGCGTTCGCCCATCCGACGGGCGATGTACGCCGCGCAGCTGCGCGCGGCGAGGCGGCGCGGCTCCAGCATGAGAATCTTCTTTCCGCGCAAGAAGTGGCAGTCGAGAAGCGCGGGCGGCACGCATGTGGTCTTGCCGCTTCCGGGCGGCGCGCGCAGCACCACGTCGCGGTTCGCCTCAAGCGACGCGCGAATGCCGGGGATGATAGACTCGACTGGGAACATGGGAGGATACGTCCCGCGCTTTCAAATTGCGCGTTTTCCAAAACCTCAGCGAACTCAACGTCTCCCCGGACGGGTTGGAACCTTGGCATGACGTCCTACGCGGACAAGTATGCAACCTTGCTCGGCGGCGATGCGGACATGGTTCTCCTTCAAGAGGAGGTCTTGATAGATCGCGCTGGATATCTTCTTCTCCTGTTCAAGCTGCTTCAGACCGGCGTCCGCCTTGACAATCTTCAACCTAAAGTCTTCAATCCACTTTTTCAGCTCATCTCTTTTCTGTTTGAAATGCGCCAGTTGGCTCTCGTTGTGCGCTAAATCGCCCTGGGCTGTTTTGTATGCACGCTCAACGTCATCGTTGAATTGACGTGAAACCGCCTTGAGTTCGCTTTCCTTCGCCACCATGGACGGGTGCTGCGCCGTATACATCTCTTTGAGTTTGGCGAGTTCCATCTTCACCGACTGCAACTTCGTGTAGGCCGTGGCAATTTCTGAGGACTGCGGCACGCCTGCGGGCAGTTCGCCGAATTTTTCTGGGGCATTTTGTACCGTCTCCAGGATGTCCACCCATTCCTTCGCCTCCTTCACGCGCTTTTCGTACTCAAACACATTGGCGGTCGCCGTTGAAAGGCTCTTGTTGAAGATCGCCCGTTGTTCCTCCAGGTTGTCAACAGAATGCTCCATGCGGAACTTGAGCAGACGGGCAGCCAGATCGTCATCCATACGCTTCTGTTTCTCCACCTGCTCGTGGATCCGCGCGACGGCCTTCTCGCACCGCCTCATGTTCTCCTCGTCGGTGAACGATTCGATGGCCTCCGCGTAAGCGTTGGCAAGCGCCGCGGCAATTACGGGCGACTTGGAACGAACGGCAATTTCGATGAGCCGCGCACGCGGCACCCGCTTCAACTCGGAATCTGCCAGCACTTCGATGATTTCCTTATCCGTCATAGTTGAGTTGGGATAGTTGGCGCGATATTGCTGGAGGATCTTCGTGACTACCGCCTCGGAACGCCAACTTGGAAGGTACGTGTTGACAACCTCCTCGTAGTAGTCGCTGTAGTTAACCATGCTGCCCTCTGGAGGACGCACGTAAAACGTGATCTCACTCTTTGCCTCAAAGACGGATTCTCCTGGACTCGCCGTAGTCGTCAAAGCCGCCACGCAGAGCGCACCAATTATAAATGCTTTTGTTTTCATGCGGATAGTCTACCACAAACCTGTTCGGGATGGAACAACAAACACAAACAGGCAAAAGCAGAGAAATTGTGCGAGGACTGATCGCTTGAAGCGGCAGGAGTGCCGCTTCCCCGAATGTCCGCGACAAGCGCAGCCGCTTGCGGCTCGCGTAGACGCCCGACCTCCCCATTCGACATGGCTGTTGGTTCTGGGCTTGGTACGTCACTTATGCTAATACGCGTCGCGGCGGTGCCATTTGTTACGCCCAGGCGGGCGGGCGATGGATCGTGCGCCCGTTGGGCAACGTCACGACCTCCGGCAGCTGGCACTTCGCAGGAAGGTCGCGGGGGATGTTTTTATAGAAAGTGGACAATCTCCGCAGTTCGGCGCATTCGCCAGGATGGGGATTGAACACGACAGTCGTCTTGCGATGTCGATAGCGAACCACGGAAAGAGCAGCCGAATGATCGGCATCGCCGCTGATCAGTACAACTGCATCCGCCTTGTTTTCGTAAGCATCCGACACCATCTCCACCGCGAGATTCACATCGGACTTCTTCTCCTCGGTTTTCCACACAGTTGCATATTCGGCCTTGTCGCAACTCATGCATGGCTCCCTTGCAAATGGCAGTTTTGCCCTGAACCGCCGATAATACCCTTCAACGATTTTTAAGCATGGTAAGGACGCAAGTGCGTCCATGTAACAAGACTGGTCATGTGGTGACACCGTGGAGAATCGATCACTGCGAATCCTTGCAGTGAAGTACTTGATCTCGTTTATAACATACTTATCCGTCAATAGGAATTTTGAAAGTGCGGCGAGATCCAACCACATCCACGGCGTACCACGCAATAGACCGTAGTAAAGATTAAATCCGTCAATATAGACAATAGTTCTCATGGCATCACTCTTCCCAACAACGCTAGAGCCGGGATTTCTCCCGGCTCCGCACCGCATTGCCGTAGCTCAGCGGGTGATTAGCAACCCATCAAGGGGTTCGACAGTAGTTTAGCATATTACCTTCCCGCGTTCAAGGGGGGGGCTGAAAAATTCTCGCTCTCCCCATCGGCCGCGACACGCATGTCCTCTCCCGCTTTGGGCCTCGATTTTTTCAGACCGTCACCGTCAAATTGTGGTAGAATATTGCTCTCCGCATGAATCCAGTGAAAGGAAATATGGAAGCAAAACCCTTTGGAATCCTTGCCACGGTCGGCATGCTCGTGGCGAGCAACCTGTTCATGACGTTCGCCTGGTACTGGCATCTCAGGCTGCAGAAGCCAGGTGCCGCCAGTTGGCCGATCGCCGTCATTATCCTCGTGAGCTGGCTCATCGCGCTTGTCGAGTACATGATCGCAGTGCCCGCGAACAGGCTGGGAGCGGCGTCCGGACTAAACGTCGCGCAGCTGAAAATCATCCAGGAAGTGATTACCGTCTGCGTGTTCATTCCGTTCTTGATGATCTTCATGGGCGAGAAGTGGCGCTGGGATTACCTCTGGGCGCTACTCTGCATGGTCGGCGCAGTGTACTTTGTCAACAGAGCCAGACTGTAGCTCGCGCTCAGTGCCCCACCGCGATGCGGAGAAGGTCCCAAAGCATGCGCGGCGCATCGCGAAGAACGCGCAGGGAACTGCGCGTTCCACCCTTCCACTCGACCGGCACCTCTGCAACCTCGCCACCCAACGCCACGACACGGCGGATCAGCTCCACGTCAAACGCAAAGCGCGCGATTTTCTGGCCCTCGAACACGGCGCGCATTACGTCCATGCGGAACAGCTTGAACCCGCACTGCGTATCGTGAACGCCGCGCACGCCGATGCACCACACGAAGAAATGGAATAGGCCTGAAAGCAGGCGGCGACGCAACGGCATGCCGCGGCGTCCGTGGCGTGAACCGCATACCATCCAGGCATCCGCGCGCGCGGCGAGGTGCGCAAACTCGGTGAACGGCGCACTCATGTCCACGTCGCTCATCAGCACCCACTCGCCCTTTGCCTCAAGCGCGCCACGCCGCACGGCCGCGCCCTTGCCTGCGTTCACGTCGACGCGAATCACGCGGCAGCCTGGTGATTCCACCTTCAACGGCGGTACCGAACCGTCATCGACGAAGATCGTCTCCACGAGCGAGAAGCCGCACGTCTCCGCCGTGCGCGCCAGCTCAGGTACGGCAGAAGCCGCTTTCCGCGCGAGGTCGGGCGCATTGAACACGGGTATGACGAGCGAGAGGGTCCGCATGGGCGTCACGGCGCAAAGGGTGTGGTGGGGTCGTCCGACAGGCGACGGAACGCAGCGGGAAGCAAGTCGTCGAGATGTGCGCGGTCGCGCCACTCGAATTCGATCCAGTCCTCCAGCGCGCGCGCGGGCGTCGTCGCCGGAAGCTTCAGTTCATAGACGAGGTTGATTTCCGCATGAGGCTTGCCGTGCTGCTGAAAGGCGTTCTCGACGACGCCGAGAAACGCGCCTGTCTCGGCGTCCACGCCGAGTTCCTCCTTCACCTCGCGCACGAGCGCCTGACGTCCAGTCTCGCCGAATTCAATGTGCCCACCCGGAAGATACGTAGTCGCACCGCCCTTTGCCCTGCAAAGCAGAATTTTCCCATCCTGCACGCACACCCCCCGTGCTATCACCTCAATCCCCGCCAATTCATACTCATTCATAAACCCATTCCCCCAATACTATTTCCCATTTTACACTTTTCATTTTACACTTTACACTCATTTCTTCAGTCCCATCCATGGGGCGAGTCGCACGCTGCGCGCCTCGCGGGACTGGTTCGTCGCGCCCGGGAGCCCCATTTCCAAGGCCGAGAGACGCGCCATCAAAGCCTGCTGCGATGCAGCGTGCTGCTGGCGTTCGGCCTCGGCCTTCTGGCGTTCCTCCATCAATTCCTTCTCGCGACGCAGGAGGCGCTCGCGCACTTCCTGTAGCTGGCGGTAGATGACGGTTGTATCGGCAGCCTGCTGCTGGAGACGCTTCACCTCGGCGTCGCGTTCGCGCAGTTTCGTTGAAAGGTCGCGCACTTTTCTGTCGCTTTCAGCGGCAGCCTTCTCCTGAAGAAGCCGCAGGGCATCCACTTCCTGGCGCATGTGTACCAGACGGGGGTCTTCGGGATACATCTTCAGAGCCCGGCGCGTCATGTCCTCGGCGTCCGTTCCGATGCGCTTGAGGATTTCCTGATGGCGGGCTATGAGACGTTCGCGGCGGGCCTGATGGAGGCGGCGGAGTTCGTCAAGCTCGCGCGTCTCGTTCTCGATGCCGGTGGCGATGTCATCCGCCTCTTCCTTCATCAACGTGTAGACAGCTGCCTGGGCGTCCGCCGCGAGACGCGCCGAGGCGGGCAGACGTTTCAGCTCGTCGGAAAGTTCCTGGATGCGCACCTCGCATTTCGTCACGCTGGCCTTCGATGCCGCAAGCGCCTGTTGCGCCTCAGCGCACTCCGCAGCCATTTCGCTCTCGCGGGCGGCCTTCGCAGCGGCAAGTTCGTCAAGGTCCTTGAGCGCCTTGGCCTTCTCGGACTCAACCGTGGCGCTCTGCGACATCACGGCGGACATCCTCTCCTCGGCGGACCGCGCAGCCTCTGCGGCGTCCTTCGCCTCGCGACGCGAAGCGCGCACGCGCGATTCAGCCTCCTTGAGAGCCTCTTTGAGGCGTTCGATCTCCTGCCTAAGCGCAGAGTTTTCTTGGTCACTGCCAGCGTGGTCTTCCCCATCGGGCTGAGGCGGAGGAGTGGGCGCTGGCGTCTTGAACGGCGGGCGCACCTCAACGAGGCGCGAACCGGGCGGGAGGCGTCCGCTCGAAAGCAGTGCCTGCGCGGCCATTTTGTTGAAGGGTCCGCGCGGACGGCCGTCGCCGATGTCAATGGACCAGCGCATGTCGAGGAACGGCACCTCCGTGGCGGGCGTCCACGTCTCACCGTCGGAGGAAATTTCCTGCCCCGGCTGGATGCGGCCCATGCGTGCCCATTCCAGCAGGCGGGCCTTGCTTTCGGGGCCGAACGTCTCGTCCTGGGTGCGCAGATACCACTGGTTGTTCATCGGCGTCTCCGGTTACGTCATTTCTTCATCCCGAAAAACTTCTTGGCACCCTCCGCGCCCATGCGAGCGAGCTCCTGCTGCGCGCGGCGCTCTAACTCGGCGAGAGCTGCCGACGACGCGCCGGCGGCGAACGGGGACGCCGTAAAGGCCTGACGGGCCACAGGCGGAGGCAACTCGTTCGCAACGACCTCCGGCACGACCACCTCCGTCTTCCATTCGCGCTCGTGCACTTCGTCGCGCTTGGCCAGTTGCTCGCGCAGCGTGGCGATCTCCGCGTCGCGGCGTGCGATCTCCATGTCCAGCGCCTGACGCTCCGCGTCGCGGCGAGCGATCTCGGCGGCGGCCTTCTGGAGCTGTCCGTCGCGCTGCTGGATAGTCTTCGTGAGTTCGGCGATCTGCGTATCCTTCAGCATCAGCTGGGACTTCGCCTCCGAAAGGCGGTCATCGCGTTCGCGCAGGGCCTTCTGTCCGGCCGCGAGCTGGAGATCCTTCTTCCCTGAAAGCTTCTGCGCCTCCGCGAGGGACGAGTCCTTCTGCACGATTTCCGATTCCTTGGCGGCAAGCGCGACCTCGAGCCCGCGGATGCGCTCAAGGGCCGCGCCGCGGTCGTCTTGGTAGAAGCGGGCCGCTGGGGAGAGCGTGCCGGTCTTTACAAGGTCGTCCACTACCGACCTGTGCGTGGGCCCATAGAACTGGCCGGGGTTGTTCTCCACGACCCAGTTCATCTCTAGCTCTGGCCTGAGAGGCGCAAGAACCCAGTTAGTCAGGTCGCACGACACGCCGGCAAGCGGTTCCACGCGCCCGTCCTTGACCCAGGACTTGAGAGACTCGAAGTCGATCGGGCCGAATATCTTGCCCGCCGTGTTCCGTACGTACCACTTCTTCTCTTCCACGGGCAATCTCCCTATCGCTTATCTGTTATCGGCAGAGCGTGTAGAGGACGCCCGCCACCACGGCCGAGCCGATGACGCCCGAGACGTTCGGACCCATCGCCTGCATGAGGATGAAGTTGCCGGGATTCTCGGAGAGCGACACCTTGTTCGAAACGCGCGCGGCCATCGGGACGGCCGAGACGCCGGCCGAGCCGATGAGCGGATTCACCTTCTCCTTCGAGAAGAGGTTCATCAGCTTCGCCATCAACACGCCTGCCGCCGTGCCCACGCAGAACGCGCAGAGACCGAGCGCGAGGATGCCGAGCGTCGTCGCGGAGAGGAACTTCTCGCACGCGAGCTTCGAACCGACCGAGAGGCCGAGCATGATCGTGACGATGTTGATGAGCGCGTTGGACATCGTATCGGAGATGCGCGCCACCGACGGGCCCGCCTCCTTCGCGAGGTTGCCGAGCATGAGCGCGCCGATGAGCGGCACGGCGCTAGGCAGCAGCACGGCGCAGAGAAGGAGCACGATCAGCGGGAAGCAGACCTTCTCAATCTTCTTCACTTCGCGGAGCGGCGGCATTGTGATCGCGCGCTCCGCCTTCGTGGTGAGCGCCTTCATGATCGGCGGCTGGATGATCGGCACGAGTGCCATGTAGCTGTAGGCCGCCACGGCAATGGCGCCGAGGAGGTCCGGTGCGAGACGGCTTGTGAGCCAAATCGCCGTCGGACCGTCCGCGCCGCCGATGATGCCGATCGAGGCTGCCGCCTTGATCGGGTCGCAACCGAAGAAATCCGCACCGAACATGGCCGCGAGACCGAGCGCGCCGAAGAGCGCGAAGAAGATGCCGAACTGCGCGGCGCCGCCGAGGAGCGCCATCTTCGGGTTGGCGATCAGCGGGCCGAAGTCGGTCATCGCGCCCACGCCCATGAAGATCATGATCGGGAACACGCCCGTGTCGATGCCGAACTTGAAGAAGTAGTAGAGGAACCCACCGGGCTCGATGATGCCGCCCTGCATCACGGGAATGCCGGAAGCGAGGAACGAGATCGCGCCGTCATGCATCATCGCAGGCGCGGTGACGCCCGCCAGAGGGCAGTTTGCGAGAAGCCCGCCGAAGCCGATCGGGAGAAGGAGGAGCGGTTCAAACCCCTTCACAATCGCGAGGTAGAGCATTACGAGGCAGAGCGGAATCATGATGAGCTGGCCGATGCCGTAGGGCAGACCGCCGAGCACCTTCACCTCGTGGCCCTTCACGAACGCACCTGCGTCGTCGAAGTACCCGCCAATCCAGTCACCCTTCTTGACTTCATGCTTCTCGGAGGAGAGCTTCTTGGCCTGCGCGTCGCTCGTCACCCAGAATCCGTTCTTGTTCGCGTACTGCGCCGGATCGCCAATCGGCTTCGTGAAGTCTGGCTTCGGAGCGCGGTCCTTCTCCTCAAAATCGCCTGTGATGTAGGCTGGGGCCGCCTTGCGGGCGAAGCCGGCGATGCCGGTGTCGCCGGAGAGGTCCTTCACCTTGCCGAGCGTGGTGCGCCAATCGCCGTCGGCCTGCACGCCCAGCGCGAAGACCAATCCAAGGACTGCCACAAGAAACTTTTTCATCTTCGATTTCCTCGTCTAGATTTGCTAGGGGTTCTAGATGTGCTAGGGATTCTAGTATCTCTAGAGTTTCTAGAAGTTCTAGAAGCCCTAGAGATACTAGAAATCCTAGGCGTCAGCCGATCACCGCGAGCACGTCGCCGGTAGCCACCTTGTCCGTGGCGTTCACGTTCACCGTGACCGTACCGTCGCACGGCGCGGTGACGGGCGTCTCCATCTTCATCACGTCCATGACGAGGATTTCATCGCCCTTCGAGATGGCGGAGCCGCTCTGCGCGGTAACGCGCAGCACAGTACCCGGCACCGGGGCCTTCACCTCCGTGCCGCCAGCCGGCGCGGCAGCGGCAGGCGCGGCGGCCTTAATGCCGGCCTCGGCCTTGAATTCCACGGGCTTGCCGTTCACCACGGCCTTGCCGTCTCCCTTGATCTCCACGCCATAAGCCTTGCCGTTGATGGTCACCGTCACGGGGCCACCCTTGCCGGCGGCAGGCTTCGCCTCTTCGGCGAACCGGCAGCCCATCGGGGCCTTGGACGGATCCTTCAGGAAGAGGATGCCCTTCTCCTTGCAGGAGGCGGCGATGAAGATGTTCTCGTCGGTGATCGGAAGGCCCGCGTCCTCGAGCATCTTCTTCGCGACCGCGCCGCCCTTGCGGGGATCGGCGTCGTTCATCTCGAGCACGGTCTTCGTGGTGGGCGTGGAATACGGCTTGTTCTGCTCGCTCGACGCCATGAACTCGGCCGCCTTCTTCACGATCTCCGGGTCCGGAGGAACGGGCGTCTTGCCGAAATAGCCGAGCACCATCTTCGCATAACCCGGCGCGAACTTCTTGAACTTTCCGAACATGACGTTCTGGATCGCCTGCTGCGCGTAGAACTGCGAGACGGGCGTCACAGACGTGCCGAAGCCGCCGAGGCGCACGCAGTCGTACATCTCCGCGATCATGTCGTCGTACTTGTCCATCATGTTGTTATCGCGCAGCATCTGCGTGTTCGCCGTGAGCGCGCCGCCGGGCATCGGGCTCCACACGATCTGCGGATTGACGCTCATCGCCTCCGGCGGGAGGAAGTACTTCGACATCGCGTTCTTGAAGGAGTCCTCGGCCTTCTTGATCTTGTTGATGTCGAAGTCGAAGCCGAAGTCGGGATCGCCGTCGAGGCAGTGCCACATCGTGATGATGTCGGGCTGGCAGGTGCCGCCG
>CADCOC010000118.1 GCA_902802945.1 uncultured bacterium | reverse complement strand
AGCGGCTCGATGACAAGCGTCACCTCCGGCAGAACACTCTCATGCTCTCTCATCGGATAGAGCTTCACGTAATCCGAAATGACGAGCGTGCCCGGACCGACGCCCTTTACGCCGGCAAACCCCAGGTGGGTCGCGTTCTGCACAGTCTTAGGCGAACGGAATGTGAGAGTATGGCCATTGAGCTTCAACGGCAACTGGTCGTAACGGTCTTTGATCAGGCCGAATCCATAGTCGTCGCGCCCGAAAAGCGTGTCGCCGGTCACCGTTAAGCCGCGCGTCCAGGCGTAGTTGTTGGCGTAGCTCCTGTAAGTCGTCACCCGATATGCGCCGGTGCCGTCAGGTCCTTCACCCTCGAGCTGGAGACAATGACGGTCAAACGCCTCGTTCGCCGCGAGGTCGTCCAGTATCTGCGCCCCGTCGGCAACCACAATCGTGTCACCGCCTTCTCCAAACACAGCGGCGGAATTGACGCCGGGCTTGAGCGTGCCCTCAGCCACCTCCGTGCCGCCATTGTACATCTGCCCCGCCTTGTTCGCGATGAACGTGCCCGCACCCGTCTTGACAACCTTGACGTTGCCGGAGATCATGAATGTGGAGTTGGTCTTTGTGAGCCCCTCGCCCACATCCACCTGCAGCACATCTGAAGCCGGCGTCGATGGCGCCATGCGCCCCGTGTACGCCAGCGTCTTGCTGGTGGCTGGATTCGCGCCGTAGGCGCGCTCCATCACGTCGAGGTCCTCCCAGTTCGTGCCGTCGTTGGAACCCTGGAAGCGCCACTTGGTGGGCGCACGGTCCCGCTGCGCGCCGTCATTTGTTGAATACCACTCGTACTTGGTGATCATAATCGGCGCCGCGTAGTCAACCTGCACCCACAAAGTGTCAAAATCCGTGATTTCGACGGGGCACCACTTGTTGTTGACGTTGTTGTCCAGAACTGCCGCGAATGTCTCGCTATTGCTAGTTCTGCCGCCGCCGTTGCTTCCGCTTGCGCCGCTGCGATTTCCAGTCACGTTGACGTCATAGCTGTAGAGGCGCAGATCGGAGAATCCAAGCACCGTGCCGCTGCCGATCGCCTCTACCTTGAAGCGGTAGTGGAGATAGCCGCCGCCCTGATCGCCCTTGATGGTGCCGGCGCCGAGGAAATCGGCCAGCACAAGACGATGGCCACCGAGCGTCACCGTGCCATCGATAGAACCAGGGTGTCCACGCCAGTCGCAGTCCGTCATGAGAGTGCAGTCGCCGATGATGAAACTCGCGTGGGCAATCGTCGTGCCGACCGGCATCTGGATGTTCACATTGCCCCCAATGCGGACATCTGTGGTTTCTGCAGGCAGCTTGCCTTCGAGCAGCGTGCCGAGCGCATTGTAGCAGTTCCAGTTTTCGGGCTTGGAGACGTCGCCATCGACGGCGCCGGTCCAGTGCGCCAGCATCACGTCGTCCGCCGCTCCAAAGGCCACATAAAGGTCGTCGCCGTCAAAGCTGAAATTGCCCGTGCCGGGGTTTGAAGGCTCTACGTCAAGCGTAAGGTCGCCAATGTCAAACCCAGTGCCAGAGCCGGAAATCAGCAGCTTGCGGCCAAAGGGCACGTCGCTGATGAACTTCAGCGTCGAAGGCGAAGTGACGTACACCGCGCCGGACACCGCCAGCGGCATTCCGTCGGTGATCGCGAGCGTGCCGCCGGCGAGCGTGAGGTCGCCTGGCAGCACGTAGTTCGCCGCCGCGTAGGCCATGGTGCCTGCGGTGATTTCATCGCCTCCGGTGTGGGATTGGGCAGTCCGGGTCTCGGTCAACATGCCGGCGCCGTCTTTGACGAACTTGACGTTTCCTGCAAGCGCAACGGCGTTCTCCGCCGTGTTTCCTTGAGGAACATCCACGTGGAATTCCCCGAGCTCCGGGACTTGAGCGAGGCCATTGTCGTACGTGTAGGCGAGCGTCTTGCTGGTTGCGGGATTTTCGTCGTAGGCGCGCTCGACAACGTCGATGTCCACCCAGTTCGTGCCGTCGTTGGAACCCTGGAAGCGCCACTTGGTGGGCGCACGGTCCCGCTGCGCGCCGTCGTTGGTGGAGTACCACTCGTACTTGGTTATCATAATTGGTTCCGCGTAGTCCACCTGCACCCACAACGTGTTGAAGCTGGTGATCTGGGTGACGCACAATTTGTTATCGACGCTGTTATCGAGTGCCGCCAAGTATGTTTGACCGTTTGGAGCACTTCCGCCGCCGTAGCTGCCGCTTGCGCCGCTGCGCTGCATTGTAACGTTGACGCCGTAGCTGTAGAGGCGCAGGTCGGAGAATGCCAAGACGGCACCGCTGCCGATCGCCTCTACCTTGAAGCGGTAGTGGGAGTACATTCCGGCCTGGTTGAGAATCGTGCCGGTGCCTGTCGCGCCGGCAACTAAAAGCCTGTGGCCATTGAGCGCCACATTGCCGTCTATTTCGACCGTGCCTAACGCGCGCAGGTCACAGTCCTGGGAGAGCGCCGAATCTCCCACCGCCATCGGCACCGCGCACGTGCCGTCGAAACTATAGGTCGCGCCGTCTGACAAATCGAGCACCAGCGGTCTCCGGATGGGACCTTTGATGAACACGCCGCTGCCGCTGTTGCCGTAGAAAGCGCCGTTGGCTAGGTCGTACATTCCCGCCTCGCCGTCCGATTCCCGCACCACCGGCACCATGTCGCGCACTACCGTGCCGTCGTCAGTGTTCGTCATCTTGAACGAGTGCAGCCTGTACTGGCTGAGCTGGAAACGGGTGCCGTTGTTGTTGCCGGCGAAGATCGACATCGTGTAGCCGTTCTTGTTCGAGAGATTCTTAGTGTAGGATCCCAGAAGCGCGCCTGACTCGCCATCGTACATCGCCACATTTGGCTCCTGACCGGGCAGAGTGGCAAAACGGTAGTGTGTGTTCGGAGCGTATTGGAGGAGGTTGCCGCCGCCGCTGCCGTAGAACCGGAAATATCCCTGGTTCACGACCAGCATGTAGCCATTGTCGCCCCAGGTGGCGCAGAAGTACGCGCGGTTGTCGTTGTCGTCGGTCGTGGTGAAGTCCATTTCGACCGCCGTACTGGCCGTTGGCACGAAGCCAGTGTCGATCCACTGCTGGCGCGAGGCCTCAAGGTAGGTTATCCGCTGATAGCCTTCGACCGCGCTGCTGTCGACGATGGAGCCGTTGCATGCCAATCCCTTCACCCTTAGCTTGTGGCCGTTGAGATCCACGGTCACGTCCGAGGCAATTGTGACTTGCCCCTGGTCGCGCCAGTCGGTATCTTCGGTGAGCGTCACATTTGACGTGATGTTCGTCGCCGCAAGCGACGGAAGCGCCGCGAGCAGCGCCACCCCGTAAATGAACATAGAACGTTGCATATTTCTCATTTCAAATTCTCCCAATAAGCCTTGAAACTGGCAACATTATACACTTTAGACACGTGCAAGTCAATTGCATTTTTACAACATGGAGAATTGCACTTTCACAACGTCGGCGAGGCGGGTAATTACCACATTTCCCCGTTGCGGCTTCTGAACTCCTCCGCCGTCATGCCGATTCTGTTCTTGAAGAAGCGGCTGAAATACTGTGGTGAGGTAAAGCCTGAGAGGCGGGAAACTTCAGCAATGGTTTTCTGAGAAAAGAGGAGCAGTTTCTTGGCCGTTTCAAGGCGCGTCCACGAACTCAAGCGACCAGTCCTTCTCTCGTGTACGCGCGGTCACGTTCGCATATCACTGCAATCCGTTTCATACCTCAACGTTCCATCCTTATACAATCGTTACGTACGGTGCGTGAACAGTCCGTCTTTCATATTGTTTTCCAACAGTTCAACATCAGTTCACGCCAAGCAGTCTCGCGAACGGAACAATCGTATCGAAGTATCCGTCGGCCTCCACGATCGGCGCGAACTGCCCTTCATACACGAGCGCGGTGCGCACGGAGATTCCGGAACGACGGGGAAGTCTGCCTACCTTCTCCGCCACTTCGTCGATCACCTCGCGTCCGATCTCCCTGTGGCGCTTCACCTCAACGACACACATTGACCTTCGCGTCTGGATGAGCAAGTCGATCTGTACGCCCTTCCTCGTGCCGTCGCGGGACGCTGCGCGCCTGTATGGAGCTGCCGAGAGAATCTGTGCATTGCCAAGTCCCAGCATCCCGACGAGGCTGCCAAGGTTCGCCAGCACGAGATTCTCGAACTGGAGCCCCATAATGGATTCCCAACCGTCGAGGCTGTCGAGCGAACCGAAAGTAAACGCATCGCGGTCGATAACGTCCTTCACCGGCTCGATGTACCTGAGGTAGAACCGCGAATAGTTGTCGTTCAGCCTGTAGCGTGACTCCCTGACGTTTCTGCCGCTCTGCGGATTCACGCCGCCGTCGTTGACGACAAGCCCGCATTCCGCAAGCTGTTCGAGGGAGTCGGAAATGCGTCCGCCGCGTTCCATCCCGATTTCGCAGGCGATTTCGCTCACGCTTCGCGGCTCGCCCTTGAGGCATCGGAGAACCACTGCCGTGAACTGCGGCTGACGCGTCACGACGTCCGAGAACATCTCGTCGAAGTCCTCGCGCAACGGACTCTTCGGAAGGAAGCACAACCTCCGGATGTTCTCGTTCGCAGACGCAGACGGATCAATTTCTTCAAGGTAGCGCGGGATGCCGCCCGTCACGGAAAGCACGTCGAGGATTTCCCTTGGATCAAGCCTTGCCGCAGCTTTTCCCCAGAATTTCGCGCACTCGCGCACGGGCAGTTCGGGAACCACGATGTCGAGCGACCGCCTGCCGTAGAAGCTGCCGTCCTCGAGTATGTTGTCCTTTATCCACGACGAAACGCTGCCGCACAGCACGAACACGAGCCTCGGATGCTTCTTGAAATGGTCGTCCCACGCACCTTTCAGCGTACCGGCGAACAGGGGATCATAATGCGCCATCCACGATATCTCGTCAAGAAGGACGACTGTCTTCTCATTGTCCCGAATCTGTCCGTCCAGCCGAAGAAAGGCGTTGAGCCAGTTGTTCGGGACAGAGGAATCGCATCCGGTCTGGGCGGCAAGCTTCGCCGCGAAGTTTTCAAGCTCCATGGCATTGTTCAGTTTCGCCCTCGGCTTTATGCCCTCGATCTTGATGAAACGCGCACCAGCCCTTTCGGCAAACTTTTCAATCAGGGTGGACTTGCCCACCCTGCGCCGACCTCTGCATGTGACAAACGAGGAAGTCCGCTTTCTGAAAAGGGACTCCAAGCGTTCAATGAGCTCTTCGCGGCCAAAAAACATTTTAAAACCTCATAATTTGTCCTTCGGCGCGTATTCTATCATAATCCCGCCGTTTCGGTCAACAGTATTTTGTCACATTATTTCGATTTCGTCAATAATGTGACAAAATTCTCATGTCAAAATTCTGTCACATTATTGAAGAATCCATCATAATGTGACAAAAAGCTTTTTTAAGATGCAGAAACATTTCATCGGATTAAAAGCTTCGTGGAAAGAAAGTCCATTCAGAGTGTACACGGCCTGCCGACGCGAAAGATCTCCCCTGCCCTTCGCGAGCCTGAGGATGGACGAGCCCGAATCACGGGTAGATTTTCACCGTCTCGATCGCGTGGTGGCCGAGGCCTCAAGGATGATGGACTCAAGGTTGTCACTTGTCATTCGCGACGAGATCGCCCACGAGCATGATCTTCGCGGGCCAGAACTTGGTGCCCTGGTATTTTGGCTTGGCGAGTTCGACGGCGGGGTTCTTCAGGCGGAACGCGACGGGCTGGCGCGAGGGCTGGTCCTTGTCGACCGTGATCTCAACCGTGTGTACGCCGTCGGCACCGTTGAACACGCCGAGCGTGGCGATGCGGTGGTAGGTGCAGTAGCTGTCGAAGCGGGCGACGGGGCTGGCGGATTTTTTGCCGTCCACCGTGATCCACACCTGGCCGCCGTCGGGTCCGAGCAGGTCGTAGATCTGGCAGCAGGTGCCGCGGAACGTGAAGCGAAGCGTCGCGCCGGGAGAGCCCGAGTACCACATCTCGCCCATGCGATTCGAGAACGCGCGCACCTTGCCGTCAGAGGGCGAGAGCTTCTTCCAGTCGCCGACGAGCATGGAGGGCTTGATGTCCACCATCTTCGCCGCCTCGAGGTTGTCGGACACGAACGGCGTGCGCAAGGCGGCGGCGTGGTCGGCGGGCGGCATGTCCTTCATCTGCGTGAAGCCGTTGGCGACCGAAGCGAGGTAGAGGCGGTGCCCGGCGAGCGCGGGGTGTACGCCATCCTTCGCGAAGAGCGTCTTGCCTTCGCCGTTGCGGTATTCCTTTCCGCTCATCACGAGCGTGCCGGCCTTGACGGCGTCGATCACGCGCGGACCGAAGCAGATGGACGGGATGCCGTAGTGGTCGGCGAGCTGCTCCATAGCGCTCGCGGCGCGGTTGCATTTGCCGGCGAAGTAGTCCTGCTTCATGGCTTCGGTGATCGTGTAGGCGAATACGATGTCGGTAGCGGGGTTCTTCTTCCACGTCTGGCGCACGATGCCCTCCATGGACCGCCAGATGGCCTCAGGCTCTGCTCTGCTGTCGTTTGTGGCGAACTCCACGAAGAGAAGGTCGGGGTTGTGGCGGAGCGCATCGTACCCCACGCGGAATGCGCCGAGATTCGATCCCGTGCCGCCGATGGAGGCATGGATTTCCTTGAACTTCGCCTGCGGGTAGGTGGCGCGGAGCCAATCCGTTGTGAGGTTGCGCCAGCCGTTCATGGCGGTGATGGAGCCGCCGAGGTAGGCGACCCTCACATCCTTGCCGGCCTTGACCTTTTCCATGAAGTGCCCCACGCCCGCGCGCACGCGCACTTCCTGCGCCTTGACGGGACCCGTGTAGACGGGATCTGCGAATACGCCGACGGCAAGGGTCGCCGCCGCGAGGAAAATCTTAGATTTGTTCATATTTGCAATTTCACGATTGAGATTGTTGTTATGGAACGCACGAAATCGGATTGAAGATCGTCAAGTTAGGGTAAAGGGTCTTGAAGTCCGACTCATTGCGCGTGATTAGCCCGCCTTTTTGCATGGCGTATGCTCCAATCATGATATCGGCGATAGGACTCATCGCCCCGCAGCACGTCTATGATGACACACGTATCGACAACCCAGGTCATTCTTCTTCTCCTTCACGGAGTTCTCGCATTACATCTTCGGTAGAACGATATTCAGGATGAAAACGTCTGCCATATCCAATGAAATCGCTGATACGCGGTTTGTTGCGCTTCGTTTGCGACGGAGCAGATACTGCGTCGGACGACTCTACCGTAGCGGATATGGACTTGAGAAGATACTCCATCAAGCGCAGCTTTTCAGCTGTGCTCATCTTGCTGACTTGTTCCATTACTGCTGGCATGTCTTTTCTCTCCTTAGCGCAACTATTATACCATATTCCTGAGTAGCGAGGCACAGCCCCGCATACGTTCTTCATTTCAACAACCTTATTTCAACATTATTGAAATGTGACGGCAGCCAGACTTTTCACGTCAACCGTTATTCGTATGTGAACACGAGTTCGCCTCCGGCGGCGATTTCCGCATGGCGCAGGAAGAGCGGGTCGTGGGGCTTGCCGTTGAGCGTCACGGACTTCACGCGCCGGCCCTTGGCATGGTTCACGGAGCGTATCGTGAACGCCTTGCCGCCACCACGCGGCTGGATGACGATCTTCGGGTACGTGCTTCCATGCATCAGGTAGAGATCCTGTCCGGCGACGGGGAAGAATCCGAACTGGATGAACACGTAGAGCGCGCACATCGCGCCGGAGTCGTTGTCGCCCGGAAGGTCCAGCCCCTTGAAGAGCGTCGCGACACGCGGGGCCCACTTCGTCGCGAGGTCGCCGCGTCCCGTGTACGCGAAGAGCCACGAAATCAGGAACGACGGCTCGTTGTCGAAGGCGACGAGATTGTTCTCCAGCGCATACGCGACGCGGCGCTCGAACGCGTCCCTGCCGCCGCAGCGGCGGATCAGGCCGTCCATGTCGTGCGGGACGAAAAACGAATACTCCCAGCAGTTCGCCTCGTAGAAGTCGGTGTTGAATCCGCGGCGGGGACCGGTCTTCGCGAAGCGTCCGTTCTTCCCGCGCGCCCGCGCAAAGCCGCGCACGCCGCTGGGCGCGTCGAAGGCGGTGGCGTCCCATACGTTCGTCCAGTTCCCCGAACGCGCAAGGAATTTCTCCGCCATCTCCGCGTCGCCCAGTCCGCGCAGCACCTGCGCGCAGCACCAGTCCTGATACGCGAAATTCATCGTGGCGGACCCCGACTTCATGCGTCCGCAGTAATCCTCGCGCTCGCCGCTCGGCACGTAGCCTCTCTCGCGATAGGCTTTTGTGCGTCCCGTCCAGCGGCTTCGGAGAAGCGGCGCCACGCGCGCCCAGTCGATGCCGGGGATTTTCTTCGCCCAGGCCTCGGCGATCACGCAGTCCGCCTCGTCGCCTCCCTGTCCCACCTTGTACTCCTTGCCCGACGTGTAGCAGGCGTCGCATCTGCCGGTGCGCGCGAAGCGGTCGGCGAAGGAGTTGACGTTCCCGGCAAACGTCTGCGGGTCGATGATCGCCTTGAGCGGGAAATGGGTACGCCAGGTGTCCCAGAGCGTATAGTGGTCGTCCCAGCCGATGCCGTCCGCCGTTCGGTCGCGCGGCTGGATGAACGTCTGCGCGAGGATCGAGTAGAAGTGCGCGCGCTCGGCGTCGTCCACTCCTTCGATGGAAATGCAGGAGAGCGTTTCGTCCCAGAGGCGCTTCGAATCTTTTGCCACGTCGTCGGGCGTGCGTCCGGCGAGTTCCGCGACGAAGTACGCCTTTGCCTGCTCGTCGGACTTGAACGACACGGCGATGCGGTGGATGCCGGTCGCGTCGTCGACCTCCGAGTGGGCGAAGCACCTGTACGGCGCGGGGTTCCAGTTGCCGGTGAACTCACCGGCGGCGTTCACGCAATCCGCCTTCGCCAGCTTGCAGCGGCGGTCAAGCGGCAGCGTGCGGGGCGCGCCGTTTGCGTCGCGGACGCGATAGACAGCACCATGGGACGTGGCGGACACGTCGACGAGCAGTCCCGACGGTTTCAGCCTGACCTTCAGAAGGTACGGATGCGCCTCGAGTATCTCCATGTCCTGCGGATCGCACACGTAGCGGAAGATCCCGTAGCTTGGCGTCCCACCCGTCCCCTGCGCATGGAGCTGCGAGAACCCCACCACCTTGTCGCCCGGCCACCACCCGCTCGTCGGCGCCCCGAAGCCGTGATGCGATCCCCTCGCCCCCGAGTGCGGCGTCGGCCAGAGCGTGTCTGGGGACGGATGGGCGGATCCGTACGGCACGCACGGACCCAGCACGTTGCTCCCGAAGGCCCGCGCCGTGCCAAGACGCGAATCGACCCACTCCGCCGGCGAGGGTACAGGCGATTCACTCGCATTGGAAGCCGGAATCCGGCATCCCTCGGTCTTCGCCTTCTCCACGATCAGCGCAAAGCCGCCGCGGGCGGCGGCATCGACGGAAAGCACGTCGCCCGATTTCATGCGCCGTGCCGAAACGGCGACTTTACCCAGTCCCTCCGTAAGGGCGGGATCGGCGTCCATGAAGATGCGCACGTCGAGGTCGCCTTCTCCGACGAAGTCGAGCGGGATTGAGAAATTGCGCCGCGCAAGCCCGTTCAGTCCGCCGACGAACCACTTCTCGCCGACCCGCCGCGCGACAACGGCGTATTCGCCAATCTTCCCCTGGAGGAAGCGCGTCTCGTCAAACGCGCACGGAATCTCGCGCCAGAAATCGAGCGCGGGGTCTTTCTCGTTTATCTGTTCCGGACGCGAATACCAGAAGAGGAACTGCCAGCCGCTCGTGTACACGCAGGGCAGGGCGAGCTGATGGGCGAGCGTGTTCTTCACCCGCGCCTGATTCCAGCACGGCGTGTAGTCGCCCGGGCCGTCCAGAAAGCGCGTGAACGGGAGCGCGCAGTCGTGCGCGGCGTTCGGCATTTCCTCGTTGCCGCAGATGCCCTCCACCGTCATCACGTTCGGATACGTCTTCTGGATGCCCGTGAGACGGTACTCGTCATGGATGTCGACCATGAGTTTCCGCTTCGCGGCGGCCTCGATCGCCTCGGTCGCCCATTTGCGCCACGACTGGTCGCCCACGTGCAGGAATCCGTACTTGATTCCCTTGACGCCCCACGAAGCGAGCAGGTCGAGAATCGCGTCGCGGTTCTTCTTGAGCGGGTCGCGGTTCACATAGAGGATCACGCCCACGCCCTTGCGCGTCGCGTAGTCGATGATTGGCTTCACGTACGCGTTTGGCTTCATGGGATCGCCCGAGCGTTCTGGGCCGTACCATCCGGCGTCCAGCTCGATGTACGTGATGTCGTTGCGGACCGCGAAGTCCACGCAGTCCTTACCGCACGCCTCGTTTAGCTTCGCGACGCGAAGGACCTTCCCCGGCTTGATCCAGGACGTGTCTGCGATGCGTGACGGCGCGTTGAGCGCGTCCATGAAGCGGGGCTGCTCGTTCGCGAGCGCCACGCAGTCCTTTGCGCAATGGACGTACCGCCAGGGAGTGACGTATGGAAGCGCGACCGTGGCGGGGCCTTCAAGGACGGTCTTGATCTCGCCGGGCTTTCCGCCCGAGGCGAAGCGGATCCGTGCGTAGTCGATCACCCCCGCGTCGCCGAGTGCGGCCACCCAGCCGTTCCCCTCGACGACAAGCGGACTCTCCGCCGTTCCGGGATAGGTGCGCCAGTAGTTCTGGGCGTGTCCCTTGCCGGCGGCAATGGCCGCCGCGCCGGGCATCGGTTTCATCGTGGCGATGGTCGAGAGCGTCTTGGGAATATACTCGCCCTGTGCATGGCTCACCGGCCAGCAGCGGAAGTCCTCGCCAAAGTCGAACGTCCATTCCTCCTTCTCGATGGTTCGCTCGCCCGTGCCGGTGAAACGCACGCGCCACGCGACGCCGCCGGTCAAGTTGGTCGTCTCGAGAACTGCCCCCGCGCCATAGTCCGGCGGCGTAACGGTGCAGACGGCGGAGCCGTCAGGCGCTGCCACGCGGAACGTCGCGGCGGACGCCGCAAGCGAGATGGTGACAGCCAGCAGTGCGATTTGCTTTCTCATAATTTCTGCCTCTTTAGTCTTTTCAAACTTCGCGGAAAATTATACCACCTCCCCGGCTCCATCACAATTCCCCGATTAGGGGGATGATTGACTGAGAACGCCGCCAAGAGTGCGCCGTAATTTCGCAAAACGGACACACGACTTCGCGGCTACGGCGGCGAAGCAGACGCCCCGCGCCGAGATTGGAACGCTATATACCGTGGACGGCGAGGCGAGGACTCGGGCGGCCGCCTCGGCGAGGCGGCCCTACCATCTTACGAACGAACCATAGACTCCGCGCAGACTCCCACTGGTACGCGCGTCTGCTACTCGATATCTACGACGCTGGCCCAGTGGATGAGGAGCTCGTGGTTCTTCGGCGTCTGGTCGCGGCTGGATTCCGCCGCGGCGACGATCGGGAGCCACTTCTGCACGTCCGGGAGCTTGACCTTCAGCGCCTCGCACGCAAGGGCCATGTACTTCTCGGCCGCCGCGATGTGCCCCGAGAGCCAGAAGAGGAGGTACGTGCGCGCGACGTCGGCGAGCGGGTCGCCGAGGCGCACGTGGCTCCAGTCGATCACGCGCCAGTCGCCCTTCGGCGTGATGATCACGTTCGTCGGGTTGAAGTCGCCGTGGCAGAGCGACTTCCCGCGCGGGAAACTCTGGAGCTTCATGTGCAGGTCGTAGCGGGTCTCGCGCGGCAGCGGCGAGGCGGAGATCTGCTTGTCGAGCTTGTCCGCGAGGTTGCCCATGCGCTCGGACGTCTTGGAGAAGATCTCGCACTGGATCGCAACGAACTCCTTCAGGTACTTGACGAGGTTCTTCTTGTCCTTCGCCATCACGTCGGCGAGCGTCTCGCCGTCGATCCACTCGCGGCGGATGCACCAGTGGTCGCGGAGCTTCATCACCTCAATCACCTTGGCGACGGGAAGGCCCGTCTCGGCGGCGCGCGCCTCGTTCATCGCCTCGTTCAGGATCGCGCTCACCTTGTAGCTCGGCCCGAACACCTTGAGCACCGTGTCCTTGTCCCTCGTCACGACCTTGTCGGTACGCTCGAGGAGGACCCGGTCCTGTTTGCTCGGACGTCCGCGCTTCGCGGGAATCTTCTTCGCAGGCACCGCCTTCGCGACGGCCTTCTTCTCTTTCTTGGTCTTCATTTTCTTAAATTCCTTTCAGGTTGTCTCTAACTTCCTTTTGGCTTCTCTTATTGCTTTCGCTACTGGGAGTTTTGGAGTTTAGGAGGTTTGGAGGATTTTTAATAATCTCCGAAACTCCTGATCTCCTCATCTCCCAGCAGCGAAAGCAATCATCAAAGTTATCCTCTTTTAATCACTCACACAGCCTCATGCTTGCCGTAGTAGGCGTTGAGGTACATCTGCTTGATCTCCGACATCAGCGGGTAGCGCGGGTTCGCGCCAGTGCACTGGTCGTCGAAGGCCTGCTCCACCATCGCGTCGAGGCGGTCGAGGAAGTCCTTCTCGTCCGGCACGTAGTCGCGGATCGTCGGCTTGATGCCGATGCGCGCCTGGAGCTCGCGGATGGCCTTGATGAGGTTGTTGAACTGCTCGCCCTTGGACTTGCCCGCGATGCCGAGCGCGTCCGCGATCTCGAGGTAGCGCTCGAGCGTGTGCGGGTGGTCGTACTGCGGGAACGTGCCCATCTTGCGCGGCACGGGGTCGGCGTTGAAGCGCAGCACCTGCTCCATCATCAGCGCGTTGGCGATGCCGTGCGGGATGTGGTGGAACGCGCCGAGCTTGTGCGCCATCGAGTGCATCACGCCGAGGAAGGCGTTGGCGAAGGCCATGCCGGCCATCGTGGCGGCGTTGGCCATCTTCTCGCGGGCGACGGGGTTGGCCTTCTTCGCGACGGCCGCGTCGTAGCACTGCGGGAGGTACTTGAAGATCACCTGCAGGGCGCGGATCGCGAGGCCGTCGGTGTAGTCGGTCGCCATCATCGAGGCGTAGGCCTCGAGGGCGTGCGAGACGGCGTCGATGCCGGACGCGCTCGTGAGGCCGGGCGGCGCCATCATCTGCATGTCGGCGTCCACGATGGCCATGTTGGGCATGAGCGCGTAGTCGGCGAGCGGGTACTTGACGCCCGTCTGCTCGTCAGTGATCACGGCGAACGGCGTCACCTCCGAACCGGTACCGGCCGACGTGGGCACGCAGACGAAATACGCCTTCTCGCCCATCTTCGGGAACGCATAGACGCGCTTGCGGATGTCCATGAAGCGCATGGCCATGTCCATGAAATCCACCTCCGGGTGCTCGTAGAGGACCCACATGATCTTCGCGGCGTCCATCGCGGAGCCGCCACCGACGGCGATGATCACGTCGGGCTTGAAGCCCGCCATCAGCTTCGCGCCTTCCTTCGCGCAGGCGAGCGTGGGATCGGGCGCCACGTTCGAGAACGTGGTGAACATGATGCCCTGCTTCTCGAGCGACTTCTCGATCGCCTTCGTGTAGCCGTTCGCGTAGAGGAAGGAGTCCGTCACGATGAACGCCTTCTTCTTGCCGAGCTCGCCGCCGAGTTCGCGGAGCGCCACCGCGAGGCACCCCTTCTTCTGGTACACCTTCTCGGGCGCGCGGAACCACAGCATGTTTTCCCTTCTCATGGCCACTGTCTTGATGTTTAGGAGATGTTTGACTCCGACGTTCTCGGAGATGGAGTTGCCGCCCCAGCTGCCGCAGCCGAGCGTCAGCGACGGAACGAGGCTGAAGTTGTAGATGTCGCCGATGCCGCCGAGGCTCGACGGCGTGTTGACGAGGAGGCGGCACGCCTTCATGCGGTCGGCGAACTTCGCGAGCTTTTCGCGCTCGCCCAGCTCGTCAATCCAGAGGGACGACGTGTGGCCGAGCCCGCCGTTGTTGACGAGCAGCGCCTCCGCGATATCGAGCGCGTTATCAAAGTCGCGGCTCTTGTACATGCCGAGGATCGTGGTGAGCTTCTCGTGCCCGAACGCCTCGGAGCTGTCGGTCGAGGTCGCCTCGCCGATGAGCACCTTCGTGGACTCGGGGACCTCGAAGCCGGCCATCTTCGCGATCGTGACGGGGCGCTGCCCGACGATCTTCGCGTTCAGCGCGCCGTTGATGAGAAGCGTCGCGCGGATCTTGTCCGCCTCCTCCTTGTTGAGGAAGTAGCAGCCGCGCCGCTTGAACTCGTCCTTGACCTCGTCGTAGATGAGCTGGTCGGCGATGACCGTCTGCTCCGTGGCGCAGATCATGCCGTTGTCGAACGTCTTGGAGTGTATGATCGAGTTGACAGCGTTCACGAGGTCGCAGCTCGGGTCGAGGATCGCCGCCGCGTTGCCCGCGCCCACGCCGAGCGCCGGCGTGCCGGAGGAGTAGGCCGCCTTCACCATGCCGGGGCCGCCCGTCGCGAGGATGATGTCCGCCTCCTTCATGAGGAGGTTCGTCTTCGGGAGGCTCGGCGCCTCGATCCAGCCGATGATGTCCGCGGGCGCGCCCACCGCGACGGCCGCTTCGAGGACGGCCTTCGAGGCCGCGATCGTGCTGTTCTTGGCGCGCGGGTGGGGGCTGATGACGATGCCGTTGCGCGTCTTGAGCGCGAGGAGCGTCTTGAAGATCGCGGTGGAGGTGGGGTTCGTGGTGGGGATCACGGCACCGATCACGCCGATCGGCTCGGCCACCTTCATGATGCCGGCGGACTCGTCCTCCTCCACCACGCCGCACGTCTTCGTCTCCTTGTACGTGTTGTAGATGTACTCGGCCGCGTAGTGGTTCTTGATGATCTTGTCCTCGACGATGCCCATGCCCGTCTCGGCGACCGCCATCTTGGCGAGCGGGATGCGGATCCGGTTCGCCGCGAGCGCGGCGGCCTTGAAGATCGCGTCCACCTGCTCCTGCGTGTACGTGGCGTACTTCGCCTGCGCCGCGCGCACCCGCGCCAGCGTCGCCTCGAGGTCGGCTACCGGGTTCTCCGGCGCGATTCCTGCTTCGTTCTCCATATTCGTGCTTCTCTCTTTCGTTCGGTCTGCCGCCAGAACCTTTTCCGGCGGACGCGCATAGTATAGCACTTTCTGAATCGGTATTCAAGTAGCGATATAAAAATATTTATTATTTTTTTATCGCTACCCCTGGTGTACATTCAACCGTCCTTGTGGTATACTAGCGCGCGCTATGGAGAACCCGAACGAAAACCCGCTTCCGCTGCCGACGATCCGGCGGTACCCGATCTTCCTGCGCGCCATCGGCGAGATGATGGACGCCGGGGAGGCGTTCATCTCGAGCAGCGTGCTCGCGGAGCGCCTCGGGCTAGACCCCGTACTGACGCGGAAGGACCTGGCGATGGCCGGCGTGCCGGGGCGTCCCCGCCGCGGCTATCCGGCGGAGGAACTCCGCGCGGCGATCAACCGGGCGCTGGGGTGGGACAGCGCCACGGACGCGGTGCTCGTAGGCGCCGGTTCCCTGGGCAGCGCCCTTCTCGGCTATGCGGGCTTCAAGGAGCAGAACCTCTCCATCGTCGCCGCGTTCGACGCGAACCCGCGCCTCGCCGGTTCCACGGTGCACGGCGTGAAGGTGCGCCCGCTCGCGGAGATGGCGCGGCTCGTCCGCCGCCTCAAGGTGCATCTCGCGATCCTCACGGTCCCCACCCCCGCCGCACAGGCGTGCGCGGAGACGCTCGTGGAGGCCGGCGTGCGCGGCATCCTGAACTTCTCGTCCGCGCAGCTCTCCGTCCCCGAGGGCGTCATCGTGCAGAACGTCGACCTCGCGCAGCCCCTCGCAGTCCTCTCCCACGCCATCG
>CADCOC010000117.1 GCA_902802945.1 uncultured bacterium | reverse complement strand
CGACAACTCCGGCGGATTCGGTCCTGCCGCCAACCACGCCTACCATACGGTCGGCTACAAGGATCCCACGATGTCCGCCTACGCGCGCTTCAACGTGAAAAACTTGAAGATGCGTCCGGCGGCGGACATGGGCGACCCGAACAACGCGAACACGATCCGCTGGAGCCACTTCAAGCAGACAACCGACACGACTTCTTGGAAGGACACGGCCAAGTACAAGGCCGACGGCCTTGCATGGGACTTCTGCTGCATCACGAACAACCTCCAGATGATCCAGTGGTACGGCAGTTCCAACACCGACTATATCAACACGCACACGGTCAACCGCTATGACGGCTGGTTCTACGTGACGGCGGAGAACGCCGACAAGGAGTGGACGTTCCGTACGCAGTACGACGACAACTGCGCACTTTGGATCGACGGCGTTGACACGGGACTCACGGGCGCGAGCAACAACACGCTCACATACAAGGTCACCCTTTCGCGCGGCTGGCACAGATTTGAGATCCGTACCTACGACAACACCGGCAGCGCCGGACCTTGGAGCGGGAATGGGCTTGCGGTCTCCTACCAGGTGGCAGGCGGAGCGCAGACGCTCTTCAGCGAGCAGACGCTCGCGCTCTCGGTGTGCCCTGACGGCTACATCCAGGGCGGCGTGACGCTCGCCTCGAACGCGACGCTCGCCAACAATGCGACCGAAAACGCGGCCGTTGTCTATGGCGACGTGACGGCGACGGGCACGGGCGCGACGATGAGCGGCGCGTTCAAGTTCGACGGCGGCACGCTCGCGTTCCAGAACGTCGCGCCGAATGTGAACGACCTCTCCACGGTACTGGCGTTCACCAACCCGGCGGTGGACTATCTCGCCGATGTCGGCGCGATCACGGTTGACTTCACCGAGAAGCCGACGCGCAGCAAGGTGAAGGTGGGCCCGGCTGGCGGTCTCACGGCTGAGACTGCGGCGCAGAAGGTGCGCGTGACCGTTAACGGCGAACCGGCTGTCCGCTTCGGTTGCTTCGTCGAGAACGGAGACCTCAAGCTGCGCTTCACCCGCGGCACGTACATCATCGTGCGGTAGGGCGCGATCACCGAGCGCGCCGGATGGTGGGGCGAGGCGTCCCGCCGAGCCGTAACAGCAAGCGTACAACAGCAAGTTGTGCGGCTCGCCGGGACGGCTCGCCCCACCGGGAGTGGTCGCGCTTGTCGTGACCGACTGGTAGGGCGCGATCACCGAGCGCGCCATACCATTTTCGGCTTGAAGGCGGCGGTGGGATTATGGTATCATTTGAACCGTTCAAACGACCAAGAGGTTGTTTTTGAGGGAGGAATTGCAAAAACGGTATGAAACCAGTGTGCTTTTTCCTCTGCGTGGCGGCTGGAATCTCCGCGCAGGCGGCGACGTTCAACATGTTGTCGTGTTGTCCCGGAGAGAACAACGCGACTCAGGCACGATTCGTCTGGCATTCCGACAGCGACGCCTGCACGCTCTGGTACGCCAAGGCGTCCGCACCGGGTTCCGCCAAGCAGGCGACGTGCGAAAGCGTTTCCAAGCCGGTCACTTTCAGGAACAGCGACGTCAGCTACTACAAGTACACGGCGGCGCTCTCCTCGCTCGATCCCGGCACGGAGTACATCTACTGGGTCGAGGCGGGAGGTTCGCAGTCGGGTGTCCAGAGGTTCAAGACGGCCGGCACGAGCGGCAGCTACAACTTCCTGTGGATGAGCGATGTCCATTCGCATCCGGATAATCCGGGCAAGATGAATACGGTGGAGCTCTTGCGGCAGGATGCCGAATCGCGGACGGCTTCCTCCGGCGGCATCGACTTCGTTCTCTTCTCCGGCGACGCGGTGAAGTACGGCTCGCGCTACGACAACTGGCAGCAGTGGAACGGTTCGCCGGCGGTCACGAACTACATGTTTGCCATGATTCCCGGAAACAAGGAATACTACTACACCGGCAGCAGCACGTTCTACGACTACTACTGGTATCTCACCGTGAAGAACAACCCGCCGAACGGACCCGGCACGACGGAGCAGGAGGGCTGCTACTGGTTCCTGCGCGATAGCGTCCTCTTCGTCGGAATCGACTCGCTGATCCACAAGGGATCGCGCATGGCGCGCTACAACGACAAGACGAACGTCCTCCGCGACCAGACGAACTGGTTTGACCGGGTGGTATCGGAGCAAAAGAGCAAGAAGAGTTTCCGCTATCTCGTCGTCGTCCAGCACGATCCCTGGTTCGTCTATGCGGCCTCGAAGGACTCGTTCGACAAGTCGCGGGGCAACTACGACACGTGGCGGCACGTGTTCGACAAGCACAAGGTCGATCTCGCGCTCTCCGGCGACGAGCACAACTACATCCGCACGAAGCCGCTCAGGAGCGACGCCGCCAACAGCGACGGAACGATCTACATGGTGGCGGGGCAGATCGAGGAATCCAACTACAGCGCCACCATTACGACGAGCATCAGCGACTACGGCAACGCCAACGCGACAAAGTACTTCGACTGCATGGGCGCCACGGATGCATCCTGCGGTGCGGCATGGATCGAGGTGCGCCCCGACTCCCTGAAGGTGACGGAGTTCTGGGACAAGTACCAGAGCCCGAACTACAAGAAATACGACTCCGTGACGATCACGCCGAAGGACCGCGGCTTCGTGTACGATCCCGGGGGCGTCCACGGCAAGTGGCTCGGCGGAAACGGCGGCAACCGGTTTTCCGTTGCGGCGAACTGGGATGACGGAGAGGTTCCGGAGGCGGGCGACGCGCTCGACTTCTCGTCCGTGACATCCGCGACGACGATTGAGGCGGACGTCAACGCGGCATTCGGCGCGGTCACGATGGGCACGGGCGTCGTGACATTCACGGGCAATCTCACGGCGACGTCATTCTCCGACACGTCGAAGATCGCCGTCGGCGCGAATGCGACCGTCACGCTCGTCGGTGATTTGACTTACACCACCACGGGCGGCGGCTGGATGCTCAATCGGCTCGACGGCACGTTTGTCGTCACGGGGAAGATTGTCGTTTCGGGAACTGCGGACATGAAGCTCGCGCAGACAGTCGGCTCAAGCGGCGTTGCTATCGTCAAGGGACTTGTCAGCAATGGTGGCACGTCCTGGACGTTCCGGCTCAACAGGAGCAATTCGGGCGATACGGCCCGCTGGGTGATCGGCGAGGACGGCCTTTCGGGCGGGAGCGGATTCTGGATGCTGGCGGCCAGTTCGTCGTCCAGCGCGATTCTCCAGCCGAACACGAACGACTTTACGATCGCGGACTGGGTCGGTGCCCGTTCCGGTCCGTCGCTGACGGTCAACACGACAGGCTGGGGCGACGGCGTGGGGCATGTCGTGACGGCCACCAAGGGATTCATCCGGGAGGGCGTGGTGACGGTCGCCGGCGCGGGAACGCTTGTCTGCGATTACGACGCCTCCGCAGGAGCCTACGGGCAAACAGCCCACAGCGTGTCCTTCAACGTCAGGGACACGGCGACCATGTCCCTTGCGGCGGGCTCGAAAATCGGCACGGGCGGCGTGACGGTCAACTCCGGGGCGGCACTTTCTTTGTCCGGCACGGGGACGGCGACGATGGGCGGCACGCTGACGCTTCAGGGCGGTTCGCGGATTGTCGTTGGTGCGGCGGGCGCGGGGCGCCCGCCCTACCTTACGGCGAAGGGTGTTTCGCTTGCGGGGAATAGTATCACGGTCGAGATTCCTTCGCAGGCCGTCGGCACGTTCACGGTGCTGACGCGGACGGATGGCTCCTTCTCCGACACCGACCTTGCGAAGCTCTCGCTCTCCGTCGCATCTCCGGACGCGTCGCTCGTCTCCAGCCTCGTCCTTGCGGACGGCGGCAAGTCCATCGCGGTTTCGACCGTCGCGGCCTGGCCCGCGAATTGGAACGGAGGTCATGCCGCGAGTGCCGCGATGCAGACGGCGTTCACGGCTTGGGCGGCGACACCGGGCAACGACGCAACGGCCGCGCGGGCGGAAGGGGCGTTTTTGCTGGGACTGAATCTTGCGGACTACAAGGAGGACATGAAGATCGTGGGGGTGGCGATTCAGGGAAACAAGTTCACGATCGACACCAACGTGGATCTCACGAAGGTGCGCGGACGCCTGTACGTGCTCGTGGCCGATTCGCCGGCGGACATCGTGAAGTCGGGAACGAAGATCACCGGTACGGTTGCCGACATCACCAAGCTGGTCAATATCGACGCATCCGCCCCCGCGAAATTCTTCAAGGTCGGCATCGACTATGCGGTCGAGGAATGACCGCAGCTGATGTGAAGCGAACATGTGCAGGAGGGCGTAAGACAGCAAGCGTACAACAGCAGATTGTGCGGGCCGCCCGGTGGTCGGCCCCTACCGGTTCGCATGGTAGTGCGGGCCGCCCGGTGGTCGGCCCCTACCTGTTCGCGTGGTAGGGCGCGATCACCGAGCGCGCCATGCCATTTTCGGCTTGCGGGCGGCGGTGAGATTGTGGTATCATTATGCCAGTTCAACTGGTCAAGAAGTAATCTTCAACAGTTACAAAGAGGAAAAGCGATGGAAAAACTTATCTGCAACTCCCGTAGGGGAGGGGCGAAAACTTCTAGTTTCGCTCGTGTTGTTGTTTTGGCTCTTGCGGGCGCGGCGGGTGCGGTATTTGGCGACGTCAATGTCAATACGCTGCTCGGCGAGTCCGCGATGTGGCTGGACGCCGCGTCGCCCGCGAACTTCGAGTTCAACGAGCTCGGCGTGACGAAATGGATCAACAAGGGCGCAGGGCGTTCGACATACGGCGATGCCGTCGCGTACATGACCAGAAACCAGACAAGCGGCGACTGTTCAGGTGTTGTGAGATATGGCGGCTTGCAGATATTGAACGGAGTGCCGGCCTACCAGATGGGTATAACCGGCAGCGAGGTGGACCTCCGCTACGAGCGCATATCCACCATCCGCACGGTGTTTCTGGTGGGGCAGTTCACAATCGACAGCAAACTCGCGCCGCTTCTAGGCGACGACACGTACAGGGATCTGCATCGCGGCAGCAACGGCTACATCTGGAACGAGAGGTGGTCGTCGGAAAACAACCCCGTCGGTTACCCTGGAAAGCCTACGTTCTACCTCAACAGCGCAACCACAGCTGTTGCCAACCCCGATGCGACCGCGCCCGTCGCCAACGCGCTCAACATCATCACCATCGCGACGGCGGGCAACACGCGCAGCAACCAGCTTTCGCGCGACCGCGCTTCATGGACAGACCGCACTGCAGGCCGTGCGCTTTCTGAAGTGATTATCTTCACGCGAGTCCTTACCACAGACGAGCGCGTCGCCATCTACAACTACCTCGACGCCAAGTGGAAACAGGGCGGATGGCGGAACGTTTCCGGCGCGTACACCTATCTCGCCGATGCCTCCTTCTCCGCCGACGCCACGGTCGGCACGGCGGGCACCCGTTCCGTGATTTCGAACGCAATCGCCGTCGCATCCGGCGCCACCGTCACGTACGCCGCGCCAATCGACACCGCCGACCTCAATTTCACCGGTGGCGGCACGCTCGCCTTCGCCGGCGGTCTTCACGCCTCCGGCATGCTAACCCAGAGCGGCGGCACGCTTGACCTCGGCGGTAACGTGTACAACCTCATGACAAATCCCACCCTCGGCGGCGACGTCACATGGAAGAACGGCACCTTCTACCTTGATTTCTGGGGCGAGTTCCGTCCGGCTCTGGGTACGACGCTGACGCTGAAGGACGGCGCGGGCCTGCGCAAGAACACATACTGGCGCACGTTCATCGACAAGGGCATGACCTTGACGCTCGACGAAGACGCCGGCGTGACTGACGTGCCGGGGCCGTTCGTGGTTACCTGCGACTCCACGACGGACAATTACCTCAACGTCCGCGGCGGTGCGCTCGTGGTGACGAATGCGTCCGAAGCGAACTACGCCGGACGCTACGCCATCACCATCGCCTCGCAGAGGCACGGCGGACGCGGCTTCATGAACGTCTCCGGCGGACGGGTCGTCACCCACCGTCTGCGCATCGCCGCAGGCTACGACGCCGAAAGCACCGCCGTCACTTCCACCGGAACGGTTTCCATCGTTGGCGGCACGGTGGAACTGCTTGACAAATTTGCGCTCGGCACGTCCTCCACTACCCGTTCGCTCGCCACGCTGAACCTGAACGGCGGCGAGGCGATCGTGCCGAACGGTTTCCTCATGTTCAACGACGACCAGGATTTCATCACCTTCAACGGCACGGTCTTCAAGGCGAACGCCGACTGCGCGAAGTACTTTGACCTGCGCAAGGGCGTCGGCGCGAACGTGACGATCGCGGCGGGCGGGTTCCCGATCGAAGTCGCGAGCGGCAAGACGGTGGCGTTCGGCTGGGGCTTGAAGGGCGTCGGCGGAATCGTCAAGACCGGCGCGGGCACGCTCGTCCTCGACGCGGACGCCACCTTCACGGGCGGCGTCGATGTGCAGGCGGGCACGGTGTCCGCCACGACCGCCGGCGCGCTCGGCACGGGCACGGTGAAGGTTTCCGCCGGAGCGACGGCTGAGATTGCGGCCGGCTCGCAGGCGACGCTCGCGGCAGATTGCGCGGGCACGATCGTCGTCATCGTCCCCGAGGGCGGGAAACAGCGCGTCGTCGGCGTCGCGTCCGGCTTCAACATCACGAACGTCTCGGGCGCGAAGGACATTCACGGCAACGCCGTCTCCAGCGCGACGTTCACGGTTGAAAACGGCGCGCTCTACGTGACGTCGAACGGAGACCTCACGGCGGCTGTGGCGGGCGTCGCGAACGGCGCATGGTACGCGCTTCCGTGGGAACGCGACGGCGTCTCCGCGAACTATCCAACAACGGCCGGCGACGTGATGGTGGCGACGCTCGTCGCGTCCGGCACAAGCCGCGTGGCGATGGACGCCGACGCCTACGCGGGCACGGTGAAGGTCACGAACAGCGGCGACAACGCCAAGCTCGTGATCGCGGGCGGACACAAGCTGTTTGGCGACGTCGATGCGACCGGCGGCACGGCGGAGTTCGGCGTCGCGGGCGCGAACGTGGTGCAGGGCACGGTGACGCTGCCCGCCAACGCCTACTTCATCCTGAACGCGGCTGAGAACGAGGAATGGACATACGCCAATCCGACGTTCACCTTCGCCAACGCCACCCACAAGTTCCGGAAGACTGGCGCGGGACGCGTCGTCTATTCCGGTCTTCCCGACCGCGCGGTGGTCTCCGACGAAGGCTCGTTCGCGATGAACGTCACGTCTGACGCGTCATCCGGCGCGCTCAGCCTCACGGGCGCGGGACTCAAGGAGAAGGCAGGTTCTGGCACGCTCACCATCACCGGCGGCACATTCGGCGGACCGTTCGCCGTCACCGGCGGGCAGCTCACGATCAACGGCTCGATCCTCGGTTTCACCTCCCTCTATATCGGCGAGGGCGCGAAGGCGTACATTCCCCACTGCAATCAGGTCAACAATCGTCTGCCGCAGAACGGGCAGGTGATCGTCGATGGTGGCGAAATCCATATCTGCGGCGTCAATCCGTTCTCCAACTACATTCCCGAGTTCTGGATGACGAACGGCATGATGCGCGTTGACTGCTCGTCAGGAAACGAACACATCAAGTTCAAGAACATCCACATGAAGGACTCCACATTCCGCCTCCAGGGTGAGAAGGGCGCCTACAACAAAAACGGCATCTACTTCTTCTCCAACAGTGGCAAGTTCTACATCGACGGCGCCTGTACGTTCGAGGCGGCGGAGGGAATACTGAACGCAATCCAGGGCGAGGCGGCGGTGCCGGTGGTGGTCTCGGAAGGCTCATCGGTCGTGTGGGGCACGCCGTTCATGGGGAACATCGCGAAGACGGGTCCGGGCACGGTGCGGTTCGCGGACACGGTTGACCAAATCCAGTGCACGGCGACGTTCCTGATGCAGGAGGGCACGTTGCTCACCGGTTCCAAGGTGCCGCGTCTGAACATTTCGGCGGGCACCACAGTGAAGGCGCTCGGCGGCGATCCGCTCACCGTCACCACCACGCTCACGCTGCCGGCTTCCGGCACGATCGCGGTTGACCTTTCGGAAATCGACTTCACCACGCGCGAAGCGCCCGTGAAGATTCTCGCCTACTCGGCCTTCACCGCGGCGATGGCCGAGAAGTTCTCGTTCCCAACGATACCCGTCGAATGGGCGATTTCCAGCGTGGGCGGGCTCTCCGTCATCAAGAAGAAGAATCCCAAGCACATCTACTGGAACACGCAGTCCGGCGAATGGACCGAGACGGCGTGGAACCATGACCCAGAAGGGTACAACGGCGACGGCTACCACGACGTCACGTTCATGGACAACACCAACGGCAACGCGACGGCGCTCACCACGATCAACGTATCCGGCGACCGTGCGGTGACGTCGTTCGACTTCAACACCACGAATACGCCCTACGCCTTCATCGGAACGGGTTCGATCACGATGCCGACGTTCAACGCAGGAACCGCGGGCGCGGGGTACGAGATCGCCGTGCCGTTCAATCTCACCGAGGGCGGCATCACGTTCGCCGCCACAACGGCGGACCAGATCATTGATGACATTCGCGGCACCATTGGCGCGATCACTGTCCCGGCTGCGGCTGGCGGCAAGGCGAAGATCAACTTTACGGCTAACAGTCCGCGTGCGCCTAGCTCTATCACCATAGGCTCGGGCAAGACGCTGGAGTTCAGCGTCAATTATGACCTCAACGTTGGAGCCTCCGTGAAGTCCACTGCGCCGATGACGGGCGACGCCACAACGAAGTTCATCCTTTCGAACAAGGGTTCATCGACCGGCCACATGGACATCACGCAGGACTACTCGAGTTTCCATGGCGAAGTCGAGGTCAAGGACGGCGCATTTCTGCATGTCAACGGGAAGTTCTACAACTGCACCGCCACGGCGGAGAAGCCGGTGCGCGTGCATGGCGCGAACACGACGCTCTCGATCCTCGGCAAGCAGGTTTCCGACGGACGCAGACTGCCGGACGACGCGTACGTGCACGTGTACGACGGCGCGCGCTTCTGGTACCGCGGCGTGAACAGCACGGGAAGCTCACAGAGCAAGACTCCGTACCTTGTCGTCTCCAATGCAACAGTCGATGTCAGCAGCGAAAAGAACGGGACGAGCGTCTCCCATCTCCACACGCACATCGCGGGCATGTACGGCGTGTCCGACATCTTCTTCTCGGGCACGGTCGCGACATACAACAACGACGGACTTGTCCTCCACAGCGCGCTCCCCGTCCTCTCCGGTACCACCACGGTACATCGCGCGAGCGGAGCCGTCACCAAGTTGACGTTCCAAGTTTCCAACTACAACGAGGCGGGCGTTCTTCAGGTGGCGGACGGCGCGCTCTTGCGGATTGCGGTGCCGCTCAGGCAGCCGCCGATCAAGAGGGGTGCGGGCACGTTGGAGCTGATGGCGGATTCGAAGTTCGGCGACAACGGCAACGCGCTCACGCTCCAGGAGGGCTATCTCAAGGTCAACTCCTTTGCCAACGAACTGCTTTCCGTGACCGCGTCCGACGGCGCGGGCTTCGACCTCTCCGACGCGGGGAGCATCTACCAGCCGACCAACGGCGTGGCGCTGGTGGCGTCGTCGGGCACCATCAAGCTCAAGACCGGTACGCGACCGCTTGCGAAGGGCGACTACCTTGTCAGGTGGAACGAGGGCCACAAGCCGAACGCGCGCTTTATCCTTGAATCCGACGAGCCGAGAAGTTCGCGTTTCAGGGCCATCAAGACATCCAACGGCGTGCGCATCGGCTTCCAGCAGTTCATGATCCTGGTACGCTGACCTTTGCAAACTTCAGACTGGCGAGTGGCGGAGGGTCAAACCGTCTTTCCTTGCATTGTCCATGGATGACATGTAGTCAATTTCGGTTTGGACGCAATTCCACGTTCTGAACGATTCGTGGATCCGGCCCGCTCGGCAAGCGCACAACAGCAAGTTGTTCGGCTTTGCTGTCTTTCCAATGTAAATAACATGGGCGAAGAATATGCAAAATGTCGATTCTTCGCCCGAATATCGGTTGACGTGATTCAACTTTAATGTTATAATTCTCCGCGTTTCTGCAAATAACTCATTTGGAGAATGTTTATGTTCGTCGGAAGAGAAGAACAGCTTGAACAATTGAAGGCCCTTTGGCGTAAGCCTGTGGCCTCGCTTGTGACGTGCCGTGGCCGTCGTCGGATCGGAAAATCAACGCTGATTGAGGAGTTCGCCCGCCGCAATCGCGTGCGCTTCATCAAGTTGGAGGGCGTGGAGCCGCAGCCGGGAGTCAACAACCAGACGCAGCTCAACGCTTTTGCGCAGCAGCTTGCGGAGCAGACGGGGTGTGAAGAGACGAAGCTGGAGAATTGGTTCAAGGCATTTGCCCGCCTCGCAAAGGTCCTGAATCCACGCGAAAAGACGGTGGTGCTGATAGACGAGATATCTTGGATGGGAAAGTATGACGTCACTTTTCCGGGGCAGCTCAAATATGCTTGGGACAATCGTTTTTCGAAAAACCCCAAACTGATCATGGTGCTCTGCGGATCGGTCTCCAGCTGGATTGACAAGAAGATACTCAAGAGCAAGGGCTTTGTGGGAAGGCCGTCCTTGAACCTTCTTGTTCCAGAACTCTCCATGCGGGAATGTGCCGCGTTCTGGCGCCGCGGCGGATGCATGGCGTCAACTACGGACATCATTGACGTTCTGTCTGTCGTGGGCGGCGTCCCCAAATACCTTGAGAACATCGATCCCGGGCTTTCCGCCGATGAAAACGTCAAGCGGCTCTGCTTTACCCCGGGCGCGTTGCTCGTGGGCGAGTTCGACGAGATATTCAACGACGTGCTTGATGCGCAACTGGGCCTGAAGAAGAGGATTCTGGTTGCGCTTGGCGACGGCAAGAAGTCGCCCACGGAAATCGCCGACGAATTGAAGCTGGAGAACAACGGACATCTTTCCGGCTACCTCAATGAGCTGGAGACTGCCGGGTTCATCGCCAAGGACACGGGACTTAATCCATGTACGGGAAAAATGTCGAATGTCGTCCGCTACCGGATTTCCGACAACTACACCAGATTCTACCTGAAGTTCATTGAGCCCAATCGCGAACTGATACGAAAGGGGACATTCACTTTCGCGTCGCTTGCGCAGCTGCCGGGCTGGGAGTCCATGCTTGGCCTGCAGTTCGAGAGCCTCATCTACAACAACCTTCGGGAAATAATCCACCGTATCGGGCTCGACCATGCCCTGATCCTCTCGGCGGCGCCGTATCTCCAGAATCCGACGGCGCGAACGGCTGGATGCCAGATCGACCTCCTTATCCAGACGCGGAGGATGCAGTACGCGATCGAGATTAAGCGGCGCGATTCCATCGGGGAATGGGTGGTGTCCGAAGTCGAGGAGAAGTTGTCAAATTTCAATACGTCTCGGTCCGTGTCCGTCGTCCCCGTACTCGTCTACGACGGGAATCTGTCGAAGCGCGTCCAAGCAGATGGCTATTTTGGATGGATCGTCTCGGCGAACGAACTTCTCGGCCGCTGACTTTCGGCTTGCGGGCGGCGGTGAGATTGTGGTATCATTATGCCAGTTCAACTGGTCAAGAAGTAATCTTTAGCAGTTACAAAGAGGAAAAGCGATGGAAAAACTTATCTGCGACGCCTCTTGGGGGAAGACGAAAACCTCTCGTTTAGCTCGTGTTGTTACACTGGCTCTAGTGGGCGCGGCGGGAACGACCCTATCAGCACATGCAAGGCAGATCGTCATTCCGACGCTGCCGATGTCGCCGTTTGCCGACACGGAAGTGTCAACGAACGTGGTGATCCACGAGAGCCGAACGGACATGAGGGACGTGAAGATTCGGCTGCAGCTGGACGGGACGCCCACGAACAATCTTGAAATCGCGTTCGGGTGCGACGAGAACACGAACGGCGTGCTGGACGTGTCGGAGATCGAGACGGTTTACGGCTGGCGCGCGGGTCGGTACTTCATAGAGAACGTCCGCGCCTGGGAGAGGATTGAAACGCCCGCTGCTACAACCGCACTGTGCGGAGTCATCGACATCCAGTTGCAGAACGACAAGCATTTCGTGCTGCGAAGCTTTGCCGCGACATGCGGCGGGGAACCGGCTTTCGTTTCTCTTTCAACCACGCCTCCTCCGGCATGGCTCTTCAAGAACGGCTGGAACATGGCGCGCGTAGTCCGGCGCGGCGCGGGAACGCCGTCCGAGTGGGTTCGGTGCAACATCAAGCACAACTCTTTCGCGCTCAAGGTGAGGTAACGCCATGCTTTCACGACTTTGGATAGCGTTTCTCATTTCACTTTCGGGCATATTGACTATCGCGTGGCTTGTCGCGCTGATGCACGAGAAGGACATCCGCCCCGTGCGGGATATGGTG
>CADCOC010000116.1 GCA_902802945.1 uncultured bacterium | reverse complement strand
CGCGCCGCTGCCGGCGAGGCGGGCCGAGAAGCCCGCGTAGCCGCAGTAGTTGTTCGTCCCCTTCGCCTTGTCCCACTTGGGGATGCTGGCGGTGAAAGCAAGTTTCTCAAGGGCCTCGAAGCGTCCGGTCCAGTCGAACGAATAGTCGCCGTTCGGCTTCACCGTCGCCTTCACGGTGCGGTGTTCGCGCAGGATGGCCCTGCCGTCGAGTTCATACGAAAGCTCGGCCTCGAACACCGCGCCGTCGGGCGTGGCCCTCTCGCTGTGCGAGACCACCCTGTTCACCGCGCCCTTGTCGCGCGGCTCCCAGAAATTGCGTCCGTTGATGAACTTCCACGAGTAGAAGAACGCAAGGTGCCAGACGTGGTCCCGCGGACGGGCCTGCGTAAGGTATTCGTCGGTCGTGCCGGGGACGAGCAGCTCGAAATAGGGCTTGCCCTCCGGCGGAACCGGGTGGTAGACGAACGGCATGTTGAGCGCCTTGGGTGCGGGTGGCAGGAGATCGACCAGGTTGAGCAGCATCCGCTTGCACAAGGGCACATCCGGCGTCTCGTAGAAGCGCGGCCCCACGAGCGTCACCGCGCCGCGCCCGACGGCGTACTGCGCAATCGCCGTCGCGATACGCCTCTGTCCGGCATCCGCCACCGTCATCAGGCTCCTGTCGCCCGTCAGGTACATCCCGTGGATCCACTTGGGGATTGCGGCGAACTCGGCGTCAAGGCGCGATTTCTGCGGCAGGCCCTCGAAGAGCTTCGGACAGTTTGGAACCGCCACGCCGCCCTTCTCCGGTCCGTTGATCGTCAGCACGCCGCCGTACGAGAAGCCCAGACGCCTGGCAAACGCCCCGCTCCATGCATCGGTGCCGCACAACGTGACCACGTGGACGCCTTCCGCTGCGGCGCGGTAGAGCATCTCCACGTCGCCGGACGTGTAGTACGGGTGCTGGGTGACGAAGACGACGTCGGGCAGCTCGCCGCGCGCCAGCGCGTCGGGATCGAGTTCCGCGGCGTCCAGTCCCCATTTCTTGAAGAAGGGAAGCATCATCGATCCCCAGCAGCGGACCTTTTTCGCGGCGTGGCGCGGCTGCACCGTCGCCTCGATTTTCGCCGCTTCGCCGCACGGCGCGGCAATCAGCGCCTTGAGGTCTTCGCAGGTCTTAACCCCCGAAAGGGAATGGCCTGCGAGGTAACGCCCGACTTCAGATTCAAATGAGGGCTTGCCTTTCTCGGCATATCCGCTGGCAGCGATCATCGCCACAAGCAAGAACGGGAGTCTAAGGAAATCTTTATACGTTGTTTTCATTTTTGGTTGGATCCTTTCTCAAATCGTTGGTCTCTCCATGGGAGACGGGCGGTATGTTAGCACACCCTTCCGTGATTCGTCAATCCCCCGGCGGCGTTTTGCAAGCGACGGCGGCAGGGTCACGCGTCCCGCATGACCGCAAGGTGGGGCGAGCCGTCCTCGGCGAGCCGCCCGACACACTGGTACAACGCGCTGCAGCGCGTTGCCGTGGGGGCTGTCACCGTACTAACACCATAAGCCCCTTCATTGGCATGTAAAGGCCATCGGCGCGTTTAATCAATTTCGCCGTCGGCCCATCAACACACACGCCGCGGAATGTAAGAGTGGCAAGGTTTGCCGGGGTTGAAGTGGACCAATCAACAATCTTTTCGCGCGATTTCCACTTCCGCACCCCGAAATCCACCCTCACCGTTGAACCGTCTGCAAAAAGCAACTTCGCGCCGTCAAGCACGTTCGTCTGCGTGGAGAGGTCGAGCGTAGGCGAAAGATGGCCTTCCGCGCCTAACGTGACCGTAGGCATTGTACCTCTTCCTGGGCGATATATCTCGTGGACAACGGTAGACGAATCATTGGAGCCTCCACTAACATACCAAGTTGCATCCGGTCCATACTTGAGCGATTTGATAGGATTGAAGAAGTTGCTGGCATTGGAGGCGAGGCACGTCTCAACTTCCACATCAACATTGGCGAAATCGGGGTTAGTCTGATACACTTCCACGTTGCCTACCACCAACTTCCCGCTGTCCTGCGGATTCAGGTTGATCCAATACACAAATGCGTCCTTCCCGACGGTGAGCGTATGTCCGTTGAAGGTAATGGTGTGGGCGCCGTTGTTGTAGAAGCTCAGCGCCCACATTTTGTCGCCGCCAATCGACGCGTCACCTTCTAGTTCAATGCCTCGCAGATGCGCGTACGTGGTGCTTTGCGTGTAGAATCCTGTTTTTGTCTCGCCGCACACCAAGGCCCCTTTGCCGTCGGGGCCGTCTCCGGAAATGCGGTAGTCGTAGTCCCAGTACATGCCACCCATGACATCTACCTGTCCGCCATCCTCCACGCGAATCGTCGAGTACTGTGCGCCGAAATACGTGGAAGTTGCGCTCTTCTTCGCAAGCACGCCCTCCTTCACGACGCATGAGACGGCTCCGTTCGCCCCGAAACTCTGGTTCGCCTTCTCCATCGAGAGACGTCCGTCTCCCGTTTTCCACAGCTGTAGCTTATTGCCGCCGGCGATGGAAAGCCTGGCGACGGCATTCGTCTCCCCAGCGGGAACGTTCAACTCCAGAACTCCGCCCGCAGCGGACGAAGTGACGGTGCCGCCGATGGCGCGCGCGGCTGCCGTGGCCGGAATCGCCAGTCTGTGCCCGGCAACGTCAATCGTGGCGTCGGCGGAGATGACGAATGGCATCCCGGTGAGCGTCGCGTCGGCACCCAGCGTGCAGGAGCGCATCACTACCTCATACGACTCAAAAGTGAGTTGCCTGAGCACGTCGTATTCCGCCGCGGAGCTGAAGCAGACCGTCTGTTCCGCCGTCGGCGCGGAGAGTCCGCATGTGGCGGTCACGTCAGTCCAGTCCAGCGTGTAGAACTTCCAGGCAGAGGTTGCGAGGTCGTACACGGCGTAGAATGCGAAGTCCGCAGGATAGAGATAAAGCCCGTCCATCCGCTTCACCTGCCGCCAATTTGACGTAACAGACGTTTCCAAGGCGAACGTGACCGAAAGCGGAGGCTTTTCCCAACCGACGATCTTCCTTCCGCCGGTTCCCTCTGTCGCCCACGAGCCAAGCTTGAGCGTAACCGTCGATGAAGAACATTTGTAGAAGTCATGCGCCGGGAACTTCCAGGCACCGTCCAGTCCCGAAAGGTCTATCGTGATGTTGCCCCAGAGGCGAAGAGTACCGGTAAACGCCGAATCCGTCTCCGACGGCTTGAACGTGCCGGCGTTGATTCCAATGAAGCCGTTGCCCACAAGCGTAGCGGAATCGGACATCAGAAGGTTCTTCACGTATATGCCGGCTCCGTCGCCGTTCACTTCCATCACACTCCTCGATCCCTCTACGGAAATGGTTATCAATTCTAAATCGGTATAGTGAAAAGTCGAACCACTCTGTGCCTTCGGCACCAGAAGAATGCCGTTCACCAATTTCAGATGTCCAGCTGAGTTCCAAGGACCGCTATGGAACAACGCAAAGCTCTTCCCGTCGGCCATGTCAAGGGTGAGCGTATGATTGTTGAGATTGAGGTTGACGCCGGCGTATTTCCTGGCGAGCAGTGCCATATAGCGACTGGATTTTATCAGTGCGTCGCCGGAAAGCGTGATGGTAGCAATCTGCGGATCATCTCCTTTGGGATCATGGGTTCCGGTGTCGCGCAGTGCACCCAAACCGTCCGGACCGTCCCCTGATATTGTAATCGAATACTGATAGTTGTAATAACTTGCGTTCCGTATGGTACGCAAGTCGAAAGCCGCGCCCTCCGGCACCATGATAGCCGTGTTGGCTGCAAGATAACTTGCGCTGTTTGTATAGACCGTGCCCACGGCGATTGTCTCCGTCGCCGCATACGACGACAACGCCGCCATCGTGCTTGCCGCGACTGCCGCCGCAACTGCTATCTGTTTCCTCATGTTCATTATCTGTTTCCTTTATGTCGTTGCCCTTGCGGGCGGTTAGTTTTTAGAGTGTTAAATGAAAATGGAGGGTAGCGGTCATCTTGGTGTGTGGTTTGTCAAATCGGGATTGTTGAACAGTGTCAAACTGAGACTTTATTATGCGACACTCTATCTGGATAAGAATCCCCATACATCGCGTATGCCTTATCCATTAGTGAATCCACGGTTTCGCCTACAAACAGGTTATCCTTGCGCCACTCGGTGTAGTCAAACGGTTCACGGTTGACAAGCGTAATGAAACGTTCGGCGTTGACATCGCCAAACTCCCTAACAAGCACAGCGAATCCGCTTGTACGAAGTTCATTGTCCGTTATGGTGTTAATCATGTCATGCCCTCCAATATGAATTCAACGGGGTTCGCCACCCTCATGGCCCCCACGTTGCGTACTTTCTTGAGTATTCCGCGATCTACGGTAAAGAACCAATCACATCCGGCAAACTCGGCACATGCAAGGTGCAACGCATCCGTTTCAAGGCGAACGACGGGTTGCGTCTGTTCGTCGAACGGGCGGTTGTAGCAGCAATTGTCAAGATACACTCTCATCTTATGCATTTTCCCTGTTTGGCGGATATATTATACTAAAATCCCCCAACATTTTCAAGGGGCGCAGCGGACAAAAAAATCTTTCCGCGGCCTGCCGCCTTGGGCTTTGGGTTGGTCGGTAAATGGCAAGGGCGGCTCAACGAGCCGCCCTCCACTCTGCCTTTGCTTTGTCCGTGTAGAACGTGTAGCTGGGCGCGGGCTACTTGACGATGATCACGAATCCGCGCTTCACGATTCGGCCTGTTCCATTGGCGGAAACAGACACCTTCCACCGATTCGTCAGGTTCGTGGGCGTCGGAATGCCAATGACCGTCAGCGTCTGACCAGCCGTGGGTTTCAGGAACGTGAACGGCGTGGCGAGATTCTCTGGATCGACAAGTTCGATCTTGGCGTTGGAAAGGTCGATTGTTCCCGACGCCTCAATGCACTCACCGACAGTCGCAACTATCTTATCCGAGACGACGAGTGTGCCTCCCGCGATTGTGCCGTTGCCCTTCACGACGGGTTGCGTGAGCGTCTGCCCGGAGGCGATGCTCAGCGTCGCGCCAGAGGCGAGTTCAATCGTACGTGTGACAGGAGCGGCATTCGCCGCAACGATCTCCGCCAAGTCCGCCGCCGTGGCATCCGGCCCCTTCTGCGCACTCAATGCAAGTGCTTCGTCGTTCAGCACGCCCCGCCAAATGCGCACCTCGTCGTAGATTGCATTGGCATCATTGCTGGCCTCGCTCGAATGTTGCGAATGACCGAGGTAGAAGTCACCGAAATTGACGTCGGGGAGCGTCCAGTTCGAAACCGTCTCGTCACACGTCTTGACGTCCGTGGGATCATCCAAGTTACGGCGGATGAAATGCACTGCGGACGTTCCGTCGCCGTTCGCCTTGATCGTCAGGGCGATGTGATAGTTGACATTGTCGGCGAAACACCCCGTAATGGCCGCGCTGTCGGCGCGGTATCGAACCCATATCTTCGGGTCGTTGTGCCACGCCATGCAGATGTAGGCCGACGGCGATGGCCCCCAGTCGAAAAGGCGCATGTTGGTAATGCTCCTGAGGCGCGAACCCCAGATTTCGATTGTCGCGTTTCCACCCGCAACGAGTGCCTTGCCAAGGTTGAGCGACGTCGCCCCAGACCCTTTGTAGTCGATGCCGAGCCTGACGGCGTTGCCGACGAAGACGGCATTGGACGCCGCCGGAATCGTCGCGGCGGTCAAGCCGTAGACACTGTCGGAAAGGCTTCCACCGTTGAAGCTCCAGCGATGCGCGAGCCACGCCGTCGCCGTATTGTCGGAATTCCCCAATACGGAAAACGTGCCGTTCGAGATGGAGAGCGTATCAACCGGTGGAACGGTGTCAACAGTCAATTTGCCCGCGCCGGACTTGACGAGCGCGCTGTTCGGCAGCGGTTCATAACCACAGCCCGTGATCTTCGTGTCGTGTCCGTTGGTGTCGATTGTCGTCGCCCCGCTGCCAAGCAAGAGGTTGTCAATGCCCGTGAAGATACCATATGCCCCTGTGTGCTGCGCTGTGAGACCGGTACCGCCGTCTTTAGCGACCTTGATTGTACCTCCATTGAGGAGAAGCGTGGAACGTCCAGTCTGGTCGATGAACGCCGGTGTGACAACAATACCGCCGTTCATTTCAAAACGCCCTGTGCCCCTGCGCCCCACGAAGATGCCGCCTGATTTCGCCCCAGTACCAACTTCTATCCGACCATCATTCATAACGTATGTGCCGTTACCTGACGCAGAATCAGCAAGACTTACCCAGTTGCCGTTGTTGCTGTCACTGGCAACAAGCGTAGCCACGCCGCCGTTCTGTACGAACTTGCCCGTGCCGTAGCAGCCGACATGAAGCCAGTAGCTCGGAGTCATATTGCCGGCGTTGAGAGTATAAGTGCCAGTTGAACCGCTATACATTCCCACGCGGACGTCGCCGGAGCCGGTCAAGACGTCGCCGCCGTTCTGCGTGAACGTGCCCGTGCCGTAGTTTCCGACATCTAGCGTACCAGTCCTCAAGTAGATGGAACCGCCGGACAGTGTGTACGTCGCCTTGCCCCGCGCATTTCTTCCAAGCCAAATATTGCCGTTGTTGTTGATGCCCATTTCGATCTCGCCGCCAGTCTGGACAATCGTGCATTCTGTCACGTCATTATGCCCGGCGTCAATCCAGTTTGCCTGCAACTTGCCGCCGGAAATGGTCATAAAGGACCGCGCACCGGCGCCGCCGAGCTGGAGGCCGCGGTCTCTTGCGGTGCAGAAATCGACCGTGCCGCCCGTGATGTCGAGGTAGCCAACACCGCCGTTGACCATGCCGACCTGTCCGTTCGCGGACATGGAGATCGTACCGGATTCGGCGCGGAACACGGTGTGGTTGTTCGCCGCGCCGATGGTAAGCGTACCGCCGGCCGCGGCGGAGTTCGACCGTATAATAACAATCTTCGCTTTCGCAGACGTCGTGAGGTTCGCGATGCCGTCGATGAACGTCGCCTCCGTCACGGTCGCCGGATCGCCGTCCGCGTAGAAGCGCACTTCGCCGTCCGTCGCGGAGGTGTTCGTAAACGACGCGCCCGCGTTCGCCTCAAGGTTGTTGAGCGTGAGGACGTGTCCGTTCAAATTGGCAGCCGCGCCGATCTTCGGCGTGACGGCGAGGCCGCGCCAGTCACAGTCCGCCGTGAACGTGCAGGCGCCGATTTCAAGAGACGCACAAGCAAAAGTTGTGCCGACGGGAAGGCTGAGGTTGACCGTGTTGCCGGAGATGGTGACGGCGGTTCCAGCATCCGGAATCTTGCCGTCCTCCCAGTTGCCGGCGGTGTTCCAGTCGCCGTTGCCCGCCGCGCCCGTCCACGTCGCAGCGTTCTTCGATGCCACTGTGATGGTCGTGCCGCTCAATGTCGCCTCGTAACCGGTGGAATCTGTGAGTTCCACCATGTCAAGGATGCTGGAGACGCCGGAGGGTAGCGAATACGACGCCGCCGAGAACGTCATCGACGCGCTTGACATGTTGGCCGTGTCGAACACGATCTTCGCGCCCGCTTCGAGCGTCACCGTGCCGGTGACGACGTAGGCGTTGTTGGCAAATGCGCCGTCGGGGAACATGAACGTCGCGTTCGCGGGGATGGTGAATCCTGTCGCGGAATCCGTGCCATTGCTGACCGCCGTGATGTTCGGATCCATGAAAGCATTGGCCGTGAGCTGCTCGTCGCCGACGAGGCCGGAATAGAGGCGCACCTCGTCGTAAGTCGCGTTCGAGTCGATGGTGCGTTCGCTCCACCACTGCGAATGGCCGAGGTAAAGGTGTCCGGACGTGACGTTTGAGAGCGTCCATCCCGAAAGAGAGTAATCGCATGACTTGACATCCGACGGGTCGTCGAGGTTGCGGCGGATGAAGTGGACGGCAGAAGAGCCGTCGCCGTTCGCCTTTACGGTCAAGATGACGTGGTATCTCACGTTGTTCGCAAAGCAGCTGCTCATGGTGGGGCTGTTCGATTTGTTCCGCGTCCATATAATGACGTCGTTGTTCCACGGGACGCAGATGTACTGGGTGGGATTGACATTCGCCAGACCTTGGTTGCCCCAGTCGAACATGCGCATGTTCGTCGCGAGCTTGAGACGGGTGGCCCACAGTTCGATCGTCATGTCATTGCCCGCTATAAGCCCCGTGCCGAGATTGAGCGACGTCGCCTTGCCCGAGGCGTCGTTGTCGGATCCGAGCCTCACGGCGTTGCCGTCGAACACGGGATCGGCCTCGCCGAGGGTGACGCCGTCCGAGTTGGATTGAATCGTCTGGGCATCCGCGTTTCCGACGGAATCGTTGAGGTTGCCGTTGAACGACCAGCGGTGCGAGAGCGTTGCTGCGGATGCCGTGAACGCCGCAAGTGCGGCGGCGAGTGCGGCCGACGCAGCTAGCGCGCGGCGTCCTATTTTCGCTCTTGCAATTGCTTTGTAGAGTAGAGACCCACGCCTCGGCGTTGCCGCGCACCCGCTTGCGCGCCCTTCGGGTTGCCTTCGGCTAGGTACCCTCCGAAGCGAAGCTTCTGCGGTGCATGATGCGACTTCCCCCTCGTCAAACCGTACGTGCGGATTTCCCGCATACGGCTTTCCATTGAGTGCTTTTCCTGTTGCCATGGCTTTCTTCCTTTCTTGTCTTTGTTGAAGATTGGGTGTGTGAAAAACGCGGGCCGCGAGGCGCGGTCTGCGTCTCTCGGCTCATGTCGTTAAAGGGTTTGTTGTGATTGATTCCAACGGGCGAGAAACCCGCTGCCCCAGCGCCATCAGGCAGTGAGGGGGGGGGGGGTATTTGCGTGCCATGCGCGGACGCGCCACGGGGCGTCTGTGCGTGGTTATACGCGGCGTCGTTTCCGATGCCGTTCCATGCCTCCACAATGGCGTCATTTGCGATTTACCGTTCAACGTCGTTGGTCTCCTAAAGAAGATGGGCGGTATGATAGCACATCCTTCCGTGGTTCGTCAATCTCCCCGCGCGGCGTTTTCTGCGCGAGCTACCGTATGCGGATGGTAAACTTCGTGTACTCTCGAGAATACGACAAACCAACCTCAACATCGCCAACGCCGCGCTTGATGATCCTCAGGCGGTTCCATTGCGGATTGAAGTCGCGCCGGTCGATGGTCAACGTGCGCAAGATGCGCCCGTTACCCAGTTCCGGCCACTCATCGACATTGCCGGTTGCGGTGTCGGCGCGAAACCACTTCCCGCAGTCGTAGCCCCATTCGAAATCCGCATCATCCAATGCCAACGAATCTCCAGCCGCCGTTCCAACCGCAATCGAAAGACTGTTCGATGCGCTTGCGTTCAGTTCAAGCGAGAACGTCAGGTTTTCAAGCCGGGCGTAATCCACGTTGAGCGCGATGTTCGTGACCACCTCGCTGTTCGGCAGTCCCCCGCACGGCAGCGTGGGCAACGGCACAACCCGCGCCCCGAAGAGCGCAAGCGGCGCACACAACAAGCACAATGTTCTAATCAGATGCCGCACTCTCATTTCTCGCCCTCTTGACGCTTTTGCTGTTCTTGCCGTTTCCGCTTCGCCTCTTCGCGTTCTTTTTGCTCTTGGATGTTTTTCATAACTCTTCGCCGTGCATCCGCATTGTACTGTTCCTCAGATCGGATCGGTCTGCCAATCAGTTGCCTGAAGCGAGCTTCAACATCCGCAAGGTCATTTGGATCTGGAGTTATTTGTATGTATTTCATAGTTTTCAAATACCTAATGAAGTTGTTTTCAACTTGCTCTATAGCATCATCACACAGGCTTCCACCCACACGGCCCTCTCTTCGTTCCTCTTCACGAAGTTTCTCTATAAGCTTAAAATACGGTTCTAGCTGTTCCGCACTGGGCGCAGGCACTGGCATTTCCAACAACAGACATGTATGAATTGTCTCCGCCATCAATCTCATACGGCTGAGTACGTTCCCTTTAATATTCGCAATTTTCATCTCACGGAATCTGCTTGCCCGATTCTGCAACACCTTGCGCAAATGTTCCCTCCGAAACTCTTCAACTTCGGGCATTTCAATCGTTTGCAAGGGCACCATGTCCTCGACGTTTTCCAGTCTCACCTTGCAAGCGCTCTCCATGAGCTTTCGAAAATAACGATACCGAACCTGTGCGGCAGGCAGTTTTGCAATCTTATCGCAAGTCTGTCTTATGTAGGCACTTACGTCATTAGTCTGCGAAAGCATCATAGCAGGCATCTGCGTTATGGCTTTGTCAATTTCTTCGCTTCCGCCCGCAAGAAGAATCATGGGAAGCGCAATAATTATCGTCAAGAGCTTTCTCTTCATTTCATCACTCCTTTAGATGATTCAATTATCAAGGATGCCGTCATCCTCATTCCCGTCCAACGTGATTGGGCCATTGATCTGACGTGTCGCCGTATGATCCAATTTCATCACGCTGAAATCTCCATCTGCGGATATTGTCGTGATCTGCCGAACGTCCTCTGCGAAAACGCCTATTGGCTTTGACGCTGAATTTGCATCAAATTCAGCCCATCCAAATGGCACCTTCCAAATCAAACTTCCACCACCTAGCCAACCGTACTCTGTATTTGTCGTTGTCGTTCCATCGGGCATCATACGATAAATTTCGTGCTCAAATCCAGCGCGGTCACGAATACTCGATTTAACGCAGTTCCCTGATTCAATGGACATCCACAAGTTCCCTGCCCCTGCAGCGCTTGAGTGCGTCCGTGGAAACTCATTTGTCGAAGCATAGATGAAGTATCCTGTCGGTGGGATCGCATCATAACAGGGGACTTCTTCAATCTTAATCCCCTCAAAGTTGACAGTTAACGGAAGGACTTTATACCGCTGTACAAGCAGAAGACCTCCGGCGACACCAACAGGTAGCCCATTCGTCTTTGTTTGCGCATCATACCCTTCAATTCCTGTCGGTCTTTGAATCGTCACAAGAGGAAGGTATTCAACATTATGCAATGAGAGTGAAAGTGAGTGTTCTATGTTTGAAACACCCCATGTTACGAAATGGAAAGAGCCACTACGTACCGTTGCATCATTTGCAGAAACGGTAATCTCTGGAGATGTTGGATACTGATACACATACATCGCTTCGCCAATTCCAAATTCGTGTCTATTGTCACGGTCGTTATTGGGGGCATTTTCCTTTGCCTCTATAGCGACCCTCACAACTGTAGTCTGTGCGTAAGACGAATCAGTGCCATCCGGGCCGGAGATGATACCCCATATACCAGGCGTTCCACCATTCTCCGCCCCCTCACAACGGAATGTGGCGTTATACGACATGTATGGGCCAAGGACAATCTCTGCAGGCAGGGAGACAGAACCTCCACCAATACGCCGAAGACATCCAAGGTTCTGCGACGTCAGAATCAGCGTGCCGCCATTCTCTCCGCCGTAGGCCGACACCGTAAGTACGTTGGTGGTCGAGCGCTTCTCCACCCAGTTGTCGAGAGACGCTTCGTAGCGGTCCTCGAAAATGAGAGCTGGGGCGCTAAACATGATGTCAACGGATGGGGTGAGCGGGGGCGGCTCCACGGGATCCCCCTCGTCGGGAGAGCAACCGCAGAAAAGCGTCGGCAGGTCGAACGTGGAGCACTCAAACTCGTACGTGCCGTCCACAGCGCAACCATGACATCCGCAGTCAGGACCCAGACACGTAAAGCCGAGCCAGTTCCCGTATATCGAATACTCGCACGACGATGCCCCCGAACCGCCAGAGCGCAAGCTACCCGCGCCGCCACCACCCCACTGAAATGCACCACCCGGATCATACGGTATGACATCAATGTAAAAACCTCCCGTTCCGTCCGGTGACACACTGAACTCAAGCGGCCAACGTATTTCATAATTGGCAACGCCGTTGGGCGTGACAGTAGCGAAACCGTCATCGGGGAACGATACCGTGAACGGCACGGGGGATGTGATTGCATAGTCAATGCCGATGAGCAGTGGCACATGGTTCGTCTCACCGCCAAGTGCAACGACAACGGGATTGCCAAGGCGGGATTCGCGGTCGCCCGTGAAGTAGATCGGCGCTGGGCCGTTCGTCGCCACCACATCCACGAAATAGTAGGCGTTTGAGTTCACGCCCTCAAGCCACGACAAGGTAGGGCGCGGCGTCCCCGACGCGCCACCGCCGTCACCCTCCACCGCCACCAGCACGTTTGAACACACAACGTTATACCATTCCGCGTTCGTGCCGTGGGCGTCTGGCCCTGCAACGAACGGATCGGGATCAACCGTGTTTTCAAGCCCGTCGCCGTCCCAGTCAAACGACTCAACCCTGCGGTATATTCGTTCAAGCGCGTTCGAGCGCGTTACGAAGTCCCCATTCGCGACTAATTCAATCTGCGCGTTGACGGGCGCGTTAGTGTCGGCATTAAGGAAGAAGTTCTCCCATGTCAGCCGTATTCTGGGAGGGTCGCGCTCCGTCGTGACCAAACCGGGAGGGTCGCGCTCCGTCGCTACCTCCTCCCCCACCCAAAACCTACTCGCCCCCTGCATGGCGAGCATCGGAACGCCCACGGCGCAAATCTCACGCGCAGCATCGCGAGGCGTCGGACGAATCC
>CADCOC010000115.1 GCA_902802945.1 uncultured bacterium | reverse complement strand
AAACGCGGGCCGCGAGGCGCGGTCTGCGTCTCTCGGCTCATGTCGTTAAAGGATTTGTTGTGGTTGATTTCAACGGGCAAGATGCCCGCTGTCCCAGCGGCGTCAGGCCATGAGGGGGGGGGGGGGTATTTGCGCCATGCGCGGACGCGCCACGGGGCGTCTGTGCGTGGTTATACGCGGCGTCGTTTCCGATGCCGTTCTATGCCTCCACAATGGCGTCATTTGCGATTTACCGTTCAACGTCGTTGGTCTCCCAAAGAAGATGGGCGGTATGATAGCACATCCTTCCGTGGTTTGTCAATCCCCCCACGCGGCGTTTCTGCGTACGCCCCCATTATTTTTTGCTCACTACTTCGATCTTGCCGACTGGATAGATCCGATCAATGCAGCATTCAAGCGGCAGGGCGATCTCCAGCTTGCCGTTTCGATTGTGAGCCCCGTATCGAAATACTGTCCGCCAGAATCCTGAACGACCTTCACCGCGAGCACATTGTCGCCCTTGCGCAGGGCGGAGGAGAATGTCCTACCGTCAATGAAGAACCGCTCGTAGCGCGTATTATAGCCAATCGTCGAAAAAATCTTCTTCCCGTTGAGCCAGACATCCACGTCGTCGTCGTGGAACATCTCCAGCGTAGCGGACACGATATTCTCCGGTATGGTGTCCATGCTGAAGCGACGCCGCAGGTACAGACAAGGCGTATGCCATGGAGTGGACACCGTCACGTGCCAGTCGCGCACGACGGCCTCGTCGCCGAATCCACCGGCGGAACGCTTCCAGGACGAGTCGTCAAAGTTCGCGTTCTGCCAGCCTTCCTCCGGCTCGTCCATGCGCCACGCCCATGCGGACGCATCTTTCGACTGTTTCTCAAAAACTACCCTGCTTATGGTTGGCACGCTTCCAAGCTCCGCTGCCACGCGGATTCTGTCGTTCGCCGCGGCGATGGCGGAAGCGTCGAACTTCTCGACCTTGCGGTCGTAGGTAAGAAGCCCGTTGATTTCGCCTTCTATGTCGGTGAACTGCGTGAAGCCGCTTCCGGCAAGGCCGTCGTAGGCGAGTACGGCCACGCGATCGAGAAGCGCGCATATTCTCCGCTGCACATACAGACGGTTCGTCAACGTGCCCGTGTTGTTCCACGACCATGCGTCGGGCGTCCACAGATGCCCCGGCACACGACAACCGATGCCGCCGAACTCACTGAGCATCCGCGCCCGGTCGCCGCTCGAAGGTGGCATCCGCGGTCGAGCGGTGTAGTCGTGCGCGTCCACGACGTCGCCCGCCACCGACTCTCCAGCGCGAGGCGCTTTGCGTTTTCCGCTCAAGAGCCCGGCATCGTAGTCGTTCCAGCCGGAAGGTCCGTCCACAAGACGGGTGGGATCGTATCGTTGCATCCATTCAACAGTCGCCCGCGTGAGAAACTCGCCCGGTTGTCCCCAGCTTTCGTTGTACGGAATCCACATCAGGACCGACGGCGAGTTGCGGAGGTGGTCCATCAGCTCCTTCAGTTCGCGGCGGTAGAACCAGTACCTGGTCACTGGGTCGCTAAAGCCGCTGGGCATATCCTGCAGCACGATCATGCCGAGCCTGTCGCAAAGATGGTAGAATCTGCGCGGCTCCACCTTCACGTGCTTGCGCATTGCGTTGAATCCCATCTTCCGGTGCGTCAATATGTCAAACGTCATGGCAGCGTCCGAAGGCGGCGTGAGCATGCCGTCCGGCCACCACCCCTGGTCGAGCGTGGCCGTGAAAAACAGCATCTCCCCGTTGAGGTAGAACCGTTGTGCCCCCTTCCCGTCAGGTCTTTTTTCGATCTTCCTCATGCCGAAATAGCCCTTGATTTCGTCCTCGCCGAAACGGGCGGTGAAACCATAGAGGCTGGGATGCTCCGGCGACCACAGCGCGACCGGCGCGGGAAGCTTGACGGTACAAGGCACATCCGGGGTGAATTGATTCTTAACGCGGGGCCGCAGAGACACAGAGTGAATGTTGCCAGTATTGCAAACGTTGCCAGTTTCAATTTCCAATTGACCATTGGCAGCACTGGCATTGGCAACATTTCCATATTGGCAACATTTGAATGTTATCGTCACCGTTCCCGCTTCGATATCCGTCTCCACTCTGTATCCCGAAACGTACGTGGCTGGCACGGTCTCAAGCCACACCGTCCCACCGATCCCGCTCACGCGGGTGTATAAGGAACTGTAGGGTTTCGTCTTGAACGTCTGCTTGCCGTGCGACCCGATGAAGGCACTCGTGGGATCCCACACCGCTACGACAAGCTCGTTCGCACCATCCCTCACGATGTCCGTCACGTCATACGAAAAAGGCATTTGCCCACCTTCGTGCGGAAGCCCGGCCTCAATCCCGTTCACGAACACGTGCGCACGGAAGTCGCACTGCTCGAAGTTGAGCAGCAGACGCTCACCCTTCGCTATATTGCTGTTGAACATGCGCCTGTACCAAAGCGTCTCCTTCGGCTCCAGCAGACGCCCCACTCCAGACAGCGGACTTTCCAGCGGAAACGGCACAAGAATCTTCCCGTCCCACGCGGAAGGGATCTTTGGGACATCCTCGGTAACCGCGTAGTCCCAGAGGCCATTGAGGTTCGTCCAGCGCGACCGCACCATCTGCGGACGCGGATATTCGCGCCAGGCGTTTTCCGGAGTGACCTTCTCGCCCCATTCGGTAAGCATCGGCGACACATCTCTTCCTGCGGGCTTCGCAGGACGCCACACGGAAGCTGCGCCACCACCGTCAACGCTCGGCTTCACCGATGCAAAAGCCGAGGCGTTCGCACCGATCACCGCCACGACCATGGCGCAAACAAGCTTTCTCATTGCAAATCTCCTATTGTTTATTTTGGGCGTATTATATCACACGGATAGCGTCCCGCGTTTGGACACGAATGCTCAAAGCCCCCATTATTTTTTGCTCACTACTTCGATCTTGCCGACTGGATAGATCCGATCAATGCCGCCTTCAAGCGGTAGCGCGATCTCCGGCTTGCCGTCCTTGCGGCCCACGGAGACGGCAAGCGTGTAGATGCCGGGCTTGAGCAGCTCCACCTTCTCGCCAGGCAGGTTCCGCTTGTGCTTGACGAACCAGTCGAGCACGACGTCCTTTTTCGGCACGGGGGCCGTGTAGCCGAAGCGGCAGGGCGTCGTCACCTCGACAGGCTTCTCCACGCCGTCCCACTTCGGTTCGGCCGAGCGGAATCCGAACTTGTTGTCCGTCACGCGCCAGCACACGACGCCCTTGTCGTTCAGCAGGTTCCACGTCAGCGTCGCATTTCCGTACTGGGGGGCGACGCCGACGTTCACCCACGTCGATTTCACGACGACGGGCTCGTTCACCTTCACGACCTCGGGATACTCAACGCGCCGCAGCTCCAAACGATAGCCGAGGCGGTTCGCCGTCTCAGTCCACACGCCCTTGTTCACCTCCCAGTAGAGGTCGGGGAAGCTGTGCGTGGAGAAATAGCTCGCATGGTACGCCTCGATGCACTCCTTGAGCTTCGCGGGATTCCATACGCCGTTGTCCAGCCGCCTCGACATGTGCCCCGTCTCGACGACAACGGGCGTTTCCTTCGCGAACCGGCGCGCGAAGCGGTCGCTCCACCAGTAGTTCTTCGAGCACAAGATGGAATCGTCGCGAAACCCGATGCCGAGCTCGCGGCAGTACTTGAAGATCGGCGAGTCGTCCAGCAGCTCGCCCGTGGCGGGATCCTTTCGCTTCAGGTCGCCCCACGCCCCATCGTTGCCGATGTCGTCCGACACGACGAGGTACGTGTTCGGCAGGCACCGGCGAAACAGCGAAAGGTGCATCTTGGCGATCCTGCGGAACCGCTCCGGCTTGTCCTTCGCGTCCTTGTTGAACTTCGATGTGTGGCATTCACCGTAAATGCCGAGCGACCCGAGATCGACGAACGCCACATCGGGGTTGCCGTCGTACCGCGCCGCAAACGCCTTGAGGAACTGTTCCACTTTGGCGAGGAATACGGGATCGTCCCAGAACTCGTCGAACTCCTGCTTGTACGGCACGAACTCGTGCTTCTGGTCCTCGTGCGTCCACTTCCCCTTGATCCCGGCGTCCATTGCCCACTGCGGGATGGAAAGGAGCGTGTGGTCCTGGCACGAAAAGCGGAAAGCGATCTTCTTGCCCGCCTTGATCCACGGCGCGGTCTTGGAATCGAGCAGGTCCCAGCGATAGACGCCCTCCTCCGGCTCGATGTAGCTCCACGGCAGACGCATGTAGATGACGGTCGTGCCGGGCATCCAGTCAAGCGTGTCGCCAGGCTCCGTCTGGGCACCGTACGCCCAAATGCGGCTTGAATAGTAAAAGTGGACGAATCCCATGCCAGGGTTGCACAGCACCTCGTCCGTCGCCTTCGGCTCCACGACCGCCGCACCCGCCACAAGCGCGGCGAACGCCGACATTGTGAAAAGCGTGCGACTGAAAACGCCTCCTACGGCGGCGACTTCGTTAAATGGCTTTACCTTTATTGCCTTCAACCTCGAATGCATAATCCTCATTGATTCGCTTTGTTTTGCAGTTCAAGATACTTCCAGCCATTGAAGTGGATCATGTGGTCTGGATTTTCCGCTATCCACGCCTCCGACTCCCATGCCAAGTTGGCTGAAAACTTGCGGAAATCCTTCCTTGTCGCAAATGCCGACACGAACGCAAGCGACGCGGTACATTCTGAAAGTTTGCCCCTGAGCTTCCTCATGCGAAGTTCCGTTATCTCACCGGAGCTGTGGACTGCTTCAATCAAGAACAACAAGTTCTTCGACTCGCTGTAAGCGATCACGTCTGGCAGTTCATCGTGTTCTAAGGCGAAAAATCCAAGCTGCGAAAGCCGTTCCGTTTCCCGAACAAGGTATCGGTCCGTAGCATCTCCAAGGTACAGGACTTCCGCCCCGAAACCGAATCGCGGAAGAAACTTTTGCACAATGTCGCGCTGAAGCGCATTGTGCTCGCCTGCTGATAGTTTGACCTCGATGCCAGAAGGTAATACGACCGGAATCCGCTCCAACTCGCGTTTTCGTTCAAGTTCAGAACGAAGGGTCTCTCTTTGAGCCATGAAATCGGCAACGGCTTTCTTCCAGTCGGGCTTCCCGTATGTACGGAGAAGTGTTGCGAAGTCAGGCGATGCAGCATATCCACGAGTGGGATTGTTCGTGGATTGGGATGCCAACGACGACGAATTTACCACATAACCTGCCGCTGTGAGCAAGATCAGATGACGACGGCGGACATCATCGTAGGAGCCTGGCGAATAGGTGCGCCCGAACTTCTCGTTTTCAAAGGCTATTATCTGCCGTGTGGTCAGGAAACAACCATCGTCCGACGAATGAGCCTCCGAGAACGACTTTGATATTCCTGCAACGGCCAAGGCCGCTTCGGCTATGCGCCGTCGAGTCCTAACGGGCTCTTTTTCGACGGGAATACCTGTTGCCGCTAGGACTTCAAGCATTTGCCCAATAAGTCTATCTGCTCTCGTACTACGAGTTTTCATGTCAAATGTCCAGTGTTGTCTGTATCGGACGAGGGCGGCGGCGACGGACAAGCTCCGCCTCGTCCATGTCGGATTGTCCGAGCGTGTCCCTTACCGCAAGCGCCAGTTTGTACGCCAGCAACGGAGGGACGGCGTTGCCTATCTGCGTGAACTGCTGCACCTCGTTCCCGCAGAACTCGAAAGTGTCTGGGAAACTCTGAATCCGCGCCGCCTCGCGAACGGTGATCCTGCGCCTTCTCCCATCGGGAAGGCGCACCCGCTGCATGTCGCTGGTCGCTCCGGCGAGATTGCGGCATGTGACGGTACGGGAAGGCATGTTTGGATACAGGTCCCGAGGTCGGGCGCAATGCGACTTCCGCTCGTATTCGGCTATGTACGCATCCTGTTCGGGCGTGAGGATCTTCGCTCCGTCAGGTATTGTCTCCATGGTGTCGCCGATTGCATCGCCGACCGTTGCGACATGCTGTTCACGCTCGGGGAACCGAAATGATGAACGATGACCAACGACTACAAGACGCTCGCGATTCTGCGGAACGCCAAAGTTGACGGCGTTGAGGCACCGGAACTCGACTACATACCCAAGCTTCTCCAGTTCGTTGAGAATCAGGTCGAGATACCATCGGTGCGAAAACATCAGGTTGCGGACATTCTCAAAGAGGAACAGGCGAGGGTTGAGCCTCTTGACTGCATCGATGAAAATTGGGAAACCGTCTCTGGCATCGTTCATGCCCTGCTGTTTTCCACGGACACTGAACGGCTGGCAAGGAGGACCGCCAATGACAACGTCGGCGGACGGATATTCGAATCCGACCTCAAGTTTCACCTCTTCACAAGGTCCGTTCAGATTGTGCCTATAGGTCTGAACCGCCGAAGAAACCATTTCAAAGCCATGAGTTTTGAAGCCAGCAGCCTCGAAACCGAGCGAAAGTCCGCCGCAACCTGCGAACAGATCAACTACCTTTTCGTGGACTGCTACCTGAGGTACAAGGAGATTTGAAAGACGTTTCGCGAAAGATGTCATGTAAACTCCTCCACTCCGCCAGCGCAATTTTTCCCGCGGCGTTGCTCCATCTGTTCGCACAAGGGACGGGATTCGGCTAGTGCCAATGCGACGACGCACAGGACAGTCCGCCCGTTAAGACGGCTGCCCGTTGTATTTACTCTATGTTCTCGTATGTGCATTGATACATCCTCTCCGAAACGTGGGTATTATACCAAAAATCTAACTGGCTGCGGGGAAAAAGCGTTATGGCGCGTTAAGGCCGACCAATGGCAAAAGTCGAATGAGATGCGCCGCTCATTTCATGGTGGACATGTAGTCAAGAAGCGACCGGCGCAGGGCACGGGCCTCGGGAAGGTCCTTCGCCGCCTCAAGGTCAAGGGAACAGTAAACGACTCGACCATTTCCACGACGTTTCTCCCAGATTACGCCCAGGTTGCGGTTGAGCGTAACGTTGTCGATTCCACGCACGATCACGTCGGCGTCCTTGTCACCATCCAGCACCACGTTCACGCCTTTGAAGATGAGTTCGCGCCACTGGTAGTCGGAATGGAACGACGTGGGGAACCCGGCGAGTGCAGGATGCTTATCCTTCACGAGAAGTCCCAGCGTGCCAGGCGCAACGTTCTTGCCTCCGCGTCGGGCGCACGATGCGTTGAACAACGCCCAGCAGCAGAAGTCGCTCGCGAAGAAGCCGGGGACCGAATTCGTCGGTACCCTCGCCTGGTCGAGAATGCAGAGCGCCTTGCGTCCCTCCGCAAGCGCCTTCTCCGCCAACTCCAGGTCGCGCACGATTTCCACGCCCTGTGGCACGTCTCCGCCCACCTCTGGATAAACCCAAAGCGGATACACGTTTTTCGCACGGCCGTCCGTCAGCGAAAGTTCGAGCATGAACTTTCGGGCACGTTCCGCGCGCGGGAGCTCCACCTCGATTCGTCCAATAGTTGTCACTTCGCCCAACGGGACCTCAGCTTTCAACGTTCCATGGGACACGACGGAACGCCCTTCTTCCACTGACACGATTCGCCACGCGAGATCGCCCCTGAGCGTATCTTCCTTGCCGTAGTGCACGATCTGAACATCCGCGCAGAACTTCTCGCCTGCCACATACGTATAGCGCGGAAAGCGCGCGAGGAGAACCGTCGGCGCGCATGCCATGCGCCACTCCTCGGGCGTGATGAACCCCTTTGAATCCATAAATGCGTCAAGTATGCCCACAAGCGCACTCCCCTGTCCGGGGTAGTCCTGGATGTCCAGCAGCTGGAAGCCGTCGAAACCGGGCGTCCTGAACGCCTCCTCCATCTCCTCGCGGTAGTTGATCGCCATCAAACGCCCCGAGGCCCGGGAGAAGTCTGCCGCGTACTCCAGCAGGCCCGCCTTCGCAAGACGCGCGCGGAAGACCTCAAAGTTGAGCGGTTTGAGAACGCCCGTATACTTCGCGATCTCGGAGTAGTCGGGATATGCCTGGAACTGCCCTGTCTCGTGGGCCACAATCGGGATGGTGCAGTAGCGCATGGCGGACGAGAAATCGCGCATCGTGCCACCGCCCGGTAACTGCACCGCACCGAGAGGCGCGTTGCAGTGGGCATACGAGCCGCGTGCATTGCCCTCCGGTCCGTCGTAGCTTCTGAACGTCACCCAGAAGTCGTCGCCCTCGCACTGGCGCGGCCTCGGATAGTCGTTGTTCGTGGCCTGTGCGTAGAGCGGACGCGGATCGTACCTGCGCAGTTCGCGCACGACCGCCTTGCGCGCCTCGCGCCCGCTGCAGTACTCGTTTCCAAGCGTGAACATCACGAACGACGGATGGTTCGCGTAGGCGTCCAATATCCTCTTCGACTCCGCCAGACAGTACGTGCGAAGACGGACATTTCGACCCATGTCGCCGCCGAACGACGCGAACTCGGGCTGAAGGTAGAACCCCGCCTCGTCGGCGGCCTCGAACGCGGCCTCAGGCGGACACCACGAGTGGAAACGGACGTGGTTGAGTCCGTACTCCTTCAGCGTGGCGAAGTACCGACGCCACGGTTCAACCTCCATCGGCGGGGCGCCCGTGAGCGGCCATACGCACGAGTCAAGGCGTCCGCGCAGAAACACGGGCCGCCCGTTCAAGATGAAACGCGCACCGTCCGTCTTGAAATCGCGCAGCCCGAACTTCACCGTGGACGACGCCTCGCCGGCCTTGATCGTGAGTTTGTACAACACAGGATTGAACTCGCTCCACTTCGGCGCATCCGGTCCAAGCGCCACGTTGAACTCGCCAGTCGATACGCCGCACGGCGCGACGTAGGGAAATGACCGCTTCACAGCCTTGTTGTTGTACGCTTGCTGTCTCAACTCCAACGCCTCGGCAGCGCATATCTCCACGTTGAGTTTCTTCTTTACACCGTCGTTGCGGAACTCAACCTTCGCCGTCACACGATTCTCCGCCGCACAGGGGAATGTCTTCACGTGCACAATGGACATCTCGCCGTACGCGCGTAGCTCCATGCGGCCCATCACACCGTTCCAGTTTGTCTGCGTGTCGTCGGAAATCTGGTGTCCGGAGAGAGGACGCCCCCGAAGTCCGTTGTCCACCACGAGGCGCAGGCGATGGCGTCCAGGCGACGTGCCGCGCGGCAGCTCCACGACGGCAGGCGTCGCCAGCGTCTCGCACCGCCCAATCGGATTTCCGTCAAAATACACGCTCACGTACTTGGTGCGTTCAATCAGGAGCTCAATGCGTTTGCCCGCCCATTCCGCCGGAACGTCGACGTCGCGCTCGTACGTGGCCGGTTCCACGTAGGGGAAGCGACGCGTTGGATGGCGCGTAAGGGCGTCCGTGAGGTACGCGTCGTCGCGCATGGGGTCGATTTTCTCCAACTCCATGGCGTTGATTCGACCATTGCCCTTCCGCGCGATGTCGGTTGTTGACGGAAGGTCGATCACGTCTGTGCAATTCGTGGAGTCACCGAGCGCAAACCTCCAACGCCCGGCGATTGACATCACGCCCACGCCATCTGCGCACAACTCCGCGAACGCGGACATTGTGAAAAGCGTGCAACAGAGAACGCCGCCTACGGCAGCGATAGTCCTATGCGCGATTGCATTGATATATTTCATTGTCATGGCACACTTCAATTAATTGTATTGTCGAGAATCTTTGTTCATTCCCACGTTCACAGACCCATCAGGCGTTTGAAGGGAATTATTACATCGAAATAACCGTCAGCCTCGACGATTGGCGCAAGATGCCCTTCATATACAAGCGCCGTACGTACCGACACCCCGTCACGACGCGGCAACCGACGCACCTTCTCCGCCATTTCATCTATCACCTCTCGTCCTATCTCACGCTGCCGCTTTATCTCCACAAGACAGACAGATCTGCGCGTCTGAAGCAACAAGTCGATCTGCAGGCCGTTCCGAGAATCGCCCCTTCCTGCTTTCCTGTACGGCGTGGCGGACACGACCAGTGAAGACGCAAGCCCCAGTGGCTCAAGGAGTCTAGCCGTGTTGTTGACGACCATGTTCTCGAATGCGAGGCCGAGTACGGACTGCCAGCCGTCCAACTGCTCTAGGGACCCAAGCGCGTATGCACCTTTATCGATGGTGTCTTTTTCCGGCTCTATGTATTTCAGATAAAACCGACAGTAGTTATCCTTTAGGCGGTAGAGCTTCATGCGCGCCTCCTCGCCGGTGACGGGATTCTTGCCGACGTCCTCAGACACCATGCCCGCCTCAACAAGTTGGTCAAGCGCGGCGGTGACATTCCCACCCTTCGTCTTTCCGATGCGTTTAGCCACTTCGGTTGAACTAAGAGATCCATCCACAAGCGCGCGAATGATCGACGCCGTCAAGGTCGGCAGATGCGTGATGACATCCCTGAACATCTCATCAAAGTCCTCGCGCAGTATCGCTTTGGGACGAAAACACAAACGCCTTATATTCTCGTTCGCCGAAATGCCAGGATCAATTTCCTCCAGATAGCGCGGCACTCCGCCTGTCACGGAAAGTATGTCGATAATTTCGCGGATGTCGATTCGCTCGACCGCGCGTCCCCAGAACTTGACACATTCCGAAAGCGGCAGTTCGGGCACGACAATGTCCAAAGACCTGCGCCCGTAGAACGAGCCTTCTTCGATTATGTTTTCCTTGATCCACGTCGAGACGCTTCCACACACGACAAAAACAAGTTTAGGGTGTTTCTTGAAGTAGTTGTCCCATGCGATTTTCAGCGTTCCCGCAAAGGTCGGAGCGTCGTGCGCCATCCACGAGACTTCATCCAGGAGAATAACCGTGCGGCCTTTGTCGCTCAGTTCTCTTTCCAGCCTAACGAACGCCGACAGCCAGTTCTGTGGAACTGTTGATTCCGCACCTGTCTGGACGGCAAGCTGGTTGGCGAAATTGGCTAGTTGGTCTTGAGCCGTCATCTTCGCCTTGGGCCGCAACCCTTCTATCTTGATGAATCGCGCTCCGCTACGCATGGAGAACCGTTCAATGAGCGTTGACTTTCCAATCCGCCTACGTCCTCGGCAAGTAACAAATGAGGGTACGCGCTTATGCCAAAGTGCGAGCATATCTGCCATTAGGTCTTCTCGACCAAAAAACACATTCTCCATAGCTCCTTTTGTCCTTTCGCGCGAAATTGTACCATTTTTATTGACTACCGTCAATAGACTAACGGCACCTAAATTGTAAAATCTTATTTAGGTGACATAAAAATCAATCTCATTTTACGGCACCTAAATCGCAAATATCAAATTAGGTGCGCCTCATTTTTCGGGTGTCAGGCAAAAACCGAACAGATCGTCCGCGTCACTTCGCTGAGGGGGTGAAGAGCTTGCGGACAGCCTTGGCGGCCAGTTTCTCGCGGCGGTGGATGTCGAAGAGACCCGCCATGTTGCAGCCAAGCGGACGCGTCCGTATGTCCGAGCCACCGCGGAAGTACGAGCGCGAGTCGCAGAACTGCCAGACCGCGACGCCCTGGATGTCCTTGTCCTTTATCGCGAAGTCCACGGAATTAGAGAGGTATTCGGCCTGGAACTCCTCGGACCACTGTGCCCCTTCGGGGTCGTGCTGTCCATAGAACGAGTAGCATCCCGTCTCGCCGATCATGATCGGCTTGTCGGGCCCAAACCGGTCGCGATAGACCTGGGCGACCTCGCGGAAGCGGTGGCGGACAGTCGAGGAGAGGCCCTCGTGCGTCGTGGCCGTCCCGATCTCCTGGTGCCAGGAGGGGTAGAGGTTGAAGGCGATGAAGTCCGTCTTGTCGTTCGCGAGCTCCTTCACGTACCGACACGTGGCGTACGAGACCGGGCGGCCAGTGTCTTCCGAATGGAGCGCGTCGACCATCTTCTCCGCGAGGTCGCGTCCCTCCCGCGAAGTGGACTTGAATTCGTTCAGGAACGCGTCGATGACCGCCGACGGGTGGTTGATCGTCGAGCGGGCCATCAGGTGGGCCTGTTCGAGCTGGAGCGCGATGAACTCCGGGTTGGACATCTGCGCGGGGTTGTTCTGCCAGCCGATGCACTCCTGCCAGACGAGGAGGCCGATTTCGTCGCAGAGCGAGAGGAACTCGTCGCTCGGCGGGTAGTGTGACGTCCTGACGAAGTTGGCCCCGAGCCCCTTGATGAGCTTGAGGTCGCGCCACATCGAGATGCGCGACGTCGCGTAGCCGTTCGCGTAGTCGGAGTCGTGGCGGTTCACGCCCTTGAGAAAGACGGGGGATCCGTTGAGCCAGAACTTGCCCTTGCCGCAGGTGAACTGCCTTACGCCGAAGCGCGCCTCCGCCGCGCCGAAGCCATCCGCCGCGACGCGCACGGAGTGGAGGTGCGGCGTCTCCGGGCTCCACAGCCGGAAGTTGGGGACGCACATCTCCGCACGGCCGTTTGTGAACCGCACCGTCGTGGGCGCGCCGCCGTCGAACGAGACCTGCGCCTCGCGCACGGCGTCCACCGCGCTCGTCCCGTCCGCCGCGTTGCGCACGCACAGCTCCAGCTCCACGCGCCCTGTCTTGTAGTCGCGGTTGCGGACAAACACGCGGTCGATCTCGACGGGCAGTTGCTGCAGACGCAGCTCCACGCCATGGTAGAACCCGCCGGACGCGACATAGTCGTAGTAGGGCTGGAACATCTCGTTGTTCGCATTGAACAGCCGGTTGTCGAGCGCGGCGGTGAGCGTGTGGCGCCCGACGGCAATCGGCCCCGTCTGGAACTCGAGGTCCGAGAACACGAGCTTGGACGCCCCGATCTCACGTCCGTCCAGCCAGAGCTTCATGCGAAGCCCCATGCCCTTGACGCGTACCCGCGCGCCCGGAACGCCGCGCGCCAGCGTGAACTCGCGGCGGTAGAGCCCCGTCCCGCGCTTCATGTAGTAGCCGGGCACGAGGTCGTAGCAACCCGGCACGGGCATCC
>CADCOC010000114.1:27712-35601 GCA_902802945.1 uncultured bacterium | reverse complement strand
TATGACATCCCCCATCTCTCAGCAAACCGTCAAATGCCAAAGTTTAGCACTAAACTTGCATTCACTTCCGCGAACTTGCGTTTAGTTCCGCAAGTGACAGGAAAAAATTGCAATCGTCGGTTTCGGCTTCATGGGCCGGTTGCACTACGGGAACTGGAAACGGATTCCCGGAGTTCGTGTCGTTGCGATCTGCGACGCCAATCTCGCGCAGTTCCGCGATGTTTCGGACGGGAACATCGCGGGCGTGGACGCCTCCACCGACTTCACGGGCATTGACCTCTACGACGACATGGGGAAGATGCTTGCGGCGGGTGGATTCGACGTCGTGGACGTCACGCTTCCCACGCCGCTCCACCCGGAGGCGACGGTCGCCGCGCTGAAGGCCGGCTGCCACGTGCTCTGCGAGAAGCCGATGGCGCTTGACGTGGCGTCATGCGACCGGATGCTCGCCGCCGCGAAGCGCGCGGGGCGGACGCTTCTCGTGGGCCACTGCCTCCGCTTCTGGCCCGAGTACGCGGCTCTCAAGAAGCTGATCGACTCCGGCAAGTACGGCAAGGTTGTGGCTGCGGAGTTCTCCCGCGTCACGCCGCCGCCGGACGGCAAGGGCACGCACGGCTGGTTCTTCGACGAGAAGAAGTCGGGCGGCTGTCTTCTCGACCTGCACATCCACGATGCGGACATGGTGCGCTTCCTCTTCGGCCCGCCGAAGGGCACGGACGCCGTGGTACACCGTCGCGCCGGCGGGCTTCTCGACCACGCGCAGGTGCGCTACGCCTACCCCGACAAGGTGGTGACGGCGACCGCCTCGTGGGCCGTCTCGAAGACGCATGGGTTCGAGGCATCGTTCCGCGTGGTGCTTGAGGATGCCACGGTCGTGTTCGACGCGAAGCGCGCGACGCCGTTTATGGTCTATCCGCAGAAGGGCAAGCCGTATGCGCCGAAGGTTTCCGCGCGTTCGGCCTACGAGGCGGAGCAGCGGTATTTCCTCGACGTCGTGCGGGGACGAGCCGTAACGCCTATTCTCACTGCCCGCGATGCGCGCGATGCCGTTGCGCTCGTGAAGTCGCTAGTCTGAATGGTTTGGGGTGTGGCATTATGCGTTTTCTTTCCTTGATATTGCTTCTCGCCGTCGGACTCGGCGCAGCATGGGGCGTGTGCCGTTTCGCAACGCCCCGCTACGAGGCCCGGTGCGAATGCGAGGTCGCTTTCGGACACCAGGCCGAGGGAGGGTTCGAGGAAAACCTCAACACGCGCCTCGAGGTCTGGCGGGCGGAACTGGCCGGAGAGCTTGCGGGCGCGGAAATAGAGCGCGTGCCGAGGTCGCGTCTCGTGTCGGTGACTGCGCGCGGGGCGAGCGGCGAAGACGTGGCGGCGCGCGCCACCTCTGCCGCAGAGGCGCTTGTCGCGTACACGGAGAAGGCGAACGCGTCGCGTTTCAGCAAGGCCACTACGCAGATCAGCGCGGAAGTTGAGCGGCTGCGTGAGGCTGACGAGCGCATCACGCAAAAACTGCTTGCGCTGCGTACGGCCAGCGCGACTGACGCGCAGGCTTCGGAGCGGCGTCTACTCGAGCAGAGTCTCGCGCAGGCCACCGCCAACATCCTCGAACAGGAAAAGCGCGTGCGGGAGGCCGAGACGTTGGCGAGTTTCATGGAGGTGGCGCGGACGCGTCCTGGAGACCTTGGCGCTTTTCCGTCGTCGGTGCCAAAGGAGTCGGAGGTGCGGCGCTCCCATGCTGCGTGGTCCGCCGCGCGGAGCCGCCTTGCCAACCTGCGCTCCAAGTACACGGAGGAGCATCCTGAGGTGGAGATTGCGAAGAAGATGCTGGTCTCGACGGCGAAGCAGTTCGCGGACGTGATCGTTGGGGCGTCCGCCGTGGCGGACAGCAACCTGACGGCCGCCCAGAACCAGCTGAAGGCGTTTCGCCGCACGGCCAGCGGCCTGCGCGCCGAACTGGAGGGGATGAGTCTCCGCGCGACCGAGGCCAGCGGCGGAATCGAGCGACTGCAGGAAGAGAAGAGGGTCACGCGCGAGATGTACGAGGAGGCGCTGAAGAAGGAGAACGAGATGCGCGTGGCGGCCGGACAGGATGCGGACCACGTTCGCGTGGTGCGCGCGGCGTCCGTGCCGTCGAAACCCGTATTCCCCGATTCGCGCATCGCATACGCGGTAGGCGGCGGATTGCCGGCGCTGCTGTGGATTCTCTGGGGGATACTCTGGCCCTCGGCGCCTCGTCACCGCCACCGTCACCACCACCGCAATTTCCATACTGGAAGCGCGGACGGCGATTTGGTATAATCTTCCCCGTATCTGAAAGGATTTGAAAGATGACATACGACAAGAACCATGCGCTTCTCGAAACGCGCATTCCAGGCCTTCCCCCGCCGAAGAGCGGGAAGGTGCGCGACGTGTTCGACCTCGGCGACACGCTCCTGATGGTGGTCACGGACCGCATCAGCGCGTTCGACGTGATCCTCCCGTGCGGCGTGCCGGACAAGGGCAAGGTGCTCAACCAGCTCTCGCTCTTCTGGCTCGACTTCCTCGGCATGAAGAATCACCTCGTCACGGCGGACGTTGACCAGTATCCCGCCGCGCTCCAGGGCGTGAAGGACGACCTGCGCGGACGCTCTATGCTCGTGAAGAAGGTGAACATGGTGGAGGTGGAGTGCATCGCGCGCGGCTACCTCACCGGCAGCGGCTGGAAGGAGTACCAGAAGTCCGGCACGGTCAACGGACAGAAGCTCCGCGAAGGCTACCAGAACGCCTCCAAGCTCGACGAGGTGCTTTTCACGCCCACCACGAAGGCGGCGATCGGCGACCACGACGAGGCGATCGACTACGCGCAGACGGAGGCGCTCGTGGGTGCGGACACGGCGAAGCTCCTCAAGGACGCCACGATCGGACTCTACTCCAAGGCGGCGGACTACGCGCTCCAGCACGGCATCATCATAGCGGACACTAAGTTCGAGTTCGGCAAGGACGCGGACGGCTCGCTTATTCTCGCGGACGAGGTGCTCACGCCCGACAGTTCCCGCTTTTGGCCGCAGTCTTCCTACGCGGTGGGCGCGAACCCGCCGTCGCTCGACAAGCAGTTCGTGCGCGACTGGCTCGATTCCATCCACTTCAACCACCAACCTCCGGGGCCTGTGCTCCCGGACGACGTGATCGCGCGCACGCGCGAGATCTACGTGAAGGCATACGAGGAGCTGAGTGGAAAGAAGCTGGTCTGATGAGGCCCGCGCGGCGCTGGACGCCTATCCGTGGAAGAATCCCGCGGACAAGGCACGCGCCGCGCGCGAGGCGGAACTCGTGAGTTTCGGCGAGTCCGTGGAGGTCGCAGATCTTCCGCTTGCGGTGCGGCGCTGGGCGGCGAAACTCTCAAGGCCGCGCTTCGTCTGGAACGGCGAAAGCTGGCAGGAGATCCATGCGGCCTTTGAGAAAGCGATTCTGGAGCAGGTGCTCAAACGGGCACGCGGCAATGTCTCGGCGGCCGCGCGTCTGTTGAAGACGACGCCGAGGGTGATTTCATACAAAGCAAAAAAGAACGGAGTTAGTTATGGGATTCTTTGACGGAATCAAGCAGGCCATGCAGATGCGCAGCGAGGCAAAGAGGCTTCAGGCCGAAATCGAGAAGATCACGGTGGAGTACTCCAACGGCGGCATTACGGCCACTGCACGCGGCGACATGACGATCACGTCGATCAAGATCGCGCCCGAGACGTGGGCCGAGGTCGTTTCCGGCAAGAAGGAGCGCTTCGAGACCATGCTCTTCAACGTCATCAGCGGCGCGCTCAAGAACGTCAAGAAGGCGACGCAGGAGCAGATGGCGAACATGATGAAGTCCGGCGGGATGTCGGGCCTCTTCGGGCAGTGATGCTCGCGCCGATCGAAAACCTCGTGCGGAACCTCGGCCGCTTGCCCGGCCTCGGTCGGCGCAGCGCCGGACGCGCCGCGCTTGCGCTCGTGCGCGAGCCGGAGCGTCTGCTTGAGCCGCTCGTCCTCGCATTGCGCGACGCGCAGGCGAACGTATGCGCGTGCGCGCGCTGCGGCGCGTTCACGGTGCGTGGCGAGGACCCATGCGCGCTCTGTACGGACGCGACGCGCGACGGCGGCGTGGTGTGCGTGGTGGAGGAGGCGGCGGACGTCGTGACGATCGAGTCGTCCGGCGCGTTCCGCGGACGCTACCACGTCCTCGCCGGCAAGCTCTCCCCCGTGCGCCACTGCGGCCCCGACAAACTCCGCATCGCGGAACTGAAGGACCGCATCGCGCGCGAGGGATTCGGCGAGGTGCTGCTCGCGCTCTCCACGGACATGGAAGGGGACGCCACGGCTGGATATCTCGCGGAGACTCTGCGCGAGTTCCCCTCCGCAGCCGCACCCGTTAAGGTGACGCGCCTTGCATTCGGCCTGCCCGCAGATTCGGGCGTCGCGTATTCAGACCCCCTCACGCTGCGGCGCGCAATCGTCCACCGCTGCCCCGCATAAGCATGAAAAAACCGCCCGACTAAGCCTCGGACGGTTCAAAAAAATGGGGCAAGAGACGGGGCACGATCCCGCAACCCTCAGATCCACAATCTGATGCTCTACCAATTGAGCTACTCTCGCCATCGGAAAAACGGCGAATAGTATACCGAATCCCCGCGCATGTTTCAACCGTGAATTTCATTTTATTTTTCCGCAACACTATTTGTCACGCTCCGCTTTACCCGCGCGGGCGGATATGGTAGAATATCCGCCATGAAAAACGACACGCAGAAGAGAATCCGCATTACCGACACGACCTTGCGCGACGCGCACCAGTCCCTCTGGGCCACGCGCATGCGCACGGACGACATCCTCCAGATCGCCGAGGCGATTGACGATGCCGGCTACTACTCGCTCGAATGTTGGGGCGGTGCGACGTTTGACGTTTGCATGCGCTTCCTGCGCGAGAACCCGTGGGAGCGCCTGCGGCAGATCAAGTCCGTCTGCAAGAAGACGCCCCTCCAGATGCTCTTGCGCGGACAGAACATCCTCGGCTACAAGCACTACCCGGACGACATCGTGGATCGCTTCGTGGCGCTTGCCTGCGAGAACGGCATGGACATCTTCCGCGTGTTCGACGCGCTGAACGACCCGCGCAACCTCGAGAAGGCCATCGCGAGCGTGAAGAAGTACGGCGGCCATGCGCAGGGCACGATTTCCTATACCACTTCGCCTGTCCACACGGTCGAGAACTACGTGAAGCTCGCGAAGGAGCAGGAGGCGATGGGCATCGATTCCCTCGCCATCAAGGACATGGCGGGCATCCTCACGCCCGGCGCTGCGCGCGAGCTCGTGGGCGCGCTCGTGAAGGCGCTTCCCGAAATGCCGATCCAGATTCACTCCCACATGACGAGCGGCATGGCGGCCGCGATGTACCTCGCCGCCGTCGAGGCGGGCGCTGGCTGCGTGGACTGCGCGATCTCTACGATGTCCAGCTTCAGCTCCCAGCCGCCGTGCGAGTCGATGGTCGCGATTCTCGAGAGCGAGGGCTACGATACGGGTCTTGACCAGAAGAAGCTCGCCGAGATCAACGCCTATTTCCAGGGCCTCAAGAAGAAACGCCAGCCGGCATCCACAGCGAAGGTGGAAGCCGTGGACGCGGGTGTTCTCGTACACGCGATTCCCGGCGGCATGATCTCCAACCTCCGCAGTCAGCTCGCCCAGCAGGACGCGCTCGACCGCCTCCCCGAGGTGCTGGAGGAGCTGCCGAAGACGCGCGCCGACATGGGGTATCCGCCGCTAGTCACGCCGACCTCGCAGATCGTCGGCGTGCAGAGCGTGCTGAACGTCCTCTCCGGCAAGCGCTATTCGATGGTCACGGACGAGACGAAGCACTACGCCGCCGGCTACTACGGACGCACCCCTGCGCCGATCGAGAAGAAGCTCGCGAAGAAGCTGCAGGGCGGCCTCAAGCCGATCACCTGCCGTCCGGCCGACCTCCTGAAGCCCGGCCTAGCCGCCGCCGCGCGGGAAATCCCCGCAAAGCTCGTGCAGGCGGAGGAGGACATCCTTTCTTACTGTCTCTTCCCAGAGGTCGCGCTCGGCTACTTCAAGTGGCGTGCGCAGCCTGACGACGCGAAGGACCCGATTCCCGCCGACGTGGAGATGCAGAAGGCGGAGTCCGCTGCGACGCCGGCACCTGCAGCCGACGCCGAGACTGCCAAGTTCGCCGAAATCGGCAAGGCGTTCGCCGCGCTCATGGCGGCGTGCGGCGGCACGAAGGTGGATCTTTCCGCCGTCAAGCTTGGAGAGGCGGCGCAGGGTGGCAAAGTCGGAGAAGCGGCGCTCTCGCCGCTTCAGGCAACGGGAAGCGACAAGAGTGTCGCTTCCCCGACCCAAGAGCCCACGGGCACGCCCGTGGTGGCGCCGCTCAACGGCACATTCTACCGTAGCGCGGGTCCGGGCAAGCCGGAGCTCGCGGCGGACGGTGCATCCGTCAAGGCCGGCGACGCCGTCTGCATTGTCGAGGCAATGAAACTCTTCAACCCGATCAAGGCCACGGCCTCCGGCAAGATTACGTTCCTCGCGAAACACGGCGCCGCTGTCACGAAGGGCGAGACGATTGCGGTGATTGCCGATTGAGTAGTCCGTACCTTTTACCACAATCACTTACATTAACTGAGAATCCGCGCTCCACCGCAGAATGGTGGGGCGAGCCCTCCGGGCGAGCCGTTGGCTGCACCGCGCACGCGCCCGCTCCGTCCCATAAGGCCATCGGCTCCGTCCCCTAGGGCCACCCAGGCATTTTGCCGCCTTTATCTTTAATGAAGCGGCCTTTTTCTGCTACAAAGGCGGCAAGTTTTGGTATAATGACGGCAGATTCTTTCAACGGAAAGAGAAGAAAGGGACGAGCGGTGACGTGAGACGATAGACGCGAGACGAGCCGGTGGTGACGCGAGACGTGAGACGCGCGAGACATTGGCGAAGCCTCACGTCTCACGTCTCACACTCACGTCTCACGTCTATCGTCTCACGTCAACCCACGGCATCTCACCCCACCCCCGCGCCCCCATGCGCAAAACTTCAACATCCCAAATTCGGGTGCAAAGAGATTTTTATGCACCGCTGATGGTTTTTCGCCGCAAAGAACGCAAAGGGCGCAAAGATTATGCAGAGCAGGCCACCTGGGGGAGACCAGCTACGAGATGGTTGAAGAACTCCTCGAGCCGGTTTGACTTGTAGAGCGCACGGATGGCGAGCAGAGCCCTTGAACCATTCAGGGACCAGATCATGCCGGACTGCTTGAAGCGCTGTCCCACGACGCACTTGCACCCGCTCTCCATCGCGCCGGACCCGTAGAACCAGCCGTTCGCCCGGTATACGTCGTACTTCATCCGCTCGGGGAAATCGTCCTGCCGGAGAGCGTCGAGACGATCGGCAACTACTCTTTCAAGGGCACTACGGCGCTCACGAACATCGTCTTCCAGGGCGAGACGGCGCCCGCCCTCGACAACTGGGCTTTTGACGGCACCTCCTCAGGACTTGTCCTCACGGTGCCTTTCGACGGCACGGGCTACGGCGTCGAGAACGGCGCGACCGGCAACTGGGCGACGATCGCCGCGGAGAAGGTTCAATACACAGGCGGCGCGGAGAGCGGATATGGCGCATGGGCCGTCTCGGTCGGACTCGCCGGTAAGGGGACTGCGGCCGCAATGGGCGGATACGGGCTGGACGACAAGGTCGCGAACGCCTTCATCTACGCCTTTGGTGACGCGGCGACAAATGCGCCGCTGATGACGATTTCCTTCAACGAGAACGGCAAGCCCGTCATCACCACGCCGCCGCTGGTCCACACGGAAGGCGTGACCCTGAAGGTTCTCTCCACGACCGACCTTACCGACTGGTTGTACCCCGAGGAACGGACG
>CADCOC010000114.1:0-27652 GCA_902802945.1 uncultured bacterium | reverse complement strand
GTCATCACCACGCCGCCGCTGGTCCACACGGAAGGCGTGACCCTGAAGGTTCTCTCCACGACCGACCTTACCGACTGGTTGTACCCCGAGGAACGGACGCTTACGGTCGGCGACAACGGCACGCTGATTTTCAACCACGAATCCGACCCGCAGCGGTTCTACAAGTTGAAAGCTGAATAATTTAAAGGGGTGTCGGCGGAGAAGGTGGCGATGCGGTTCTTCGAGGTGGTGGTGGAGGTGCAGTAGGGGGCTCTGCCAGATGAAGCGGCGAGAGCGCCGCTTCCCCGAGGTGGCTGCGACAAGCGCGGTCCTCCCGATGTTGCAAGGGCGGTCTTGCCACATCATTGGATTGAACTCGGAGAGGGGATTTGGTACTATAACGGCACTTTGCGGAAAGCAGAGGAAACATGATGAAGAAAATATTGATGTTGGTAACCGGTGTGGCGGTTTGCGTGTTGGCGAATGCGGTGACGAAACCCGAAACAGCTTCGCGCGAGAAACTGCGCGTAGGAGTCTATGCCGACGTTGGTGCGCGCGGGTCTGTGTTGGCGTACTCCAGGCTGGCGGCGCTTTCGCCGGACTGCGAGGCGAAGTTCATCGACGGCGCGTCGGTGCGCGCGGGCGCGCTTTCCGGCGTGGACGTGTTGTTGATGTCCGGCGGATCGAGCGTGGATATCAGCGTGTCGCTCGGCGATGAGGGCCGCGTGGCGCTCGAGCGGTTCATTCGCGAAGGCGGCGGCTATCTCGGTTCGTGTGCCGGGGCGCTCCTGATGATGGAGACCGCGAAATACAAGGGCCTCGGCATCATCCCGTACACGCGGGTCGAGGCGCCGCCGCGTGGCGGCGGAACGATCAACACGATCTGGGCGGACTGCGCGCGCGACCTTGCGGGGATCGAACCGGGGATTCACACCACCACCTATCACAGGGGGCCGGTGATGACGCCCTGCGAGGGACATCCCCGCCTCGGCGACTTTACGGTGATGGCCCGTTTCGGCTGCAACATCCTCACCATGAGGCTTGATCCCGACTGCCCGTCGATGGGTGGCTACGCCTCGTGCATCGCGGGCAAGTATGGAAAGGGGAAGGTCTGGGTGTTCTCCGACCATCCCGAAGTGAATCCGCACTCGATGGAGCTTGTCGTCGGCGGCATCCGCTACCTCACGGGACGTACCATCCGGTTCGTCCGCGACCAGAAAAAGCCGGGGCAGCTCGTCGTGGGGTGTCCCACGTCGTTTTCACCGGGCGTGGAAGGCGCAACGTTCGCGATGGAGCTTGTGAAGGATTCTGACTTCCATGTGCGCGGCGGAGGGTTCGCGTCGAGTTCCGCGGACGCGGTCGTGATCTGCGACTCGCCGGACGCGTCGCGACTGAAGAAACTTGCCGCTCCGGTAGGTGTGCGGGATTTGAAGCGGTTTCTCGAAAGAGGTGGACACGTCGTCGCGTGGGGACGCGGCGCGAAATGCGTTTCGGGAATGGTCAAGGATGGCGATGGCCTGCATTTCGTGAAAGGACCGGCCGAGGCGATGGAGACGCTACGCGCGCTGCGGAAGCGTCCTCTTCCGCCGGTTCCAGCGCCGACGTTCGGCGCGGCCTTGCCGCGAAGAGAAGGCGCGGTGCGCACGGGGTTCCTGCTCGGTCCCGGATCAAGCGGATCGTGTCTCTTCCGTTTGCTCCGCACAATCGCCTCGTCGCCGAACTACGACGTGCGTTTCCTGCTCGGTTCGGACGTGGCGTCGGGCGCACTTGCTGACGTGGACCTCTTCGTGGTGCCGGGTGGTTGGTCGCAGACGCAGATGAAGTCGCTGGGACCGGTCGGATGTTCGAACCTCGTCAATTGGGTGCGCGGCGGCGGTGCGTACTACGGCACGTGTGCGGGGGCGTATCTCGTGGGGCAGTCGACCACCGAGCGAACGTACATCGGGCTCACGCCGTACCGTCCGCAGGTGTGTCCGTACCGCGGCAACTCGAAGGACGTGCAGTGCGCGCTCACGGACGATGGACGCAAGGCGTTGGGTCTTTCCGAAAAGAAATTCACCACGCTCTACTGGGGAGGGCCGGTGTTCGAGCCTACACCCGAGACGGCGTTGCCCGATTCCGACATCCGAACCTTTGCGACGTACGCGAGCCAGAACGTCTATTCTTTCAACACTAACACCGTCCCCGCGATGGGCGGCCGCGCGGCCATCGTCGGCGGAACGATTGGCAAGGGGAGGATTCTCACCATTGCGACGCACCCGGAATACCTCGCCGGATCCCGCCATGTTGTCCGCGCCGGTCTCAAATATTTGACGGGAAAGAGTGCCGAGGGAAATCTGAATCCTCATGTGCGCGGCGGGCTGGCGCTTGGATTCTACTGCGCCGACTTCTCGACGCGGGAGGTTGGAGAGTTGGCGGTGAAACTGATGGGACTGCCGGGTGTGGACCTTGAGGATGTTTCATCCCACAAACTCCAGGACGGTTCGCTCGACCATCTTGACGCTGTAGTACTGCCCGTTCCCGGCAAGGATTCGTGCAGTTTCCTGAAACTCTTCGTCTCGCGCGGCGGCAAGGTGTACGCCTGCTGCCGCACGAAGAAACAACGCGACGCCGTGAAGGCGTTTCCCGCCGGAAGCGTCGTAATCTGTGGTGACGAAAGCGCCCTCGTGAAAGTATTGGAGAAGCATGTCAAATGATGTCAAATGCCGGTTGTTTGGGACGGGGGAGTTTTGCTATAATGTCCGCGCAGTCGGGAAAGGATCCCGTCTGCCGTCAAGGCAAAAAAAAGAAGGAGCAAAAGAAATGAAGAAATACGTGTGTCCGATCTGCGGTTACGTGCATGAAGGCAACGAACCGCCGGAGAAGTGTCCGCAGTGCGGCTGCGCCGGCGCCAAATTCCTCGTGAAGGAGGCTACGGACAAGATGACGTGGGCCTGCGAACACGAGATCGGCGTGGCCAAGGGCCTTGACGCCGAGGTCGTGAAGGGCCTCGAGATGAACTTCACGGGCGAGTGTACGGAAGTGGGCATGTACCTCGCGATGAGCCGTCAGGCCGAGCGCGAGGGCTATCCCGAGATCGCGGATGCATTCAAGCGCTATGCGTTCGAGGAGGCCGAGCATGCGGCGAAGTTCGCCGAGCTGCTGGGCGACGTGCTGACGAAGTCCACGAAGAAGAACCTCGAGCTCCGCGCGGCTGCCGAGCAGGGCGCGTGCGAAGGCAAGCTCCAGCTCGCCAAGCGCGCGAAAGAGCTGAACTACGACGCAGTCCACGACACGGTCCACGAGATGGCCAAGGACGAGGCTCGCCACGGCGCGGGCTTCGAGGGCCTGCTGAAGCGCTACTTCAAGTAAGCCGCTGGCAAGGAAGGCCCTGAGGCCGTCGGAGAGATGATCCGCCGTGGAAGTGTATTTCCTGAGACATGGCGAAACGGAGTGGAACCGCGAGAAGCGTATCCAGGGCGCCACGGAATGGACAGACCTCACCGACGCTGGGATTCGCGTTGCGGAGTCCACCCGCGATGGAATGCTGTCTCGGGGCCTTGCTTTTGACCGGCTCTACTCAAGCCCCTACCGTCGGGCCCTGCACACGGCGCAGGTCATCGGCGCGGGGTTGGGTCTGGAGCCGGTCGTGGACGTCCGGCTGCGCGAAATCTCGTTCGGTCCATACGAGGGGACGCACTACGGCGAAGGACGTTTCGCGGATGACAACATCCGTTGCTGCTTCCAGGACCCGCCGCGCTACGTCGCACCTGAGGGTGCCGAGTCGTTCGAGGCCGTCGCGGCGCGCGTGAAAAAATTTCTCGACGACGAGCTTGCACCGCTATCCGGGCGCTTCGCGCGCGTGCTTGCTGTCGCCCATGGCGGCATCCTGCGCACGGTGTTGCGCCTGGCGGCAGGAATCCCTTTGGAGGACTTCTGGAAGGGGACGCAGCCCAACTGCTGTGCGCATGTCGTGGAGTACTCGGACGGCAGTCTTACCCTAAAGTCACGCGCACTCACCTTTGAGCATTGAACGGGCGCGGAAATTTTGGTATACTACACGCTCCCTTACAACTAAACGGAGTCAAAAATGGTCTATTCGACTGAGGTACAGCACCAGTGCCCCCTGATGAAGGGGTGCAACCATGGTCCCGCGCCCATCCCCGAAGAGGGCAAGTGGGTGCAGGCAAAGCAAATCAAGGACATCAGCGGCTACACGCACGGCGTGGGCTGGTGCGCGCCGCAGCAGGGCGCGTGCAAGCTGTCGCTCAACGTGAAGAACGGAGTGATCGAGGAGGCGCTCGTGGAGACGATCGGCTGCTCGGGCATGACGCACTCCGCGGCGATGGCGAGCGAGATCCTCGTGGGCAAGACGATCCTCGAGGCCCTGAACACGGACCTCGTGTGCGACGCGATCAACACCGCGATGCGCGAGCTCTTCCTGCAGATCGTCTACGGACGCACCCAGAGCGCGTTCTCTGACGGCGGCCTCGTTATCGGCGCCGGTCTTGAGGACCTCGGCAAGGGTCTCCGCTCGATGGTCGGCACGATGTACGCCACGAAGGCGAAGGGTCCCCGCTACTTGGAGATGACCGAGGGCTACTGCACGCGCATGGCTCTCAACAAGGACAACGAGGTGATCGGCTACGAGTTCGTCTCGCTTGGCAAGATGACCGACTTCATCAAGAAGGGCATGACCCCGAACGAGGCGTGGGAGAAGGCCAAGGGCCACTACGGACAGTTCGAGGGCGCCGCCAAGTACATCGATCCCCGCAAGGAGTGATTAGTGGCTAGTGGTTAGTGACTAGTGGCTAGTTACCAGTGAAAGGAATTTGAGAAATGGCTACCAAGAAGACAACGAAGAAGGCTTCCTCCGAGAAGCTGTTCGAAGGCTACGAGCGCCGCGAGGCCAAGATCCTGGCCGCGCTGAAGCCCTACGGCATCAAGACCATCGAAGAGTGCCGCGACATCTGCCTCAAGGCTGGATTCGACCCCTACAAGATCGGGCGATCAAGAAAGGCTGCGTGAAGGCGAAGGACGCCGCCGCCGAGATCGGCGTCGGGCTCCAGGCGTTCTGCATCCCCGGCTCCGTGGCGGAGAACCGCCAGGTCGGCCGCGGACACGGCAACCTGGGCGCGATGCTCCTTGACGACGCGACCGAATGCTTCGCGTTCCTCGCGGGACACGAGTCGTTCGCCGCCGCCGAGGGCGCGATCAAGATCGCCCTCAACGCGAACAAGGTACGCAAGACGAACCTCCGCGTGATCCTGAACGGCCTCGGCAAGGATGCCGCCTACATCATCAGCCGCATCAACGGCTTCACCTACGTGAAGACGGCCTTCAACAACAAGACCGAAAAGGTGCGCGTGGTCGAGAAGAAGCCCTTCTCCAAGGGCCCGCGCGCGGCCGTGAACTGCTACGGCGCGGACAACGTCCCCGAGGGCGTCGCGATCATGAAGCTCGAGAACGTGGGCGTGTCCATCACGGGCAACTCCACGAACCCGACGCGCTTCCAGCATCCCGTCGCCGGCACCTACAAGAAGTGGTGCATCGAGAACGGCAAGAAGTACTTCTCCGTGGCCTCGGGCGGCGGCACGGGCCGCACGCTCCACCCGGACAACATGGCCGCCGGCCCGTCCAGCTACGGCATGACGGACACGATGGGCCGCATGCACTCCGACGCTCAGTTCGCCGGCTCCAGCTCGGTGCCCGCGCACGTGGAGATGATGGGCCTCATCGGCATGGGCAATAACCCGATGGTTGGCGCGACGGTCGCAGTCGCAGTCGCTGTCGAGGAGAGCTTCAAGAAGAAGTAAGGGGACGGGCTCGTCCCCCTCAGCCGCCGCCGCTGACCGCTTCTCCGTGAAACGGTTCGTCGGCGGCGTTTTTTTGCAAAAGAATTTATTCGACTTCCCGCGCGCGCGGATTCGTGGTATCATATAGGCACATCCCTGAAAGGACCCTTTATGAAAATGACCCTGCAAGCATGCTCCATCGCGCTCTTCGCGACGCTCGTCGCGGGGTGCGGCAAAGAATCTTCGGACACCGCCAAGGCTCCGGCTCCAGCGACGGAGGAGGCGGCGGACCTCAACGCGCTCGTGAACGCCGGCGTCGCGGCTGTCGCCCAGAAGGACGCTGCCGCGGCGACAGACGCGGCCGAAAAGGCGCAGGCGCTTCAGCCAGAGTCTGCCGAGGCGTGTCTGGTCGCCGGGCAGGCAGCCTGCCTCCGGCAGGACTATGAGCAGGCGCGTTCGAGCTTCTCCTCCGTCATCAAGACGAAGTCGCTTCCCCCTGCCTTGCGGGCGAAGGCGTACGCAGGCCTGGGCACTGTCGAATTCCTGCAGCATAACGCCGATGTCGCGCGCATTATGTTTCTGCAGGCGCGGCGGCTCGATATGAAGAATGAAGCGGCTTGGTACTACCTGGGGTTGATCTATCGCGACGTCTACCGTTTCTACGAGGCCGCCGAGGAGCATTTCCGGATGTTCGCCCGCCTGTCAAAGCCGGGAGACCCGCGTGCAAAGAAGGTCAACTACGAGGTTGTCCCCGAACTGCGCAAGACGCTCGCCAGCATTGCTGCCGCGCGGCCTGGTGCCAGCAGCGGCAAGCCCAGCGTTGCGGCCGCGCTGATCCGCGAGGCCGAGGAGCTTGAGGCCAAGAACAAGCTGACAGCGGCGAAGAAGAAGTATGCCGACGCCTACGCTGCCGATCCCATGTCATACGCCGCCGCATTGGGTTATGCACGCATTCTGAGGAGTACGGACAAGTCCGCAGAAGGTGTAAGGAAGGCGATTCGGGCCTATCGCGCCGCCATAGACCAGAAACCCGCAGTGCAGAAGAACTACCTTGAGGTGGCGCGTCTGGCACGCGAGAACAAGCTTTGGGTACAGGCCGTTGAAATCATGAACCGCGCAGTCGCCCACGATCCCCAGAACAAGGAAGCCCTCGATCAGCTGATAGGCGCGCTGATCAAGGCGGGTAGCGTCAAGCTGGCGAATGCCTGGGCCGAATACCGGAAAGACTTAGGTAAGTGATGGACCTCGCGCCGCTTGATCTAGCCCTGCTCGGTGTCGTTGCCCTTATAGTTGGCATCGGGTTGGTCAGGGGCCTCTCCGGGGAGCTCGCCTCCTTCGCCGGATTTGTAGCGGCGGCCGCTGCCGGGTATTTCCTTTATGGCGGTGCGCACGAGTTCGTGCGCTCAGTCGGGTTCAACAAGGGGGACATGACGGAACTGGCTGCCGCCGGTGTCGCCGACTTCGTGTTGGGGCTTGTCGCGTTCGGATTCGTGCGGCTGCTGGTCAACAAGTTCGTGTCTTTCCTCGTGCCGCAGCCCACTAACGCCCTGTTGGGCGGATTGAGCGGCGCCTTCAAGAGCGCCGTGTTAATTTTCCTGCTTGCGGGTGTGGGTTTCATGCGTCCCGGCACGTACGCCCAGGGACCGATAGCCGTTCGTTCGCAGATTGTCGGTATGGTCGCCACTTGGGCCGATTCCTTCTGTGCCGACCGCGAGGAGCTGAATTCGGGAGACGACAGGTGAGTGATTCGTCGGATGCCGAGCTTATGGCTCGGACCGCCAAGGGAGATGAGCGCGCGTTCGCCGAGTTGGTAGTGCGCTATCAGGATGTTTTGCTGAACTTTTTCCTGCGCAAGGGCGTTTCATACTGTGACGGACAGGATCTCGCCCAGCGAACGCTGTTACGGCTTTGGCGTTACCGGAACCGGTACGCTCCCACGGCGAAGCTGACGACGTTCCTTTTCCTCCTTGCGGGGCAGGTCACTATCGACTTCTTCCGCGCCGAGGGCCATAGGCATGGCCTTGAGGAGGAACTTGAGCGCCAGGTGGAGACGGAGGCGACTGCGGGCACGATGTCGACGGCCGGCGAGGCGGCGACGGCGTGTCGGCCTGCCGATCCGGGTGACGACGGGTCGGGCGATCGCGTTCGCCGCGCCGTGGCGTCCCTGCCGCCCGCGATGCGCGACGTCGTGGAACTGGGAGTGTTTCAGGATCTCCCGTACGCGGACGTTGCGGAGATCTTGGGTATCCCGGAGGGGACCGTCAAGTCAAGGATGTTCAACGCATTGAAAAAACTGAAGGAGCTGATGAATGAACGCAGACCTTGAACGTGATCTACGCGAGGCCGGAGACGGCCTCCGCGACGTAGTGTCCGCGCTTAAGCGCGCGCCGCAGGCGCACGTGGAGGCGGGATTCGCCGCGCGCGTGCTGGCGCACCTGCCGCGCGAAGGGGGCTTTGTCCGTTTCCGCACACGGTGGCTGTCGCCGCCCATGCTGTTCGCGGCGGCGGCATCCATCTTGGCAGTATTCGCATTCGTGTCGCTGGTGTTGCGTCCTGTACCTGAGATGTCCGTGGCGCGCCTGGCCGCCTGCCAGCGCGGGGACGGGTCATTCTCCGACTCATCCGCCGCGCAATACGTGCAGGCGTTTGCCGTAACGGTTCTTGCAAGGGATCCATCGGCCGACCGCTCTGCGCTGGACAGGGCCGTGGACGCGCTTGTGCGCACGCAGGACGCCTCTGGCGGTTGGGGAAACGCCGCGCTCAGCGCGCGGAACGTCGCCGCTCTCGCGCAGGCGGAGTCCGCAGGGGTGGCGCGGGCACGCGCGGCGCGTCGGCGCGGCCTTCGGTATCTGCGCATGCACGGCGTAGGCGAGATTTCCGCCGGCGAACTCGTGCGCGAGGCGAAAGACGCCTTTGCGCGTATCGGCCAGTCGCGCGATGACGGCCTTGTGTGCAGCACGGCGCTGGCTGGCCGTCTGTAAATGAACGACGCGGGGACAGATTCCATAGAGGCGTGGCTGGAATCGCGCCCGAGCGAAGGCGGCGGGTGTGGTCGGCTCCGGTGCGGCACGTGCGTGGGGGAATGGCACGTCGAGGCCTACCTCGGTGCAGGGTTGTCATCCGAAGTGTACCGTGTGCGGAACCTGCGGCTCAGCTACGAGGGCGCGCTGAAACTCCTGGTCAATGACGCGCGCAACCTGAAGACCCGATTCCTGGCTGAGATCGACGCACTTCGCTTCCTGTCGCTGCCGTCCCTACCGCGCTTTTTCGGTGCCGGCGAGTTCGGCGGGAGGCCGTACTACGTGATGGAATACCTCCTGCCGTTGCCCGATCCGATGCCTCGCGGCGATGTGCCGGGCTTCATGAACAAGGTCGCGAAGGCGGTTCAGACACTGCACGAGGCGGGGTACGTCCACCGCGACCTGAAGCCAGGTAACATCCTTCTGCGAAGGAACGGCGATCCTGTCCTGATCGACCTCGGCCTTGTGAAGCAGTGCGGCAATGAGCACACGCCTCTTGGCTGGAAGCCGCGCAAGGTCTCCATGGTGGACGGCAAGCCCGTCGGCGTCGGCACGATTGACTTCGCCGCGCCGGAGCAGCTACTTGAGGGCAAGTCGCTTGTGCAGGGCGACGTCTTCTCGCTTGGCAAGATAGCGTGGTATTTGTACGGGGAGAATCCCCCCTCGACCATGCGTTCGATAATCCATCGTGCCACGCGCGAAATCCCGACGGAACGCTACGAGTCGGCGCAGGCTTTTGCGGCGGCGGTTCGCCGCAGGAACAGGCATACTGTCGTCCTGTGGTTGCTGGTCGCGCTTGGCGTGGCCGCCATGGTTCTTGCCTTAGTGTTCCGCGCTGAGATAAAGAAAAAGTTGGTGGACTTGCTTGTGCCGCAGGAACCGGTGGTGGTGGTCGCACCTAATCCAGATGTGGAAAGCGAAGAGCCACCCGCTCCTGTGGATCCCGCAGAGGAGGTGTTGCAGCGGCCAGACGAGTCGGAAGAGGCGTATTTTGAGCGGATGTCGCCGTTGGCGGAGGAGGGGGAGATACTTGCGCAGCTTGCCGTGGCCGAGGCATGTTTTTACGGGAGGGGGACTCCCACGAACCGTGTTGCCGCCGTGGCGTGGTACCGCAAAGCTGCAAATACGGGAGATGCCTCCGCGCAGGCATCGCTCGCATACTGTCTGCTAAACGGCCTGGGTTGCGAAAAGAACGTGGGCGAGGCTGCCGAGTGGTACGCCCGCGGGGCCGAACAGGACGATCTCAACGCGATCAACGGCCTGGCGTTCTGCCGTCTTAACGGCATCGGGGTTGAGAAGGACGAGAAGAGCGGATTTGAACTTGCGATGAGGGCTGCATTGCGTGGCCATGCGCCCTCGCAGACGCTCGTTGGGGAATGTTTTCTTGAGGGACGCGGCGTGGCGCGAGACCAGGAGCGAGGGGAGACTTGGCTCTACCGTGCGACGCGACAGAACAACAAGCGCGCGGAAATGCTCCTTCAGGTGTACTAGTTCGCCGCTGCGGCCATGCTGGCGATGAGGTCCCTGAGGCGCGCGATCATGCGGGCCTTGATCTGGTCCACGTTGTTGCGGGTTATGCCGAACTTGCTGGCAACGTCTGCTGGCTTTTCGTGCATGACCGCCACATGGCGGAATATCTCGCGCGTGGAAGGCAGGATAGAGCTATCCGCTAGCAGTTGCTGCAAGGCAGCTTCCTTCGTGTTGTTCTGCCAGGCCGCTTCTGCTGCTTCGTCATCCGGTCGCCGCAAGTGCTTCATCCGCTCCTTTGCCTCTTTTTCAAGCTCAGAGATCAAGATGGTTCTGAATTTCATGTGGCGGAGGGCATCCTCGGCTTTGTGTTTCACAATGCCCATCAAGTAGTTGTGGAAGTAGCCATGTTCGTCAGGGACATATTGGTAATGCGGCAGGCACTTCATGAGGGCGATGAGCACTTCCTGGATCACGTCGTCAGCCTCAACCGTGGGGTAGTGCGTCCGCAGGAAGGCGCGCATCGGTCCGGCGTATTTGTCATGGAACTCCGTCCAGCGGACGCTAGTCGTGTCGCCGGATAGGTCTTTTAGCAAAGTCACGGAAGTAGGTGGAATAGAAGCCATGGTGTATGTTTAAACATGCGGTCGCGGCAACGCGATTCTTTCGTGTGGGAGGTGGTCAGGTGACGGCGAGCATGGCGTCGATTGCGTGCTTGGCGCGGACGGCGATGTCCTCTGGCACGGTGACGATGGGCGAGAGGTCACGCAGGCAGTCGCGCACCTTGTCGAGCGTGGTCTTCTTCATGTTGGGGCAGACGAGCTCGGCGGCGGGGTAGAATTGCTTGCCGGGGTTTTCCTTACGCAGGCGGTGGAGGATGCCGAGCTCGGTGCCGACTATGAACTCCGTGTCGGAAGAGTTGCGCGCGTAGGCGCACATGCCGCCGGTGGAGAGGCGCTGGTCGGCTGCGTCGCGCACTTCGCGAGGGCATTCCGGGTGGACCATCACGGTGGCGCCAGGGTGCGCGGCGCGGGCGGCGGCAATCTGCTTTGCGGTGAGGCGCGCATGCGTGGGGCAGTAACCGGGCCAGAGGACGTAGGTCACGCCGAGCTTGTCCGCGATGTGCGAGCCGAGGTGCTGGTCAGGCACGAACAGGATCTCGCGGTCTTTCGGGAACTGCGCCATAACCTTCTCGGCGTTGCCTGACGTGACGCAGATGTCGCACTCGGCCTTCACCTCGGCGGTGGAGTTCACATAGCAGACCGCTGCTGCGCCGGGATGCTGTGCCTTGAGCGCGCGGAGCTGCTCGCCGGTGATCATGTCCGCCATCGGACAACCCGCCGAGGGGTCGGGGATGAGGACTTTTTTCGCGGTGTTGAGGATGGCGGCCGTCTCGGCCATGAAATAGACTCCGCAGAACACGATTACGTCCGCCTCAACGGACGCGGCCTTTCGTGCGAGCTCGAGCGAGTCGCCAGTGAAATCGGCGATGTCCTGCACTTCGTCGCGCTCGTAGTTGTGCGCGAGGATAACGGCGTTGCGAGCTTTTTTCAGCTCCGAGATTTGTTCTTCTAGTTTGTCCATGGCGGCGACTATTATACCATAAGGTTTCATTTGGTTGCACTATGCGGATTTCAAAAACGGAATAATTTACGAAATGCGATTTATGGGGGTCTGTCCCCAATGGACTCCACTGGACTTTCGTGGGTCTGTCCCCACTGGATTTCCAGGGGTCTGTCCCCACAAGATTTCCAGGGGTCTGTCCCCGCTGTGAACTACGAATCATCACGTGGACGTGATAATCATGTGATGATTATGTGATGATTGTGTGATGATTATCACACGATAATCAGATAGACTATCTGCGCCAAGGACAACTAACGAGAAAGGAAATACCTATGGCACGAAAAAAGAGAGTCAAAGAGAAGGGTGCAGCCTGGTACCACATCATTGCACGTGTGGTGAATCAAGAGTATTTGCTTGAGTCGGATAGGGTCAAGTCACGTTTGCTTGACCTGCTCCACCGTGCGCTTGAGTTTTCGGGCGTGGAATTGGGGACGTACACAATTATGGACAACCACTTTCATCTATTTGTGCAAGTACCAGAGGCGTGCGCGCTTGACGACAAGGAGATACTACGGCGAATCAGCGTACTAAACGGCGAAGTGCGCGCCGACGCTGTCCGGCGGCAGTGGGACAAATGGCGAAACTCCGGGCAAATAGAGCGATTTGAGTTCGATCGCGCCCGTTTTGTACGCCGGATGTATGACCTAAGCGAATTCATGAAGACGCTGAAGGAACTATTCACTATGTGGTACAATCGCGAGTACAACCATGTCGGCACAATGTGGACGGGACGTTTTAAGAGCTTGTTGGTCGAGAAGGGGGTGTACTCCGGATGGTTGCGCGCATACATCGAGGCAAATCCCGTTCGCGCAGGGATTGTGAGCGATACGGCGGATTATGCTTGGAGCGGACGGAGTGCAGCTCTACATGGCGACGTGGTCGCACAGCAGGGGCAGGCTCGTCTCGATGGCGAAATGGTCGGATACGGTTTCCCTGTCAGTTATGCCATACCATGTGCGCGGATCGTCGCTTTCTCAAATGGGCAGGTACTTGGCAGTCAATCCTTCGTGACACGGGTTGTGCGGGAGATGGGATTCTTCTCGCGTCGGACGCGCGCCTGGCCGCTTCGGGAAACAGAGTTCAGCAACAAGGTCTTCGCTGCTCTCGGGTACAAGCAAGATGCAATTGAACGAATCAACGCCGCCTAAACTTGAACGTGACATGTTTGAACATGCCGCCATTGGAATTGATTCAATCAACTTTATCATGGAGGACAATAGCAATGCAGGAAAAACGCCAAGAAATCAGTTCGTTACTTCCACACCGATTGCGTGATCCCATTGTGCCTGAGAATTGCAACCACGTGTCTTCAGCATCTTCGCCTAATGCGAAGGTATGTTTCTTTCGTGAGCTTTTCAAAGGACGGGAGGATGTCTATGCACGCCGGTACGTGAGTGCGAAGACTGGTAAAAGCGGATATTCCCCCGCCTGCACAACGGAATGGACACGTGGCCTCTGCGACAAGAAACACGTCTCGTGCGCCGTGTGTCCGAATCGGCGCTTTGTGCCGCTTGACGATGACGCAGTGCGGATGCACCTCATGGGCCATGACGCGAGGATGCATGACTTTGCAATTGGTTGCTATCCGTTGTTGACAGATGATACTGTGCGTTTCGCGGCCATTGACCTCGACGGAAAAAACTGGCGTTCTGGCAGCTCTTCGATTTGCGATGTGCTGAAGGAACTTGGATTACCGGTCGCACGCGAGCGTTCGCGTTCCGGGGATGGTGTTCATTTCTGGTTTTTCTTCAACAGCCCGCAACCTGCACGGTTTGTACGCGATGCCTTGACATATCTCCTTTCGCTTGCGATGGAACACAATCCGGAGATCGGTCTCAGTGTATATGACCGCATCTTCCCGAATCAGGATCGTGTGCCGAAAGGCGGTTTCGGGAATCTCATAGCCTTGCCACTCCAGGGGACGGCAAGGCGAGCTGGAAACACTTGTTTCGTTGATGATCATCTCGTACCGTTTCCCAATCAGTGGAGTTTCCTAAGCGGAATTCCACGCATTACGGGGGACAAACTTGCCGAAATCCGCACGCGTTCGATGTCCGAACGACGATTCCTGCTTTCGCACATAGACACCGCATTTGGGAACGGCCCATGGGCGCTATTCAATCCAAATCAGGGACGCCAGAAACCATCGTCGCAACACGTTTCCTGTAAGGTTCAGATTACGTTGGCAAACGCCATTTACTTCCAACAGGCGGAATTGACGCCCGACCTCAGGGGAAAGCTCATCCGATTGGCAGCATTCGTGAATCCAGAATATGAGAACATGCAGCGTCTTCGGCTGAATGTATACAACACACCAAGGGTAGTGGACCGGAGCGTGAGCAGCGATGACAATCTCGTCCTTCCACGCGGCTGTCTTGACAATGTCCTTGAAACACTACGTGTTGAAGCAGCTGAATGGAACATCATAGACAAACGACAGAAAGGCTCTCCTTTGGAAGATGTCTCATTCGTGGGTAAACTTAGAGACGAACAACAACTTGCTGCACATGACATCATTGCGCACGATACAGGTATCCTGGCGGCCGGGACGGCATTTGGCAAGACGGTACTTGCCGCCTGGGTCGTCGCCGCGCGCAAGGTCTCAACGCTCATTCTCGTGAACCGGCGTGAACTTCAGAGACAATGGATCAAACGCCTTTCGCAGTTTCTCGGCATTCCAGAAAAGGATATTGGAAGAATTGGCGGAGGCGCGCACAAAGCGACAGAACGACTCGATGTAGCCTTGATCCAGACGCTTTCACGCATGGAGGATTCCGCTCTCGCCGCGATGGTGCAGGGTTATGGACAGGTGATCGTGGACGAGTGCCATGCAGTTTCAGCGCCATCTTTTGAACGTGTCGTACATGCGGTGCCGGCGCAGTATGTTATTGGTCTGTCGGCAACGCCCATCCGCAAAGACGGGCAACATCCGATTATTAAGATGGAATGTGGTCCTGTGCGGCATCGCATTGATGCGACGCAGATGGATTTGTTTGGAGCGTTTCGGCATGTGGTCCGTGTTCGTCCTACTCCATTCGTGCCGGAAGCGAATACGATTGAAAACAAGAGGGGGTTGAAGTTTGCCGACATCGTTTCCGAACTTGTGGGCGACACCGCACGCAACGAAATGATCGTTCGCGATGTCATTGATTGCATGCGGGAGGGACGCACGCCGGTCGTCATCAGCGAACGGCGCGATCACCTTGACGTATTTGAACGAATGCTGCGTGGCGTTGCCGATCATGTTATTGTTCTGCGCGGAGGATTGGGGAACAAGAAACGCACGGCTATTCGTGACGAGCTGGATGCGATTTCTTCGCACGAAACACGCATTTTGCTGGCTACGGGAGCATATCTTGGCGAGGGGTTCGATGATGCGCGGCTGGACACGCTCTTTCTTACGTTGCCGATTTCATGGCGTGGCCGACTTGTTCAGTACGCGGGGCGTCTGCACCGGAGATGCGACGGTAAGCGTGAGGTGCGGATCTACGACTATCTTGATCAGAATGTTGCCCTTTGCTCGAAGATGTTCAACCGACGTGCCGTCGGTTATCGTGACATCGGTTACGACATGGTGATGGCGGATGACCCGCAGGGCGGTTGGCCCAACAGTGTAGAAATCCCCATCTCCTTACGGACAGACGAAATGTTCGCCGACTCAATCAGGCGAATTGGTCGGGTGGGGTGCGACGATGTGACGGCAGGCCTTTTTGTGAGCGCGGCGTTGAAAAGTACCCATGCTGACGATGGGGCGAGGAGTGCGGCAGAACGGTTTCTCTTTCGATTTCTGGACGGGCTTCCCAAGACGAAAGGTATGTTTACGCTCAACGGTCACCTTGACATCCCGTTTGGGCCCAACTCCTATATGGAAGTTGATCTTCTTTGCGAATCTAAGCGACTTGCCGTGGAAATTGACGGCTGTTTTCATTTTGCCGATGCCGAACACTATCGACGCGACCGCCGCAAGGATTTTCTGCTTCAGCGTGACGGTTTTCTCGTCGTGCGATTTCTTGCAGACGACGTGACTCGACGACTCCAGTGGGTTATGGATGAAATCACAACTGCCCTTGAAGTCTGTAGATAAGATACACACGCATTGTTATAAGAAATTTTCAAAAACATATGGTCTGTCCCTGGCTGGCAAAACGCTGGGTCTGTCCCCATGGGAACTACGAGCACCTGACAACTGTAGGTTTCTCCCTTTGAAATCGCGGGACCCGTCCATTTGGAAAACGAGGGGTCTGTCCCCCTGAAATCGCGGGGCCTGTCCCCCATGGGAAACGAGGGGTCTGTCCCTTAGTGGGGGCGGAATAATTCCCTATTTGGGCTCTGAGGGGATTTTGGTATACTATGCCCCATGAAACTTCAGCTACAGTTAGACAGACCGCTCGTTGTCTTCGACATCGAGTCCACCGGCGTGAACGCGCGGCAGGACCGCATCGTGGAACTGGCCGCGATCCGGATTGAGCCGGACGGCACTGAGACGGAGAAGTGCTGGCTCCTCAACCCCGGCGTGCCGATTCCGCCAGAGACAACGGCCATCCACGGCATCTCCGACGAGATGGTGAAGGACTGCCCAACATTTGCGGACAAGGCCGAGGACATCGCGGCGTTCTTCAAGGACTGCGACCTCTCGGGATTCAACAGCGACCGCTTTGACGTGCCGTGCCTCGAAGAGGAATTCGCGCGCGTGGGGATGAACCTCGGCGCGTGCGACCGTCGGCACGTGGACGTACAGCGCATCTTCCACAAGCGCGAGCCGCGCGACCTCACGGCAGCCGTGCGGTTCTACTGCGGGCGCGATCACGTGGGCGCGCATGGCGCGGGGGCGGACGCGCGGGCGACATTGGACGTCTTGAAGGCGCAGTTGGAGAAATACGGCGACCTCCCGAAGACAACGGCAGAACTGGACGAGTATCTCGTTCCCCGTGACCCACTCAACGCAGACCGTACCGGGCTCATCCGTTGGCAGAACGGACAGTGGTGCATCAACTTCGGCAAGAAGAAGGGCGCAAGCCTCAAGGACCTCTTCCTGCATGAGCAGAATTTCCTAAAATGGTTCGTTAAGGGAAATTTCGAGACGGACGCGCGGATGATAGTACAGGATCTTCTTGAACGTGGGGTCTTGCCACCAGCCCCCCAGATTTGATATACTATCCATTCCTTTGCCCACCAACGGGAAAGGCACGGCTGAAAACCGCGTTCACAAACAAACAACAAAAAACAACAAATGGCAATCCGTAAACCAACCCCGCCAGCCCCGAAGTCCGAGGCGATGGCGGAGCTGCTGGCAGGCAGCATGGGGCAGACCGAGACGATTAAGCCCGGCAAGATCGTGGACGGCACGATCAAGGTCGTCAAGGGCAACGACGTGTTCATCGACATCGGCTATAAGAGCGAAGGCAAGGTCGACCTGACCGAATTCTCCGATCCCGCCGCAGCGAAACCCGGCGAGAAGGTCCAGGTGCTCGTACGCGAGCTCGAGAACGACAAGACGGGCATGGTGTCACTTTCCAAGAAGGCCGCTGACATCCAGATCCGCTGGGAGAAGGTGCTGGCGCTGTACACCGAAGGGTGCGTGGTCACTGGCACGATCCAGTCGCAGGTCCATGGTGGCCTGCTCGTGGACATCGACGGCGTCGAGGCGTTCCTGCCCGGCTCGCAGGTGGACGTTTCCCCTGTGCGCGACCTCACCACCTACATCGGCCAGACGTACGAATTCAAGGTCATCAAGATCTCCAACGAGCGCAAGAACATCATCGTCAGCCGCCGCGAGCTCATTGAGGGCACGATGGCGGAGAAGCGCGCAGAGCTGCTTGCCTCGCTGCAGAAGGGCGAAGTGCGCAAGGGCAAGGTGAAGAACATCACCGACTTCGGCGCATTCATCGACCTCGACGGAATCGACGGTCTTCTGCACATAACGGACATGAGCTGGGGCCGCATCAAGCATCCGAGCGAGATGCTCAAGGTCGGACAGGAGCTCGAGGTCATGGCTCGGCCTCAAGCAGACCACGGAGAACCCCTGGACGTCGATCGTGGAGAAGTTCCCGGTCGGCAGCCGCGTGACGGGCAAGGTCGTGAACCTCGCCGCCTACGGCGCGTTCGTGGAAATCGCCCCCGGCATCGAGGGCCTCGTACACATCAGCGAGTTCAGCTGGACGAAGCGCGTGGCGCGTCCGAGCGACATGCTCAACATCGGCGACGAAGTGCTCGTCTCCGTGCTGCAGGTCGATGCGGAGAACCAGAAGATCGCGCTCGGCATCCGCCAGACGCAGGAGAACCCCTGGGACACGGTGCAGGACCGCTATCCGGTCGGCAGCCGCGTGAAGGGCAAGGTCCGCAACTTCACGAACTACGGCGCGTTCATCGAGCTCGAAGAGGGCATCGACGGCATGATCCACATCTCGGACATGTCCTGGACGCGCAAGATCAACCGTCCGTCCGAGTGCCTGCAGAAGGGCGAGGAAGTGGAGGCTATCGTCGAGGCCGTGGATCCGAAGGAGCAGCGCATCTCCCTCAGCCTCAAGAAGGCGAACCCCGATCCTTGGTCCGAAATTGCGTCCAAGTACCCGATTGGAGCGCTCGTGAAGGGCAAGGTCTCCAAGATCGCTTCCTTCGGCGCGTTCATCGAGCTCGAGGACGGCGTGGACGGCCTGGTGCACATCTCGCAGATCTCCGACGAGCGCGTGACGCATGTCAAGGACGTCCTGAAGGAAGGCCAGGAGGTTGAGGCGCGTGTTGTGAAACTCGACCGGAAGGACCGCCGCATCGGACTGTCCATGACGGCCGTCAACATGACGGAGGAGCAGGTCAAGGCCCTCGAGGCCGAGGCCGAGCCTACCTCCGAGACGACCAGCTCGGCATCCAGCGACATGGATTTCGGCAGCCTCGGCGCGGCGTTCGACGACGCGTTCCAGTCCCAGTCCGTGGTGTGGCAGCCTGGCGAATCAGACAAGTAAACTCTCAACGAAAGGATATGAACCATGTCCAGAGTATGTGAAATCTGCGGTAAGAAGCCTGCGGCCGGACGTCACATCGTCCGCAAGGGTTCGCCGAAGTACAAGGGCGGCATCGGTCTGCACACGACCGGCATCTCGAAGCGCCGCTTCCTGCCTAACCTGCACACGGTGCGCGTCTCCGACGGCAAGGGCAACACCTGCCGCAAGACGGTCTGCGCCCGCTGCATCAAGTCGGGCAAGGTCACGAAGGCATAACGCTTTCGGCCTGTAAAACGAAAGCAAAACAGAAAAGGCCGGGGCTTACGCTCCGGCCTTTTTTACGCGGGCGACGGCGGCATGCCAACCGGAAAGTGCTGCTGCGCGCTCGAGATCGCCGATTGCGGGCGTAAAGCGTTTCAAGCCCCCGACGTTGGCCTTCAGTTCTGAAGCCCTGCTCCAGAAGCTAGTGGCGAGTCCGGCGAGGTAGGCGGCGCCGAGGGCGGTCGTCTCCACGCACTCTGGCCTTTCGACCGGGACGCCGATGACGTCGCTCTGGAACTGCATGAGGAAGTCATTCGCCGAGGCGCCGCCGTCCACGCGGAGCGCGTTGAGCGCGATTCCGGCGTCTTTCTTCATCGCCTCAAGGACGTCTGCCGTCTGGTACGCAAGCGACTCGAGCGTGGCGCGGACGACGTGGTTCTTGTTGACGCCGCGCGTGAGGCCGAGGATCGCACCGCGTGCATACTGGTCCCAGTACGGCGCGCCGAGTCCGGTGAAGGCCGGTACCACATAGCACCCGTTGGCGTTGGGAACAGATTTCGCCATCGCCTCGGAATCGGACGCGCGGGCAAGCAACCCCAGTTCGTCGCGTAGCCACTGGATCGCCGCGCCGGCGGTGAACACGCTGCCTTCAAGCGCATACGATACCTTGCCGTCAAGTCCCCAGGCGATGGTGGTGAGGAGTCCGTTTTTGGAAGGGACGCGCCGGTCGCCCGTGTTCATCAGCATGAAGCAGCCGGTGCCGTACGTGTTTTTCGCATCGCCGGCCTCAAAACAGGTCTGGCCGAACAGCGCGCTCTGCTGGTCGCCCGCGACGCCCGCGATGGGAAGGGGCGCGCCGAAGACATCTGGCGCGGTCTCACCGAAGCTGCCGCTCGACGGGCGCACATCGGGAAGCATAGACTTGGGTATCTTGAACTCGCGCAGGATGTCGTCATCCCACTTGAGCGCGCCGATGTCGTAGAGCATTGTGCGCGAGGCGTTGGAGTAGTCGGTGGCGTGGACCTTCCCGCCTGTGAGGTTCCAGACGAGCCATGTGTCGATCGTGCCGAAGAGGAGGCGTCCCGCCTCGGCATCCGCACGTGCGCCAGGGATGTTTTCGAGAATCCAGCGGATCTTCGTGCCGGAAAAGTACGCATCGGGGATGAGTCCGGTTTTCTCGCGGATGGAGTCCGCGAGGCCGCGGCGCTTCAGATCGTCGCAATATTCGCTCGTGCGACGGCACTGCCAGACGATCGCATTGTAGACGGGCTTGCCGGTCTCGCGGTTCCACACGACCGTCGTCTCGCGCTGGTTGGTGATGCCGATGGCGGAGATTTCGGCGGGCGTTGCGCCGGCCTTTTCAATCGCCTCACGCGCGACGGCACGTTGCGTCTCCCAGATTTCGATGGGATCATGCTCAACCCAGCCCGGCTTCGGGTAGATCTGGCGGAACTCCTTTTGGGAGACCGACACGATGTGTCCTGCGTGGTCGAAGAGAATCGCCCTGCTTGACGACGTTCCCGCGTCTAGCGCCAATACGTACTTTGAGTTCATCATTTTTCCTTTCATCTCAATCACGAGGGCCACGGGAAGACCTTGTAGAGGCCGACCGCCGCAAGCGCGCCGACAAACGGCGCGAGCGCGGGCACCCAGGCGTAGCGCCAGTTCGCCGACGCCTTGTTCGCCATCGGCAGAAGGGCGTAGACGATGCGCGGGCCGATGTCGCGGGCGGGGTTGATCGCGTATCCGGTGAGACCGCCCATCGACATGCCGATGGAGACGATGATCGTGAACACGAGAAGGTAGTTGACGCCGCCGGCGATGCCGGGCACCTGGGCGATGCCCTTGATCGCGAACACCAGCACGAACGTGCCGAGGGCCTCGGCGAAGAAATTGCACGGCGCGCACGGGATGCTGGGCGTCGTACAGAAGCAGGCGCGCTTGGCCAAACCGTCTGAGGTGGCGGCGAAATGCGTGTAGTAAAGCGCCCACACGAGGAACGCGCCCAACATGGCGCCAAGCATCTGCCCTGCGATGTACCAGCCGACAAGTCCCGGCGCGATAGTGCCGTCCGCCGCCAGCGCGAGCGTGAGCGCGGGATTGAAGTGCGCCCCAGACGCCGCACCGAAGATAAATGCCGGCATCAGAACCGCAAGGCCCCATCCCAAGGTGATCTGCACCGTGCCGCCGCCTTTCATGCCGGATTTCTCCAACAGCACGTTTGCCACGACGCCGTTGCCGAGCAGGATGAGAAGCGCCGTTCCCACCAGCTCCGCGAGAAAACATGTCATTCCGTTCATATACCTTCATCTCCTTTTAGCAGTTGGATGTTTGGAATTATACCAAATCCCCCGCCATCCGCGCAAATCGTACGAACGCATTGCGGCGTCGTTCAGCACGGCCGCAGCCCGCTTCATCCACCGACCGCATGGCGGTAGGGCCGCCGCCTGCCCCGCAGTCGCCGCCCCCAAAAACGGTCATCTGCGAAGGTGCAACTTTTCTCAATTTACCCCCTTGCGGAGTCACTCCATTTCTAGTATACTATTCGGGCTTGTCAAAATTAGGCGCCATTATAGCTCAGTTGGTAGAGCACTTCCTTGGTAAGGAAGAGGTCGGCAGTTCGATTCTGCTTGATGGCTCCATTTGCGATGAGCAAGGAAACACAACTCACAGGAACCCATAAAATGGCAAAAGAAACATTCGATCGCGGCGGCAAGCCGCACGTGAACGTCGGCACCATCGGCCACGTCGACCACGGTAAGACCACTCTTACGGCCGCGATTACGCACGTCCAGGCTCTGAAGGGCCTGTGCGAGGAAATCAAGTACGACCAGGTTGCGAAGGCTTCCGAATCCGCCGGTCGTCGTGACGCCACGAAGATCCTCACGATCGCCTCGTCCCACGTCGAGTACGCCACGGCGAACCGCCACTACGCTCACGTTGACTGCCCTGGTCACGCTGACTACGTTAAGAACATGATCACGGGCGCGGCGCAGATGGACGGCGCCATCCTCGTGGTGTCCGCCGTTGACGGCGCGATGCCGCAGACGCGCGAGCACGTGCTGCTCGCCCGCCAGGTGGGCGTGCCGAAGATCGTCGTGTTCCTCAACAAGTGCGATCTCGTTGAAGACGCGGAGATGCTCGACCTCGTCGAGATGGAAGTCCGCGAGCTCCTTTCCAAGTATGAGTACGATGGCGACAACGCCCCGGTGATCCGCGGCGCCGCCTATCCGGCCACGCAGGCCGCGTCGGCTGACGATCCCGCCTGCAAGTGCATCGACGAGCTGATGGACGCGTTGGACAGCTACATTCCCGAGCCTGTCCGCGAGCTCGACAAGCCGTTCCTGATGCCTATCGAGGACATCTTCTCGATCGAAGGCCGCGGCACGGTGGTGACGGGCCGCGTCGAGCGTGGCACGATCCACGTCGGCGAGGACGTCGAGATCGTCGGTCTCAAGCCGACGGCGAAGACGGCCGTCACGGGCGTCGAGATGTTCCGCAAGCTCCTCGACGAGGGCCGTGCGGGCGACAACATCGGCACGCTGCTCCGTGGCACGAAGAAGGAAGAGGTGGAGCGTGGCCAGGTGCTCGCGAAGCCGGGTTCCATCACGCCGCACACCGAGTTCAACGGCCAGGTCTACGTCCTCACGAAGGACGAGGGCGGCCGCCACACGGCGTTCATGAAGGGCTATCGTCCCCAGTTCTACATCCGCACGACGGACGTGACGGGCGACATCGGCCTGCCGGAAGGCGTCGAGATGGTCATGCCGGGCGACAACGTGTCGATCGACGTCAAGCTGATCGCTCCTGTCGCACTGGAAGAGAAGATGCGCTTCGCCATCCGCGAAGGCGGCCGCACGGTCGGCGCCGGCACGGTTTCGAAGATCATCAAGTAACGAACGAAGCGTTCTTCTGTGAGATGCCTGCCCCGAGTTCCGGCCCCTTGTGGTCGACCGGGGCGAAGGGCGGGCTGATTCAACTCAAAGAGAACGGAAGGATTTGATATCATGCCCCGTGATTTGGCTATTCTCGCGTGCACTGAGTGCAAGCGCCGCAACTACACGACGACGCGCAACAAGCGTACGATGACCGAACGTGTCGAGAAGGTGAAGTACTGCCCGTTCGACCGCAAGCGCACCGTGCACAAAGAAGTCAAGTAAACGATTTCCGATTAGGGTAGTAGCACAATGGCAGTGCAGCGGTCTCCAAAACCGCCTATGGGGGTTCGATTCCCTCCTACCCTGCCAAAACGTATCAGAGGACGAGATGAAAGAATTTTTTCTGAAAATCAAGGGATACTTGTCTGAAGTCGGCGGCGAAGCGCGTCGGGTCACTTGGCCTACGTCGCGTGAATGCTATGACTCGACTCTCGTCGTGATTGCGTTCATTTTCATCTTGGCGGTTACGACGCTGGTGTGTGACAAGGCCATTCAGCTCTTTATCAATCTTGTCCATGTCGGCGCCTCGTAATGAGGATGTAGCGATGAAAAAAGAGTGGTTCGTCCTCCAGACGCTGACCGGGAAGGAAAACAAGGTCAGGGACTCCATCAGGGCTCGCGTCCCGATGGCGGGGATGGAAGAATACATCGGTGAGTGCCAGATTCCAACGGAAAAGGTCACCGAGACAAAGGACGGGAAGAAGCGCGTCCTGACGAAGAAGGTTTTTCCGGGCTATGTGCTTGTGCAGTTGGCTCTCTACAAGGAGGGCGGCGGCATTGACAAGGATACGGGCGCGCGTGCGGTCGTACCTGAGACATGGCAGTTCCTGCGCGAAACGCCAGGCGTAATCGGCAGCTGGCTCCAGCAGCGCCCGATGCCGCTTCGGCAGGAAGAGGTCGATGCGATTCTGTCTAACAAGCCCGTGGACGGGGCCTCGCGGCCGCGTCCGAACGTTGAATTTACCGTCGGCATGACGGTGAAAATCAAGGAGGGCGCATTCCTGGGTCAGGAAGGCGTCGTCACGATGGTCGATCCCGACAAGGGCAAGCTTACGGTTGAAGTTCAGATCTTCGGTCGTAAGGCCCCTGTTGACGCAGAATATTGGCAAGTGGAGAAAGTCGCCGTTGAGGAGGCTGTCTCCGTCGAACCTGCCAGTTGATGCGTGTTTTGTGGACCCGTTTGCACCGGTAGGACGCCGGGAGGGGCCACGGAAAAGCTAAAAGGCAAGTAAAATGGCCAAGAAAGTCAAGGGCGTAGTCAAGCTCCAGATTCCGGCAGGCGCCGCGAATCCTGCGCCTCCGGTGGGTCCCGCCCTCGGTTCGGCAGGCGTCAACATCATGGCGTTCTGCAAGGAGTTCAACGCGAAGACCCAGAAGCAGGCGGGTCTCGTCATCCCCGTGATTATCACGGTTTACCAGGACCGCAGCTTCTCGCTGCAGTTCAAGTCGCCGCCCGCGAGCGTTCTCCTCAAGAAGGAAGCCGGTCTCGCGAAGGGTTCGGGCGTTCCGAACAAGAACAAGGTCGGCAAGGTCACCAAGGCCCAGCTTGCGAAGATCGTCGAGATGAAGAAGGCCGACCTGAACACGACCGACGTCGAGGCGGCAATTCGCATGATCGCCGGCACTGCCCGCAACATGGGCATCGAAGTCGTGGACTGAAAGGAGCGGCAAGATGGCGAAGCATAGCAAGAAGTACAGGGCCGCGCTCAAGGCGGCACCGAAGAAGCCCGTTTCCATCGCGGAGGCCGTTGCCTTCATCAAGAAGCACCCCGGCGCGAAGTTCGACGAGACGGTTGACGTGTCCATGCGCCTCGGCGCCGACACGAAGAAGACCGACACCCCGGTGCGCGGCATCGTGAAGCTTCCTGCCGGTTCGGGCAAGAAGGTCAAGGTGCTCGTGTTCGCGGGCGGCGACCATGCCGAAGAGGCGAAGGCCGCCGGAGCCGATTTCGTGGGCATGGACGATCTCATCGAGAAGGTGATGGGTGGCTGGACCGACTTCGACGTGGCGATCGCGACGGTCGAAGCCATGAAGAGCGTGCGCAAGTGTGCCCGCGTGCTCGGTCCCCGCGGCCTCATGCCTAACCCGAAGACGGGTACGGTGACGGACGATCCCGCCACGGCGGTCAAGGACGCGAAGGCCGGCAAGGTCGATTTCCGCATGGACAAGACTGGCAACTGCTGCGTGATTGCGGGCAAGGTCTCCTTCGAGGCCGACAAGCTCGTTGCAAACGTCAAGGCCGTTGTCGAGGCCGTTCAGGCCGCGAAGCCCGCCACAGTGAAGGGCGCGTTCATCCGTTCGCTGACGCTCTCCTCGACGATGGGCGTGGGCGTTCCCTGCATCCTGGAGCAGGCTGACTAAAGGAGTGTGAACCATGAGAATTGAAAAAGTCGCAATCCTCAACGAAGTGGTCGACCGCGTCAAGGCGTCGGATTACTGCTTCATCCTGAACTACGGCGGCGTGTCCGTCGACAAGGTCGCGAAGCTCCGCGCCGCGCTCAAGACGCACGAATCGCGCCTCCTCGTGGTGAAGAACACCTTCCTCGCGAAGGCCGCCAAGGAGAAGGGCTGGTCCGACGACGTGCAGAAGATGCTCACGGGCCCGACGGCGATTGTCACGGGCGCGGGCGAGGTCACGGCCGTCGCCAAGGACGTGATGGACTTCGTCGAGGCGTCCGAGGGCCGCGCGTCCGTGAAGGGCGCCGACTACGATGGCAAGATCGTGGACGCCGCGATGGTGGAAGCGCTCTCCAAGGTGCCTGGCAAGGATCAGCTCCGCGCCACGTTGCTCATGCTCCTCAAGGAGCCGGCGACGCGTCTTGCGCGCGTGCTTTCCGAGAAGGCCAAGAAGGAAGGCGGGGAGGCTCCCGCCGCCTAAGGAAAGGGCTGCCTAGCGATTCCAGAAATTCTAGAATATCTAGAATCGCTAGAAAAGCTAGAAGCACTAGAAAAAATTTCCTTCAGATGAAAAACGCTGAAGGTTGACAAGTAAAAAAGGAAAGAAAAAATGACGAACGAAGAACTCATCAAGGAACTGTCGGGCAAGACGGTTCTCGAAATCAACGAACTCGTGAAGGCGCTCGAAGAGGCGTGGGGCGTTTCCGCCGCTGCCGCCGTCGCCGTCGCTGGTCCTGCCGCCGCCGCTGCTCCCGCTGAGGAGAAGACGGAATTCGACGTGATCCTCGAATCCGCCGGCGCACAGAAGATTGCGGTCATCAAGGAAGTCCGCGCGATCACGGGTCTCGGCCTCAAGGACGCCAAGGACATGGTCGAAGGCGCGCCCAAGACGGTCAAGGAAGGTGCTTCCAAGGAAGACGCCGAGAAGATCAAGGCCCAGCTCGAGAAGGCCGGCGCCAAGGTCACGATCAAGTAAGCGGAATACATTCCGATTCGGCGAAAGGCGCAGCCCATCAAGGGCTGCGCCTTTTGTTGTACATAGAACGTGACATTAGACCGGTCTGGTGGCCGGGCTTGTTAGTGGTCTTGGATATGCCGCAGAGGTATCGTCAGATGACGCCGTATGCGCCGTGAAGGGCTGGATCAGCCGGAGTCTCCTTGCGGGACGCGCCGCCATTGAGGCGGACCGGCTTGCGGTATCGGCATCCGAGTTGCTCCTCTCCGATTGGTCGCAGGGCCGCATCGGTAACTTGCACGGTGGACGGCGTGGAGACGAGTCTCACGATGATGGGCGGGACGTACGACTGGTCGAACATGCCCACGAACATCAACTCGATGTACAGCCAGCCCGCAGCCGACACGCTCGCCTACCGCGCGGCGATCGGCAAGCTCACGTATGACGTTGGCGTGGCGGTGGGGATGCCCTATAGGACTGGCATCAGTGGCGCGCAGATGAGGGCACTTGCGACTGTAATGGTGGATGTGTTCGGCTACAGGGGCAAGGGGACGACGCCGATGCTGACGATGTCCGAGGGCGCGGTGTTCAAGCCGAACGGCACGGGCTACTTCACCGTCACCGAATCGCTTTCCGGCACGATGATGATTGACATGAGCGGGCTCGACCTGGAGTCGACCTACAACAAGATCCCGCTGTTCAAAGTCGGTTCTGCGGAAATGCGTTCAAGCGTGTCAGTTGACTTTGTCTCCGGGACGAAGCCCAAGGGCTGGGCTCTCGTCAAGACCGCAGACGGACTCGGTTACGACCTCGCCCGCACCGGCTTCTCGATCATCGTGAGATGATTGGTAAGTCATTAACTGGGAACGCCGCTTTTTCACATGGGGAGGTTTGACGCGAAGAAAAAGTGCAGGGTCTATCCGTACGAGGGCGTGAAGCCGGAGACGCGTAAGAACGTCATCGGGGGACAGTGCTGCAACTGGACATCGCACACGTGGAACCGCTTCGACCTTGAATGGAAAATCTGGCCGCGCGGCTTCGCGCTCGCGGAGGTTCTCTGGACGTATCCCGACCCGGCCAAGCGCGACTTCAAGGAGTTCTCCGCGCGTGCGGCTGAATACCGCCGCCGCCTCATCGGCGCACACGTCAACTGCGCCCCGTTGAAGTAGGACAAACGAGAGGCCTCTCCGTGGCCGTCAGAGATTCCAAATGGCTAAATAAGTCGCACGGGCATTAGACAGTCTGGATGCGCCAGAATCGGGCCGATTTCGCCATGGCGGCGGGTCGGCCAGAAAA
>CADCOC010000113.1 GCA_902802945.1 uncultured bacterium | reverse complement strand
AACCCGCGTCCACGAGAATCTCCAGCGTCTCGGAAAGCGACCCGCCGCGTTCGACGCCGAGAGCTTCGGCGACTTCGCTGCACGTCCGCGGGCCGTCGATGAGCGCACGCAGGACGTTCTGCTTCATCTGCGACTCCTCGCCAAAAACTTGGCTGAAGATCGCCTTGAAGTCCTTGAACAGGACGCCGTCCCTCCCGAAACACATCCTCTTGATGTTCTCGTTGGCGCTCAGTCCGGGATTGACCTCCTCAAGATACCTCGGTATTCCGCCGGTCACCGACAGCACGTCGAGAATCTCCGACGGCGCAAGCCTCGCGGCGGCATCTCCCCAAAAGGCCCTGCACCGCGAAAGCGGGAGCTCGCGGACAACGATGTCGCGCGAGAAGCGTGCGGCGAACCCGGACGATTTCGAAGCGCTGCTCCGGATCCCCGCCGAAGTTCGCCGCCTGGAAGAGTTCGGGGATGAAACCGTTCTGCATGACGCGCGGCGGGTTGCAGGCGTAGAGCGGAACCTCGAAACCCGCATCGAGCGCGGCCTGGCGGAGCGCGCGCATGTACGCGACGTCGCCGCCGTGGAGTCCGTACTCGTTCTCGACCTGCACCATCAGGATCGGTCCGCCCTTCGTGACCTGCAGCCCCGACAGCTGGCGCCCGACCGCATGCAGCCAGTTCGTCGCGGGCACGAGCCAGCGCGGATCGGACGACCGCATCGAGATCGGCTTCCTCCGTTCTCCATTCCCCGTTCCCAGTTCCCCATTCCCCGTTCCCAGTTCCCCTTCACCCATCAGCCACCACGGCGCGCCGCCGCCTTCCCACTCCGCGCAACTGTAGGGACCAGGCCGCAGAATCACCCAAAGACCCTCCGCCTGCGCCATGCGACAGAACGCCGCGACGTCGGCGCGTCCGTCCCATGTGAACACGCCCTTCTCGCGCTCGTGGAAGTTCCAGAACATGTAACACCCGACCGCGTTGCACCCCATCGCGCGCAGCATCTGCAGCCGGTGACGCCAGTAGGCGCGCGGAATGCGCGCGTAGTGGACCTCGCCGCACCGCACGACAAACGGCCTGCCGTCGAGAAGGAAGTCCTTCTCCCCGACCTCAAACGAGCGCGCCATTACGCAAAGTGCGCCGAGCGTCACAGCCAAAACTGAAAGTGCGAAAGTTCTCTTCATGATATTCCTTTCGCCCCCAGTATAACAAATCTCCCCCTCCGGCGTTCTACCCACTAGGGGAGTCCAGTTGCCTTTGCCTCTAACGTGTTTTTCTTTCCCGTCAAAACGGGTTGTCCACCACCATCAAATCGGCACGGCGAGAGGCGGGCGTGTCGAACACAATCGGCGCCGGCGCGTACGCGAAAGACGATTCAGTGTCGTACGCCATTAGTGTATCATATTTTTTCACCACCTAGGCAAGATTGTGCCATCGCTAAAAGTGTGCGGAAATTGAGAGCACGATCTTTCGCACACTTATTGGATTTTTGCAAAAGTGTGCGAAAAGCAGAAGCCTATAAAAACGCACACTTTTGGAGAAATTGAAAAAGTGTGCGTTTATGCTTGCTTCCCTGACCGAAAAATGAGATAATACGTGTGTTTTTCAACTTAGGAGGCCACATGTTTTTTGGAAGAGAATATTACCTTAAACGTATGCGGGAGCTGCTGTCAAAGCCCACCGCATCGGTCGTGACGTGTCGTGGACGGCGCAGGGTCGGCAAATCAACGCTTTTTGAGGAGTTTGCGAAGCGCAATGGTTGCCGATTCATCAAAATTGAGGGGCTCGCCCCCAAGGCGGACATCAAAGACCGCGACCAGCGTGCGGCATTCGGGAGCCAGCTGGCGATTCAGACCGGCCTACCAGAGCTTGTCCCCGATTCGTGGCTCAAGGCATTCCATCTGCTGAACAGCGTCATACGCGACGATGCCTGGACCGTTGTCCTTCTGGACGAAATATCGTGGATGGGTCGAGAAGCTCCAACATTCCCCGGCGACCTCAAAGTGGCATGGGACAACTATTTCAGAAAACACGACAAGTTGATACTTGTGCTGTGCGGTTCGGTGTCGCGCTGGATTACGGACAACATCGTCAAGTCATCTGGCTTTCTTGGACGCCGGTCGCTGAACTTCGTCCTGCCCGAGCTCCCCATCTGCGACGCGGTGAAATTCTGGGGGGATCGCCTTGACGACACGTCCACGCGCGAAATACTGGACACGCTTGCGGTCACAGGCTGCGTTCCCAAGTATCTCGAGGAGATGAATTTCTCCGTCAGCGTAGCCGAGAACATACGCCGCACGTGCTTCTCGCCCGACGGCTACCTGTTCGAGGATTTCGAGGACATATTCAACCGCGTGTTCGGCAAGTCCGCCCTGCGCAAGCGCAGTATGCTCGCCGCGCTCTCAAGCGGCCCGAAGACAGTCTCTGAGATTTCACAAGCCCTGGGGGTTGTGCGCAACGGAACGCTCGCGGACGAGTTGAAGGAACTGGACACCGCCGGATTCGTGGCCCAAGATCGCGGCATCAACCCGGAGACGGGACGTCCCGCGCTTGAAATCAAGTACAGGATCAAGGACTGCTACACGAGGTTCTACCTCCACTACATCGAACCGGTGCGCGAGCGCATCACAAAGGGGCTCTACGCAATTGCCTCGCTTGATTCCATGCCGGGATGGGACGCGATGCTCGGGCTTCAGTTCGAGACGCTTGTCATGAACAATTTCCACTCGCTTCTCCCGGCACTCGGTCTCGACCAGGCGAACATCCTCTCGGCCGGTCCGTATGCCAGACGCGGCAAGCGCGGAGAGGGATGTCAAATCGACATCCTCTTCCAGACAGAATTCCTCGCATACGCGGTCGAGGTCAAGAGGATGAAGAACATCGACCTTTCAGTCATCGACGACGTGAAGGCAAAGCTCAGCAGATTCCCACGTCGCGAAAACGTGACGCTGCGCAAGGCTCTCGTCTATGACGGCACGCTTTCGCCGCAAGTCGAGGAACGAAGGTATTTCGACGCGCTCATTCCCGCTCGTTCACTGATGACACCGTAAATGGCAAACCGACGCAGCCGCCACCATCTTGGCAGCGCACTGACTGGGAACGCCGCCATCTTGGCGGCGCACTGGGACAACGGGCGTCCCGCCCGTTGCGGGCGCAATTGGCGACTGCAACATTGGAACTGGCGACATTCCCCCATTGGCAACATTCTCCCACGTCTCCGCACGTGCGCCAAATTTCCCCTTGCCCTACGACCACAGGTCGGGCGGTCGCCCCGCGACCGCCGAATCGGGAGCGGCCGCGCTTGTCGCGGCCGAACACAAGCCCGTCGCGGCCATTCGGGGAAGCGGCACTCTTGCCGCTTCCCCAACCCACCAACTGTTCAATTCACGGTTTCAAGCAACCCAGCGGACAGACGACAACGCCATCGTCCCGCGTGCATCCAAGATCGGCTCCCGTCAACGCCGCCGCGTTTGTCAAAATTGTTTCGACCCGGTCTATCCGGGCGCTTATGAAATCACCTCTGTATCCGCGAGTCGCCTGAACGACTTTTCACACGAAAGCGTGATCTGGCCCTGTTCCCTATAGCCAAAAGCAAGCATCCGATCGACAAAGCCAGGATTCGCCTTATGGATGTTCGGCGTGTTGATTGACGCGGCGAAATTCTGCGAAAACGAAATCCCTTCTCCAGACGAGAATGCCATGAGCGCCGACAGCGCCTCTTCCTTGGTCTTGCCGTAATGATGCTGAATCGCATAGTACGTCTCAGACGCGACAATGTCGCTCACATAAAAGGAATCCCCATTGGCAATTCCCTCCTGATAGCGGGCAAGTGTACGGGCGGCAAGCTCCTGCGGTTGTCCTGTGAGAAGCCGCAACACCACGGACGTATCCAATCCGAACGTCATGACTTAGTCTCCGTGACGACGGGCGATGCTTTCGCGAATGGATGCCATGTCGTGCGGCAGATTCGGATCGACCTTGACGCTCCCAGACCACGACGGGGTCTTTGGCCTTCTCTTCCTTGTCTGCCGCGTGGCCTCGATGCGCGGCTCGTCGCCAAGCCACTGCGAGTAAAGAGCCAGCGTAATGGCGCGAACAGTACTGCCCTCCTGGGCAGTCCGCGTCTTAATGCGTCGATACATCGTATCTGGAATGTCCAAAGTTGTTCTCATGGCGCGTGAATTATATCAGATCTGCTGCGATGCAGCAATATGGATTTATTGATTTATGCATATCTGTCGACGAAGCGTCGCCCATATTCCCCGCTGCCTCATCGTCCCAATCCTCCCGCCAATCGGGATCGTCCCAGTCATAGTACGGTTCCTCCTCGTCCCATTCGGACTCGTCCGGGCTGTCAATCTCATTCTGCATTCTGATATTCCTTTCTGCCTCCTACTCGCTTCCCATCCGGAAATCTTACACACCTTTTTCACAATTCCGAATAAGGGAGGATGTGCGTCTGCGTTTGCCGTGCCATGTTCGTGGGACGCACGGCCTTCTCCAGAAACGCGAAGTAGCTGAACGGCCTGCCCTTGTAGCGATGGCCCGTCATGAAATGCCGGGCAGGGAGCATCGACGCCACCTTCGCGAGCATCTTCTCACGCACGCGGTCAAGCCGCCGCATCTGCATCTTCGTCTCGGCGCAGTCCGTCACGTTCGGAAACGCCCCCGCCCAGCACATGTCGCAGTCCTTCACCTTCGCCGTCACATACCCCACGCCCTTGGCGATCAGTCCGTTGCGGAACCGTCCAAACCATTCGGCAATTTCCGGACGTGCCGCCTTCTCCAGCACCCCCGCCTGCAGCTCGCGCACCGCGGCCGCCGTCACGCGGCCCAGCGAACGGATGTGCTTCTCAATGGACTCCTTGCGGATGCGCGTCTCGCCATCGTAACACACTTGGCTGCCGAGGAAACTCACCCACGGCGCGCAATTCATCTCGCCACGCGCCGCCTCACGCCACCGAAACGGTCCCTTGCTCTTGATTGAGTAGTAGCGCGTCGTCTCGTCATCTTCCCGACGATAGACGAACGATTCAACCGGATGCATCGGCAGGTCCAACCCGTCCAACGCCGCCAGCGGCTTGACGCGCACCGTCTGTATTTTTCAACTATATGCTTCCCCGCACAATCCACTTTGAAGTTTACAGCCTCTGACACCTCCATTCGGTCGCCATGGCTCGTTCCTCTTGAAATCGAGAAGCAATTTTTCTATTCCTCTGCAACACCGATAAATGCAAGAAAACGGCTCCACAGAGTTTTCTTCTTGCCTACGGATTCTGCCGTAGTGGCAACGTAGGACTCCGTCGACTGTTCGGCAGACTGCTCGGCAGACTGCTCAGGACTCTGTAACGAAGATTCACCCTGAGATGTAACCACTTCTTCAGTCTTCTTTTCGGCGACATACTTTGCGAGCGGTTCCTTGGGATAGTGTGCGCCATACGATGCCTCTATCTCGTCAATAAGCGCCTTGTATGACGGTAATCCGAAAAGTAACCGACGATCACCGATTAGGAAGAACTGTTCCTTTGCACGGGTAATTGCGACATTCAACTTCTTGTCGGATTCAATCTTGCGCTCATCGTCTTCGCTAGGCGACAGGGCGTTGAATTGGCTCTTCTTGGAAACGACTGCAGAAAATATTATCACCGGACGTTCGGAACCCTGATACCGCTCAACGGTGTCAATCATTATATCCTTCACAAGAGAAACATCGCCCAACACCTTCTCCAGCCTAACACGAATGGTCGCCAACTGGCTTCGAAACGGCGCAATGATACCAATATCCCTTGCAACTAGGCGCTCTCTGCCCCCATCTGAATACTTCGTACCCTTATCGAGCAACACACGGACAATCTCGGCACAAATGAAAGCCTCGGCGTCATTGCTTTTCACGTTCTTGCCGATCTCCGGCGCAATGACTGGGAAAAATCCAGTTCGTGTCGAAAGGACATACTTCTCAAAAGGAGAAGCGCGGAACGGAGCTGGCGGCAAAGACGCGGCCTGCCGTACAATGTCCCCGACGCCAAGGTTCTCGTAGAAATACTTGTTCGGGAATCTTGCAATGTCCTCATGCATCCGATACTGGACTCCCATCTTGCCGAAAAGCTCCTCACGTTCTCCGGAAAGTTCCTTTAGGCGCATGAACAGGGAATTACGGCAATTAGTCAGATGAATAGACCGCAACGATTCCTCGGTTACGGCGGATGTCTCCACGGACTGCTGTACCACAGCTGGAAGTTGCTTGTCATCGCCGACGAGGACGAACTTTCCAATCAGCGGCTCACGTGGAGCCTCGTCATCCGGGGCGCAGAAGAGCGACAATAGCTGGGGCTCAAGTATCTGCGAAGCCTCGTCCACGATTGCCGAGTCGAACCGTTTGCCAAGGTGCAGTATCGAGTGGTCGGCACCGAGAGATGATATCGTGCCTACGACAATCTTGATGTTCTCGAAGGCCATCAGGAGAGATTCCCTGTTGTCAAACCGAAGCTGTGCGCTGCCGGGAATGTGCTTGTGGTATTTCGCCTTGCAGTGCGAGAGCGTTCCAATTCGCCAATAGTCCCAGCCAGCCCTGTCGAGCATGTCGCAGATTTCATCGACCGCCCGATTTGTGTACGCGAGCATAAGTACGTTCTCGCCATGCGTCGCCATCACCTGCTCGATATAACAGCGCAGTAGGTGACTCGTTTTACCGGTTCCAGGCGGTCCCCAGACAAGGAACCAATCCCTTGCCGCACGGGCGTGGGCAACAAGATTCTTCACGCGTTCGCCCTCATTCCCGATAACGGGCTGAGGTTGATCACAATAGGGCTTTATCTGATTCAGCAGAAGTTGCCGCCTGCGCGGACATCCAGCAAGGAACATATACAATCCCTTGTACTCGTTCCTACCACGGTTCGTAAGACTGGCCTCGACGATGTACTGCCTGCCGGGATCGGGCGTGAACGCGGCTTGTGTCTGCGGAGGATCAAGACAGATGCGAATCTCCTTTGTACCGTCCTCGTCGTCCTCCGTGAAACTCTCCACATAGCCGCCGAACACACGCGAGTTGGACGGATTGGACGTGTCCGACGTCTGCTCGTAGAGGAACACGGAGTCGCCCTCGCGGAGCGAGCAGAATGCGTTTGTCGGCTCAAGGGTGCGGTCAAAGTCGATTCTCAACTCTCGCCCTTTTTCATCAAGCGCGTGGGAAACCGGAACGAGTCCTGAATACACCATGCCGGCCTGCCGTTTTTCGGGCAGGGACATTTTCCATGAAAGGCTCTTCCCGCCGGAATTCTCCCCCTCTCCACACCACGCGCAGAAGTCTTCCGCCGCCTCGAACGCAAGGAATCTCCAGAAGTAGTCCTTGGCCAGTGGGTCGGCCTTTAAGATCGGGTTGACCAGTTCCTCAGCCTGGCGCTTCAACCATCCTTCCCACAATTTATCGCCACACCCAAGCGCCCTGAACGAGCTGGGCGTTATGTTTCCTTTGTCAAACCACGGACGGAGTTGGTTCTCCCGCATCAGCCGCCACACGTTCACGACCTTGTTGCGGAAGTTCACCACCGTCCGAATGTTGTCGCGCCCCGTCGTGACGGCAAAGGAACAGCCCTCGTAAATCTGGTTATTCTTGCCTACGACCCTCTTTGCATAGTAGAGTCTTGGCCAGACGTCCTCTCGCCTGATTCCCAGCGAATAAAACAGCATGTCGCCATAGAGCCAAGGCTGATACAGATGCTCGTTCTTCGGGCATTTTCCGTAAGTGTTCCACTTGCCGGACTTCAACTCAAACACGACCGACCGGCCTTGCAGGGCGGCGGCCGGCGCGAAGGCATCCATTCGCCCGACAACGCCGAGGAAAGGGGATACGAACGGCGCTTCGACCTGCCACTGGTCTGGCTGCACGCCGAACTCGTTGGGCATGTTCTGGTCGATTTCCCTGTGTATGTTCCGGCGTATGAATGCGGCCTCTTCCTTCCACGTGCCGTCCACCTCGTGCGCGACGGCATCGAGCGCGTTGGCTTCTATGAACTGCTCCGTCAGCCTGGGCTGCGGTTCGGAACCGCCAGCAACCTCCTCCGCCAGGCAGTCGTCGCCCATGTTTCCGAGCATCAGCCTGTATTTCGGCGGACGTTCATCCTCGCCGGAGCCAGTTGCGCCGGGGTCCGTTGTGGCCTTCCAGTCGCGGGCGAACGCGGAAAGGAGATACATGAGGGCCCCCTGTCCCCATACGGACGCTCTGCCAAGCGCCTGCGGAGACAGCAGGAAATCAGGTTCAAGCACCAGTTCCGATCCCTGCCATGTCTCCCCGGACTCGATTGGATTCGTTATCAGAACCTTGTCGCCTTCCTTAAACACCTTCTTAAATTCGGCGAACGGCACGCCGCATCGCAGCGGATCAACCTTGAACTCATCGTCGATATTGTCGGAATCCACATCGCATCCGTAGAACACAGGATCCTCGATTCTCGTTATCGACAAGGTTATCGACTTGAGGTCAGACGTCCGCTTCGGCTTCTGCGGTTCCGGCGGGTAGGAGATGCTGTCGCAGATGCTCCTGATCTCGTCTGGCATGGGATTGTCGGAGAGGTAGGCGACACCCTCGCAAGCGGCCTTGAAAGCGCCTCTCGCCATAACGTCCGACACCTTTACGCTGGACGGGTTCCTGCGCCGCCGCCGGCGACGCGAACGGACGCGGTCCACGTGCCTTAAAAGATCTGCGGCCGTGAAAAGGAAACGGTAGATGTCGTAGTCGTTCGTGAACTGCGTCGAGACCTTGCGAAGCCTCACCGTTTCCCGTACGAACTCGTCGAGGGAGTCCGCATACGAATCAAACTTCTCGGAATCTGACAGCTCTTCTGAATTGAACGTTCTGAGCAGTTCGCGGTATTCCGGCGGGAGCTTGATGCCGCCTTCGAGGATTGCGTTCTCGAGATCGTCGTAGAAGTCCTTGCCCGATTTGTAGCGGGCTTGCGGATCGTCGGACAGCGCCCTGGCGATGACGGCTCGTTCCGGAGTGTCCATCCGCGAGTCGTTCTCCCCGTTCGGCGAGCCGGTCAGAAGCTCGCGCGCCACCTTCGCAAGCGCGTAAATGTCGACGGATGCCGTGTACTTGCCGCCCGACGCCTGTTCTGGCGCCATGTACGCCCGCGTTCCGGCCACGCCGTCGCCAAATCCTTCGGCCGCAATGCCGAAGTCCAGAAGCTTCACCTCCGGTTCCCCGTTTGAACGGATGTTTATGTTGATGTTGGCCGGCTTGACATCCCTGTGTATGATTTCCTGTCGATGCGCCTCGTCGAGCGCGCTGGCGATCTGGCGAACAATCTCCAGGATGGTCTTCTGGTCAATTGACGACTGCTCGCGCCTCCATGCGGCAAGCGTCTTGCCCTCGGCATACTCCATCACAAGGAGCGCGTCGCCCACCTGCATCTTGAAGTCTTCTGCCGTCGCCCCATCATGATAGAACACTGTACAGATGACATGGTACTCACGGGCGGACGCGATGTTCGGGTGGTTGAGATTTACAACCGTCCTGAAGTTTCCCTTGATGGCCTCTCGGGTCGCCGCGGACATGCTGATCGGCAGCCCCTTGACCGCCACCCTGAGCTTAGTCTCGCGGTCATAGGCCATATAGACCTTTCCGGCCGCCCCCTCGCCGAGTTTCTTGATGAGCACGAACTGGTCGATTTCGGCAAGCACAGGCTCGTTAAAGTCCGCACTTTCTCGATTGGATGGATTCTGGCTGGACCAATCAACAAGCGTCTTATCATCATTGATAGTGCCTCTGTCAATTGACTCTATCGATTGTGCCATGGAAAATCCAGTAATGGTCTTAGCGCCACCAATAGTTACTTCCTTCTCAATGGAAACTCCGTCTGTTTTCCCTAAAGGAATACAAGCTATTGTAAGCGCATCATTTATTGCTTCTTCTTCCATTGTCGTTCTTCTTCAATAAAGTAGATTCTCATTCAATTGTTTTGTTAGAACCATGCGTCTTTTGGATGGTTAGTATGAATGTAGTCTTACCATTACCTAGAAGTCCGTTGGGGTACCTGACTCATTTCAGAATAAATAACAACCACCTCAATATCCTCACCACCAAGTATAGCACCCCAATTATCACCGCTACAACAAGAATATTCCCGAAGGCTCCCCCTAAGGCTTCTGGACAATCTTCACAAATAGTTGAGAACACATCCTTCAAAAAGCCCCAAAAATTGTGAACACCAGTTTTGTGCTTTGAAGTTGACAATCTTGGCTTTTCCGGATACTGAGGATAGTCTGGCTCATTCAGTGTCATCGCATTGGGAAAGGCATCGTGCTCATCCAACCACCTCTTAACTTCAGATTTCTTCCCAGACAACAGAAAGCCCCTAAAATCAGGTTCGCGGATAACCTTCATCACAAGCGCAAATTCAAAGAAATTTCCCCCTGTGAATCGCATTGCGCGCTGACGGTTTTCTGCACGGACTTTAATGCTACCACCTTCCTGTATCCAATCGTAATCGAACGAGAGAATTTTATCGAAGGGTAGATTCCTCTGTTGTTGCTGACCGATAAAGAGGAACCTCTGATTTGTCACATAGACATTTCCCGTGTCTAGTGCCTGAAACTGATAATCGGTCTTGCTCTCGGACTTTCCATCGTACCCATAACTATCGCCAAGCCTCCGCCTACGTCCATTAGAATCGTCACTCCAATCGACGCTACGCTTGCTAGAACGATGGGACTCCGTACGCCGAATGCCGCGGGACTCTTCCAGAGACACGTCAAACACTTGCCTGTAAACAACCTCGCCGCGTTTTAGCGAAAACTCGAAACTGTCATCACACTTGCAGAGCAGCCCCCCAGACTGTATGTCATCTACATAATTCAGTTTGCTTCTGTCATATTTGGCAAGTTCTTCCTCATATTTGGTTTTCATCTCCGCCACACGTTGTTCCCATACCTTGATCTCCTGTGCAAGTACTTCTTCCGGAGATGGTTTCTTTGGGGCAACTCTGAACTTCTTGTTGCACTTGACGCAAGCGGCTATCGTACCAATTTCCTGTGATGTAATTTCATAAATAGAATGACAATATGGGCACTCGGACTCCAGCGATGTTTCGCTTGTTTTCATTACGTCACTGTTCATTAGTTTCTCCTTGTTATAGACGAGTTCAATCTCTTCCTTTACCTACTCTCAAAAGTTATACTATACCCTGTTGCATCGCTAAAGAGACGCATTTCTTAGATGTTGTAGTAAGCTTTGCAAGCTCACGCGCAGGTACTAGAATGTTCATTCCGCCTTCCTCTCCTCCGAGTTTGCGCATTGCCTCGTGATACTGTTCCTGGGCTGCACCGAGCGATTTGCCGATTTTCTCCAAGGCCAAGAACGCAGCATCCATGCGCTCAAGAATCTGTTTTGCACGGTTCGAGATGTTCTGGTTGTTGCGATCCACCTTCAATCTGTCCATGCCGATCTTGAAAAGAACAAGATATCCGAAGAGCATCTGTGGAGATGCAAGCACAACCGCATGTTCGTTTGCAAAGGACACAAGTTGCGGGTCGGTTGAAATGGCGGCCGAGTATGTTGCCTCGCTCGGCATCGCCATGATGACGACCGGCGAATAATCAGCCTCAGCGTCGGTGTCACTCTCCTTGAGTTTTGCGGGATAGTTCTTAGAAGATAGGTTCGTGACTTGCGTGCGTACCCTTTTTGCGTGCTCGCAGAGGCACTTTCCGGCATCCTCGGGACGCCCCTCCTTCGCTGCTTGATCTGCGGCAAGAAAGGCGTCAATATTCACCTTCGCGTCAATGAGGATTTTCCGATGTGTTCCATCGAGAACCGTGAAGTCGGGCATTCCTGCGTCACTAGCCCCATGTTGTTCAATGAAGTCCGTCCCCGGTCGCAAGCCCGCACCTTCGAGAACGTTACGTACAATCCCCTCGCCCCAGTTCCCCTGATTCTTATTACCACCGCGAAGTGCCGTCACGAAGTCATCGGCCTGCCGTCCTAGACTTTGTGCCTTACGTCCCACTTCGTCAATCCTTGTCGAAAGTTCACCGCCAAGCTTGACATTGGAATCTTTCACAGACTCAGCCGCTTTACGCAACTCGTCGATATTCTGGCGAAGCGCGTCAAAGAGCGGCTTTACGTCCTTCGCGTTTTTCTCGGAGAGCAGCCCTGACTTCTCTTCCAGCTTGTCTGCCGCAAGTGACGAGAACTCACTGCGCAGACGCGCAACTGTCTCATCGAGAGTGCGCCTCAATTCTGCAAGCCGCTCCTCACAAGCGCGATCCTTATCGGCGAGTCGCGCCTCGACAGCTTCATCCTTGGCGGCAAGCGTGGCTGTAAGCGTAGCATTCTCGGTAGCAAGCCTCTGCGCTTCAGCGATATATTCAGCCGTCGACCTACGCGATTTGCTCAAAGTCGCGAGCGCCACCGCCAAAGCAGCCCCCAACGCACCCGCGACACACGCGAGTGTGGCAACCACAATTTGAAGACCCATATCCTTTACTCCTTTCTAAAGTTCTCAAACACCTTGCCACGACTTTTATCACTCTATAGCGGTTGCAGAGCTACCGCCGTTCTCTCTTTGATGGCCCACCGTGCCGCGTGGACATAAAATAGGCGCGGCGTACCTTCAATCCAATGCTTTACTTGAGGCACTGAGAAAGCCCTGTGGAAAACACGGACGGGAAATACGTCGCGCGGATATTCGCGCGACGCACTCACCTATCTAGATTCCACATGAAGGTTCTCAGTTTTCAAGTAAAACTCGATACGCAAGTAGCGTAACGTTTGCCCAGGGTAGGTTGCCCATCCGGGGCTTGTTCCTCGGCGCGCGTGGGGCGCGCGCCCTACCGGAACGACCTGCCGCGCAAGGTGCCGCGACGGGTCTCTGTCTGTTTCAGTCTATCGAGATTTCTTCTCCTGTTTTTCCAACGCGGGTAGTATAACACATTTTCGCGGTTCGCGGTTGGTGAATCGTGCTTATGCCAGAGATTCCAAGTATACAACTTCATGTCAGGTTCGCCGCCACAAATACGCCCTTTCAAGAAGCTTTCGCGCTGAAAATCTGGCGCCTCGGCCCCCAAAGGCA
>CADCOC010000112.1 GCA_902802945.1 uncultured bacterium | reverse complement strand
GGTGAACGGCCTGACGTACATTGCGTACGACGACCCCATCGGCGCGGCGAAGGTGGGCACGTTCACGGTGACGTGGAACGATCCTCCCCCCGGCGTCAAAAGCGAGGACTGCAAGATGTTCGCGACGATCCAGACGTCACGTCCCGTCAGGTCGGGCGACGACTACATGATCATCGACCTCGCCACGGGCGCAATCACCTACGAGGGGCTGTTCACGAGCGAAGACGTCCTTGACGGAGTCAGCGGACAGGAACTCTCCAACGCCCGCTACAACCAGGACAAGTACAAATCGACGCACTATGTCCTGCGTAAGATCCCGAAGGGCACGTACAAGACGGGCGACACCGCCAATCAGGGAAGTGGCTCGACAAAGAACACCGATGCCACGTGGACGACCGACAAGGACTTCTACATGGGTGTGTTCCCTTGGACAAATTACCAGTATTGGTATGTCTTCGATCTGTACGATCCATCTGCGCGTGGCCCCGAGCAACAGGATCTCAGGTCGCGTCCTCTGGGGTTGGTCCATGACATTCGCGGTGACGCCAATCAGACAACTCCTCCACCGCAGCAGGCGATTCAGGGCCAATGGTACGTCATCAGGTGGCTGAACGGAAAGACTCACATGAATTTCGACATCCCCACTGAGTTGATGCACGAAATCGCCACGCGCGCCGGCACCGAAACGCCGTATTTCTGGGGAACGGACGCGAGCCTCGCTCCGCAATATGCAGTTTGCGGCAGGTCGGGAACTCGTCCAGGCGGCGGTTGGGACCTCGTGGGCACGAAGAAGCCCAATGCCTGGGGACTGTATGATATGATGGGACTTGACTGGAACTGGTGTCTCGACACCTCTACGTCGGAAGAAGACCCGGCAACTCGCACGGATGTATTCACTCCATACGTCGGTGAAGGCGACGTATGGAGGGTAAGGTGTGCAAACGCTACAGCGCAAGCTGCAGCTTTGCGGTCTTCAGCCCGCAGCGCTGCTAGAGTGGGAACCACTTCGTCTTCGCCGGATCAGTTCACTTTTCGCGTGGCATACATCGTGCCCGATTCGGGCGAGTGAGGCGTAACATGGAAATCAAGGCAAGGAGAAAAACGATGAAAGCGATACACTTTGGATTTGCGGCCGTCCTGGCATTGTTCGCAACGGCTGCGGACGCGGCAACGACAATCACCATCGACAACGTCCGCCAGCGCTGGCCGTGGAACAACAATGTCGATATCACCTACACCATCGTCGGGGATGACGCGACGGTGGACAACGTCTGCCGCGTCGTCATCACGACGATTGTCGATGGCACCACCTACACCGCCTACGACGGCGCACCAAACGTGAACGTGCTGCCGGGCACCTATACCGTCACGTGGGCGGGTGCGCCCGCCGGCGTGAAGCAGTCCGACTGCAAGATGACGGCCAGGCTCTACACCCTTGCGCCGCCTGCGGGCAACGACTACATGATCGTTGATCTCGTGAGTAATGCCGTAACATACGAGGGGCTCTTTTCTGCAAGTGATTCCCTGGGTGGCGTAAAAGGACAGAGCCTTTCAAATGCTCGCTACAATCAGAACCGGTATAAGGACACGCACCTTGCTCTACGCAAAGTTCCGGCTGGCACATACAAGACGGGCGACGGCGGCACGACGACGTGGGTGACGACGAAAGACTACTACATCGCCGTGTTTCCAGTCACGAACCGCCAGTACTGGCGATTCGTCAACATGGATCCTGATGCACATGGTACTCCGTTGAACAGTGCCGGATTGCGCCCTCGCGTTCTGCCATACGTCAATGATGTGCGCGGAACGGCAGACCCGTCCGTTACACCGCAGCTGATATCCGGCGCATACCCCATCATTGCGTGGTTGAACCAAAAGACTGGAATGACGTTCGACCTTCCAACAAGTTACATGCACGAGATCGCCTGTCGTGCCGGTACGACAACAAAGTATTACTGGGGGGCGAACAGCGCAACACAAGCCGTTTGCGATCAATATGCTGTTTGCAACAACAGTAGATACAACGCTAATAATACGCAGCCGTCCGGCTCTCGACTTCCGAACAACTGGGGGTTGTACGACATGGTTGGCAACGAATGGCAGTTGTGCCTAGATGCCAATGGCGGCACCTATCCCGAAGACAATGCCGACATATTTGTCCCCGCGACGCTTGCATCGGGTACGCCTACCGGTTGGGTTGTCAGAGGCAACGACAACGCGGGTAAGACAAATGTTGGTTCCGCAGTGGCGAGCGTCACCAGCAAGGGTGCGGTCCGCGTGGCGTACATCGTTCCGAATGCAACAGAAGAGTGAGGTGATACTATGAAGAATGCATATAGTCTGTTTGTTGTTGCGACGGTCGCGGCGGGCGCGGCCCTCCCTCTCGTGGCGCGCGATGCCGTCCTCGCGGCGGAGTCCGACACTTACGAGTACCGCATCGACACAACGCCTTCGCCGCGTGCAATCAAGACGCAGGAAGAGCTTGCCGGACTGATGGAGGCGACGTACTCCGCGGGCGAGACGGTGACGGCGACTTTGTCCGGCGGCGCGGCATCGACGCTCGTCTCCGCAGCCGCCGCCAACGGCTCTGTCGCGCCGGGCTTCAACGCGGGCGGCGTGTGGACGCTTGCGAACTCCGCGCAGGGTTCGGCGACGTTCACGGTGCGCCACTCGATCTTCGGTACGCTCGGCGAAGGAACGTCCGCTTCGCCCGCGAAGATCGTCGATGGCCTTGAGCTGTTCGACCTCTACCTTGCGGGAACGGCGGGGAACGGCTACGTCTATGAGCTCGTCGGCGTTGAAGGGCTGTCGCCCCTGTTGCCGCCCGACTACGGCAAGGAATCCGCCGGTGGTAACCTGTTGCGCCTCGTCGAGGGCGGTGACACGGCGGAGGATTCTTTCGTGACGCCCCAGACTGTGTGGTTCCTTGATTCGATGCAAGGCGGACCCGACCGCACGATCACGCAGCGTCACGGATACTTCGCGGCGTACTCCGGCGACAACTGGGCGCGCAGCGCGACGGCGGCATCCACGCTTTCGGTGACGTCCCCACGTGGCACGTCAACGACGCAGAGCCTCACTGGCACGGGGGCAGTGCCGTTCGTGCCCATGAACGGCAAGGGCGACTACACGGTTGTACTGAGGGCGGGCAACACGACGTGGACGTCCATCGTCACGTATGCGCCACTACGCGGCCTCGTGATTTTCGTTAAGTGATTGAACGTTCTCACGCAGAGGCGCAGAGAGGCAGAGAGCGCAGAGAAAGTTTAAAAAACCGAAAAAAGAAATTTAAGATGAATAAGATATTCAAGGTGGCGGCGGTTGCCGTTGGGATTCTGGTGAGCGGGATTTCCGTGGCGGCGGAAGCGCCGACGCCGGGCGGGACGTGGAAGATCGTCTATTCGTCCGCCGAAGGGCCGCAGGGACGCGCCCTTGAGGTGCTGACCGAGCGCATCGGTTTCCATTTGCTGCGCGAACGGCACCTGGCGATTCCGCTCGTGTTGCCGATCGAGCAGGACGGCGGCGAGCCGGTGAAGGGCAAGCGCGACATTATCGTGGTCGGGCGCGTGCAGGAGAACGCCACGCTCCGCAAGTACCTCGGGAAGGACGCCGAGAAGCTCGTGCCGAAGGACGGCTACCTCATCCGCACGCTGCACGACGGCGAACACGACGTGGTGCTTCTCGCGGGCGACACGCCAGAGGCGGTCCTCTGGGCCGCGTTCGACTTCCTCGACGTGCAGGTGCCGCTGATGGAGGGCGCGATCGCCCCGCCGCGCGGACGCTACCCCGGCACGTTCTTCCGCGCCAACAAGCGCAACCTCGCGAAGTTCGACAAGGAGAAGGAGAAGCGCATTCCCGTGCGCAATATCGTCTGCGCGCCGCAGACGCCCGTGCGCAGCGTGTTCTCGTGGGGGCACGAGATGGACGACTACCGCGCCACGTTCCGCGAAATGGCGCGTGCGCGCTTCAACCGCATCATCATCTGGAACAACCAGCGCGTCATCAACGCGCGCGACGTGGTGGAGGAGGCGCACTCGTGGGGCATCAAGGTGTTCTGGGGCTTCGCGTGGGGGTGGTCGCTCCACTGCGACAAGGCGGACATCCATAACCTCAGGAAGTTGTCCGATAACATCATCGACGAGTGGCACCGCATCTGGAAGCCGATGGGCGGCGACGGCATCTACTTCCAGAGCTTCACCGAGACGGACCGACAGGAGCTCGCCGGACGCTCCATCGCGGAGGCCGTCGTCGAGCTCGTCAACATGACCGCGAAACGCATCCACGCGGAGTCGCCGGAGCTGGACATCGTGTTCGGTCTCCACTCAAACTCGATCCGGAAGCCCGGTGCGACGGACTTCATCGCGAAGACCGACCCCTCGCTCGAGATTCTGTGGGAGAACTGCGGCGGTTTCCCGTTCTGGGAGGGAGGTGGCCGGACCGGCGGGCCGGACAACGCGTTCTGCGAGAAGATCCTCGCGCTCACGCCGTCCGTCGGCTTTGTCTGGAAGGCGCAGCTGTACCTCGACTGGAAGAACTGGATCGAGCCGGCCGGGCCGTTCATGCTCGGATGCGCCGGGCGGAGGATGCGGGAGTACCACCAGTCGATCATGCAGCCGATGCAGTGCTCGTTCGACAACGACTGGTTCCAGAACGGCAAGTTCGCGTGGGAGTCGATACGTCGCCTGCGCGCCGCGAAGCGTCCGCCGAAGGAGTTCAACGCCGTTCCGTACAACAACCCGCCATTCGGGCTCGCGCCGTTCTGCGAGGCCGAGCTCTTCTGGAACAGCGACGACCCGTGGGAAACGATCCTGATGCGCGCTCGCATGAGGGCGCTGCCCGAGAGGTAGTCCGCCGATACACACGTCAATTACCCCCGTTGAAGTAATCCATGTAACCTTTTGGCGGGTTTCGGGTAAACCAGGTAGAAACGAATCTCAAGAAGGAGAAAAAATATGGCCCTCGACATCAACGGATACAACAGTGCGTTCAAGTCCTTCGTGGACTTCGCGCAGAATCGGATCGGCGAGAACCAGGAGAAGGCGATTGCCGACGCACGCATCAAGAAGTTCAACGGCGAGGAAGTCCTGACCATCGCCCACGCGAAAACGGACGAGGTCCACAAGTGGCTGCGCACGGGCGACGAATGCGACGTGAACGACCGCACGCGCGCGATCTTCAGGGCGGCGGTCGTCAACATGTTCGGCGGGGAGAACAGGGTCCCCGAGTCCGTCAAGAAGGCGATGTTGATGGAGGACTACGACAAGGGCAAGCCCCTTACCGCCCGCCGCATACTCGCCGTCAAGGCCGCAGTCGACGCGGACGGCACCGCCAAGGTACGTTCCGCGACGATCCGGCTCGAGACGATCGACGATCCCGCGAACGAGGCGGCGATGCTCGCGAAGGGCTACACGAAGGCGGAGCTGCCGCGCCTCGCGCGCGCCGCCCACTTCTACGCCGAGGTGAACCACTGCGCAGAGTTCGAAGCGCTCGAAGCGCTCACGACGCCCGGCACCAAGGCGAACCGGCTCATGGGCTACGGCGGACGCTTCCTTGAAAGCGCGGCGAACTTCCGCGAGGGGCTGCGCCTGCTCGACAGCTTTGAAACCTGGTACACCGCGACCAAGGCGACGCTCGACGCGACCGGGAAGAACTACCAGGAAGGCATGTCGAAGACCATCCTCAACGCCACGAGTTCGTATTTCAAGCCCGACACGCAGCTCGGCATGGAAAAATTCATCTTCGAGGAAATCGCCAGCAACGCCTCGCTCAATCTCGCCGAGCAGGATCCGGAAAAGGTTTTCGGAATGGAGAACAACGCTGCCACGCGCTTTTTCGGACGTGGTCTCGGCTGGTCCTTCACCCAGACGGTGGCGAACATCCCGCCCGCGAAGCGCGCCGCATTCTATGCGGCTCTCGACACGGCGTTCCCGCTCGTGACGGATGTCGCCATTGCGCGTCTGCCGCTCTTCAGGCGTCCTGGGGACCAAATCTCCACCATCAACAAAGGCATTGTCCTTGCCCGCGTCATGAAGAACCTCGACAAGCTTGCCGCACTCGTGGCCAAGGGGGAGCTCACGGTGAAGGCGTTCGTGAAGATCTGCTTCCCGGAGGCCAGGGAAAAGACGCTCGGCGCAGTCGGAGCGCTGCTCAAGCGCTGGAATGCCGAGATCCGCGGTGGCGCCGACATCGAGGCGAAGTACCCTGCTGAGTATTCGGAACGCATGCTGGCCTTGCTGGAAGAGACTGGCTGCACGGTCGAAGAGGCGTTGGTCGCCGCGCAGGGCGGCAAGCAGCCGCCGATTCCCCGGTACTTCGCCACCGGCACGCTGCAACTTGAGGCCTTCGACGGCACGACGCGTGGCGCGCGCAGCCAGCTTGCAGCCGACATGGACCGTCCCGCCAACTACAGCATCGTCGGGGGCCAGCAGAACATCCTCGGCGAAGACCGCGGCTTCCTTTGCAGCTTCCCGGACGGTTCGTTCCACAAGGCGAACGGGTCGGAGGCCGGCCTTGCCGCGATCCAGACGATCGCCGACAAGGTCGAGAACCTCTGCGGCGCCGTCCACCGCGAGCAGGCGTCGTCCGTGATCATGATGCTCTCGCAGGCGGGCCACGGCGATCTGCGCGGCGGACTCGTCGGATACGGCATCGCCTCGAACGAGCACGCCCCCGTTGACATGACGCTCTCGAAGGATGCGAATACCGGCGCCGTCACGATCAAGTACACGAGCCCCAAGGAGCTGCCGTTCCGCTTCGAGTGGACCGCGACCGTCGATACGGAAGGCAAGGTCACGAGCACGCCGATGAAGTTCGAGAAGCCCGTCGCGCAGCTCACCGCCAAGGCCGCGCGCGCCAAGGTGGACGCCGCCGCGAACGGTCTTGGCGTCAAGCTCACCAGCGCCCAGGCGAACGAGGCTGCCAGGCTTCTCAGGACGCACGGCACCGACATGTACTCCTGGAACGCCGACATCTTCGCCAAGTTCCTCGTCCGACTCGTCACGGCCGGCGGCCATGGCGCGGACAAGGACGCGGTCGCGGCGGACACGGCAAACAGCATCCGCAAGTGGCGCAGCGTCGGCTTGGGCGATACCGGCTTCGCCGCGTTCAACGAAGCCGCGAAGAACAACGTCAGCAACACCATCCGCAAATACATGCAGCCCGACCAGGCCGGCAGGTTCAAGGACGGCATCCACGAAACGATGTTCGAAGACGCGCACCGCGCTGACTACATCCTCAACGGCACGACATACAACCACAAGCCCGCCAACGAGCTCATACCCGCCTTCAAGGCCCTCGTCCCCGACGCCAAGAAACAGCGCGCGCTTTCGATCTACCTCAATCAGCTCTGCCTCGAAACTGTCTTATTGCCCACGACCCATGTTCCCTACGAAACGGGCGTTGAGGCGCACAATCTCCCCGGCTCCGACGCGCTCGTGAACCGCGACATGACGAGCGGACTCTACCAGTCGTCCGTCCTCTATACCTACCAGCACGTTCTGACGCACGACCTGAAGCTTTCCGAGGACGGCCGGACCGCCACGATCACCCAGAGCATTACGGCGGACTTGTCGGGCCCAGGTGCGAACATGAACGACCCCAAGTCGTTCGGGCAGGTCACATTCTCCCAGCGCCTCGTGATCGACCTGGAGCCGGACATCCCGGTCGTGACCGACTACAAGCTCTCGCAGACGATCGAATAGTCAGGCGGAGTAGAAAAAATATTCAGGAGTGCTGGAAAACATGAAAGTGAAAGCAATCAAGTGCGCGGCGATTGCTGTGGCGAGTATGATAACGGTTTGGCCGGCTTGTGGGGATGCTCGCCCTCCCGAAATGTCAGAAAATGCGCCGTGGCGGTTCCGACACTACCGGTTCAAGATCGACGACTGCATGGGCGAGCGGATCGGCGTGCAGCTTTCCGAGTTCCGATTGCTGAACGGCGACAAGGACGTGACGCCGCTCCGTTCCGGCTTCTCGCACGGCGAGGGCATGGACTCGAGCGAACGGTCGCCGATCAGGCAGGCGGTGGACGGCAACCTCAACACGAAATGGTATTCCGCCAACGGCGCGAGCGGCAAGGACATGTCGAAATGCTGGCTGCAGGTGGACTACGCCGAGCCACAGTCCGTCACCGCCTACGACTGGGCGACGGCGGAGGACCGCTGGCTCGGCGAGAAGCGTCGCGACTGGCGCGACCCGATGGCGTTCCGTCTCCTTGGCAGCGACGACGGCACGACGTGGACGGAGCTGGACGCGCGCAGCATCGGCGCGAAGAAGATCAAGCGCAATGCGTGGACCGGCCCGTACAGTCCGCTGCGTGGCGAATCCTTTACGGCCCATCCGATGATCACGCGCGACGGGCGGCGCATGATCTCGCGCAAGAACAATGCCGGCGAGACCGTCTACGAGCTCGTGCCCACGAACCGCCTGCCCGCCAATCTCCCGCCGGTGCGCGAGTGGAAGCTCTACGGGCTCAAGTCGTCGCACACCGACGTCGGCCTCCACAACTCGCAGTACATCCAGCGCCACGGAAGCGTGCGGCGCATCGACGAGGCGGCGCGGCTCATCGACGCCGACACGCGTTCCGACGACGATCCGGCCGCGTACCGCTTCGCGATGGAGCACGTGTGGTTCTGGGACAACTACCACATGGACAAGGGCATGGACGCCGCGTGGCGCATTGTCACCAACTACATGGCGCGCGGGCGCATGGACGTGGGCGTGATGTGCGCGGGCAACCACACGCACCTCTACTCCGAAACTGAAATCGACCGCTCCACGCTCACGAAGCGTCTTCTTGAACAGAAGTGGGGCATCCACACGCGCACGTTCTTCATGTCCGACAACCCCGGACTCAGCTGCTCGCTGATCGATCCGTACGTCCGCGCGGGCGTGCGCTACTGCTTCTTCGCGCCCAACCAGTGGAACCCCATCCGCTCGACCATCTGGAAGATGCGCAAGCAAATGCTCACGTCCTACCCCGACTACAACAACCCCGACCTTCAGGGCGGCGGCAACAGGATCGCCGTTTCGTACGAACTCGATCTCCCGATGGTCTTCCGCTGGAAGGCGCCGGGCGGGAAGAAGTCGCTGCTCGTCTGGTGCTCCACGCATTACGGACGCGGCTACGAGCGGCTGGGATTGGACAGCAGGGTCAATCCGTCGTTCATTCCGGGTGCTGAGGCGCGCATGCCGGAGTTCCTGAAGATACTGGAGAGCAAGTATCCCTACGACGTGTGGCTCGCGGGCGTCTATTGCGACGACGAATGGCCGAACACCGGCTTCGCGGACTTCGCGGCGAAGTGGAACAAGAAGTGGCTGTGGCCGCAGTTCCGCACGGTGGGGCGTCTCGACGAGCCGTTTGAGTATCTGGAGGAGAAGTTCGGCGACAAGATCCCCACGCTCACGGGCGAGATGACGAGCGGCTGGCTGCAACACGCCGTCTGCGCGCCGGAACTTCTCGCCGACAAGCTCAACATCGACCGGAAGCTCGAGACGGCGGAACGCCTCGGCACGTTCGCCGGTACGATCGACCGCGGGGCGGTCGACCGCGCGTGGTGGTACCTCCTCCTCTACGACGAGCATTGCTACGGCACGAGCGGCTACAAGGGGCGGAGAGTTTTCGAGACGTGGATGCAACGCCGCGACTGGCTCGACCGAGCCGCCGCAACGGCCTCCAACGAATTAAACAAAGCGGTAACAAAACTGGGTCTAAAACCGGGAGGGTCGCGCTTGTCGCGACCTTATGAACCGCCGGCATTGTTCACAAATGACAATTGCCACAATTGTTCACAAATCACAAATGTCAATTCTGCACTTTCTACACGTTCTACATGTTCTACACGGCTAAATAATTCCCGTGAGGCGAAGGACGGCGTCACCGAGAACCGCTGGTACCGCGTGGCCGTGACGAACGGCGTGATCTACTCCATCTACGACAAGGAGCTCAAGCGCGAGCTGATCGACGGCCCCGCCAACCGCTTCATGTACACCCGCAACAACCACAAGACGTGGGAGGCGGAGCCAGAAAAGGCACTTGGCGCGAAGGTGACGCGCCGCGTGTACCTGGCCGAGAACGAGAAGCGCATCGACATCGAGGACCGTTTCGAGCATGCGCGCGACCTCTTCAACGTACGCCGTTACTACCGCTTCGGCTACCTCGCGTTTCCGTTCGCCGTGCCGGGCGGTGCGTTCCGTGCGCACCTCAACGGCACGGTCATCCGTCCGTACGAGGACTGCCATCCGATGACGACGGACGCCTACTGTGCCGTGCGCGACTGGTGTCTGGTGGAGAACGCCGACTTCGGCGTGGCGCTGATGATGCGCGACTCGACGCTCACCGAGTTCGGCGAGATCCATCCCGACAAGACGTGCTACACTGGCAAGCCGCCGAAGGGCAAGACGGCGATTTATCCGTATCTCTTCACGGATTGGCTCCAGATGCACCAGCCCGACGGCGATTCGATGAATTTCACGTTCCGTTTCGCGATCACGTCGTACGCGAAGGGCGGCCGCTGGGCGAATGTTGCACGCATGTGCGAGGACTGGCTTGATCCGTATGCGAAATGGATGCGCGAACAAAACATCCCGCGCTTCTCGCGCGAATCGGTCGAGGAACCGCCGTCCGGCTGGACGGGGCTTATCGAAAGGCCCCGCGCCGGACACGGCGAGAAGGACGGGCAGATGTACATTCTCTGGGGCGCGGAGATGTCGCCCGCCTTCGACCACTACGAACTCTGGCGCGACGGCAAGTTCCTCGCGAACGTCACGAACGAGGTCTATAACGGGATTCCCTACCGCATCGCCCGCTATGAAGACCTGGGGCTCCCCACGCACTCGCGCCACGCGTACCGCATCCGCAAGGTGTGGAAGGACGGACGCAAGGATCCGCTCGGCGAGCCGTTCTACGGCCTGACGCGGTACGTGCATGACGCCACGCGCGACGGCGTCACCTGCGATGGCGAGGAAGGGCGCATGGATGTTCGCTACGACGGCGCGACGGTCACGAGCTGGCGTCCGGCGGCGTTGGGCGGCGACGAGGTCTTCTTCATGCCGTATCTCGCACCCTGGGGGGAAGAGGTGCATGGTGGCGTGCCGATTTGCTGGCCGTGGGTCGGACGGCGCGAGGGGAAACCGAAGCATGGGCTCGTGCGATACATGAAATGGCGTCTCGTGAAGCGAATCGGCAAGGGCGGCGTCGAGCTTGAAACGTGTTCGACGCCGGAGACGATGAAGATCTGGCCGCACCCGTTCAAGCTTCGGGCGGTCGTGTCCGTTGACAGAGTCGATACGCTCGAAATCGCGGTGACGGAGACGAACACCGGCGACGCGGCGTATGAATCCGCCCTCGGTTTCCATCCCTATTTCGCGGTGGCCGATGCCTGCAACGTGGCTGTGGACGGGAAAGAACTGCCGCGTCCGTGGGTGATGCAGGAGTTTGCCGCGGACGGGAAACCGCACCGGCTCGTCGATCTCAAGCGGAAGCGTTCGATCACCGTCGAGGCGTCGGGTAACGACACGTGGTACGTCTGGAATCCCGGCACGGAGCGCACGCCGCTCTGCGTGTCGCTTCGTCCGCACGAGTGGCACCGGTTCTACTGTCTCGAACCCGTGATGAAGAAGTCGCTCCCGCTCGCCCCCGGCAAGAGCCGCACGCACAAGTTCAAGGTCACGGTCGAGAAGTGACCTTTTCAGAAAAAAGGGCTAAATGCACGCAAGAACGCTTGTCGTCATGGTTGCGTCTGTCGCCGCAGCTGCGGCAGGCGTGTCGCAGGATGTCCGCCTGATATCCTACAACATCCTGCATGGGAAGGGTGCGGACGGCAAGGAACAGACCAAGGGGGTCGACGTGAACTTCGTGGAATCTCAGTTTTCTCCGTATGGGAACACGGTTTTTTGGTATAATGTGCGGCGGAACGATTTGACGGAAGCAATTAAGGCATCACAACACAAAAGAGGCAAACGAAAATGAAGAACATGCAGAAAGCGATGAACGGTCTTATCGGGAGGGCTGCGCTTGTCGCGGCCGCAATCTGCACAGCGACGATTTCGGTGTGCGCCGCCGAATACGTAGCGGACGCCGATCCGCGCATCGAGTCGCTTGATGACGGCAAGATCACGTTCGCCTACGACGACGGCGGCGCGATCACGGAGCTGCGCATGACGCCCGGCGTCGGCGAGACGCTGACACTCTCCGGCGACGCGCTCAACTTCGCCGCGAACGCCCGCATCATGCCAGGGCAGAACGGGATCTCGTGCATCTCCAACGAGCTATCCTGCGCAGGGACGTTGCAGATCGGTACGACCAATATGGTCTATAACGGCGCGCTCTTGAGCAAGACGGAGTACACGACGATGTTCCGCAACGTCCGCCTCGACGACATCTCTCCGATTTCGTCGGATGCCAAAGGCGTCTCCGCCACTGGCGGCGTAATGTACTATCCGTACCACGTCGTGCGCGAGGGCGATACGCTCAGGACGGAATTCCAGGTCGTCAACGGCACGTACATCAAGTGCTACCAGCTTGAACTCAAGCAGGACGGCGACGACATCGTTGGCAAGCTTCTCAACAACGGCAATGTCAACAATGCAACGAACCGCCTCGGTTTCAGTCTGTTCGAGAATCCGGATTTTGCTTCAGTAGCTTCGTACAACTACGGCATGAAGCAGCTGACGATCGGGCCGCGCCGCGAGGAGTACGTCTATCGGGACGGGCTGATCTCCGAGAACGGCACGGTCGTAGCCACGAACGTTCGCCTAGAAGATGTTGAGATCCTTTATGCCGCGTCGCGGGGAGGCTACTACGGTTGCCCCAGGGAGACGGCATACCCCCATCACGTCAAATTTGAGGATGACGTCCTGACTGCGCAGTTTTTCCTCCCACATCCAGATGCCGGCGGAGGTGCGGCAATGAAGTGCGTGAAGATGGAGTTTCGTCAGGTGGGCGCGAATGTCGTTGCAAAGTACGTTTATGCAAAATGGAAAGCTTTGGAAGGTGGCCACGAATACGATTTTGACAAGGAGGGAAGCTCTTACACGGCTCTGACGAAGGAAATGTACGAGGCGAATCATTCGACATACGGCTATGGCATCGACATGGTTGTATCAATATGCCGCTCGCCGGCAGCGGATGCGAGGTCATCTTTGATTCTGGAACAAGCGAGGCTGCACCGGTCGAATCCAGCGTGACGCGCGTCAATCCCGCGCTCTACGGGACGACGTACAAGACGCTCACGACGGAACACGCGCTCAAGGACATCGTGGTCACGGGCGGACGCATCGGCGGCAGTTGGTGCAATAGCGCGACGGGACGCGATTCGGTTGTCGTCGATTGGAAGAACAACGGCAAGGTTGCGTCCTGCCAGGTCCATGCGCGTGACGGCTCTTCTGTGAAAGGCGTCGATGTGGAGCTGCGGCAGAACGGCGACGCCGTGGAGATACGATGCAAGCAGGCAATCTACCATGCGACCAAGGCCGACGAGTATTTCGGCATCAAGCGCGTCGTGCCCGACGTTGACGGGGCGACGACACAGACGCTTTCCACTTCCGCGACCAGCAAGGCGTACGCGCTCCTCTGGGTGGAATGGGATTTGCTGCCCCGTCCGTGCGCGACGGTGTTCGCGACGGCCGCCAATTCGATGACCGACACCATGTTCACGGTCAGGGGCGACGAGACGCGTCCGCTCGAATTCCTCGTGATGAACGTCAATGCGCTTCCGTCGGGCTCCACCGAGTGCTGGGGGAATTCCGGGTTGCATATCGCCGTCGACTCTTTTTTCAGCAGTGGTATCAGCAACGGCAAATCGGACATGATCATGCATCCCGGAAGTCGTCTCTACCAGAGCGGGACGCAGTCGTTCCTCCATTCTCATCAGGTCATCTCGCTCGACGCGGCGACGCTTTACGGGCAGTATCTCGCCTCCAACCAGTGCTATGCGAACTTCCTGACGCTTGCGAACGGCGCGTATGTGTGCGGCAGCGGCCATCTGCAGCTCGGGTACGACACGACGGCGAAATGGACGGTTGCGGGAGAGGGCGCCGTCACGAACGAAATGGATATCATGCTCTATTCCTACAACAGCGGCGTTAGCGCCCGCTACCCCGGCATCGACGTTTCCGACACCGTTCCCGGCGAGGCGGCGGATTTCATCCAAAACGGCGACATCTACAATTCGCCGACATACTTCAACGCCGCGATCACGAAGACGGGTCCCGGCACAATGCTGATGAACGGTACGTTCTCGACGACGAACGCAGTCACGCGCGTCGACGAGGGGACGATCCTACTCAACAAGTCTGACGCGACGATTGCGGGAGTCGATTTCGACCTTCGGGGCGGTACGCTCGCGTGCGCGGCGGGGACTGCGAACACGATGGGCGCTGTCTCGGTCGCGACAAGCTCGACTATCCCGCTCGGTGCGGGCGCGTCGCTGACGATGGCTAACCTCTCAGTTGCAGACGGCCAGACGCTTGAGATTGAATGTGCGGACGGCACGGGGGCAAAGGCTGTGAAGGTGAATGCCGCGCTTGACGACGCGACGCGCGCGAAAATCCGCCTGAATGGCCGCCGCCCGCGGCAGACATCCGACGGCTACCTCACAATCGGCGGCTTCATGGTCATCGTGCGGTAGTGTGGAATTTTTGTTTTTCCGCGATGAAGCTAAAAGCTAGAGATATGAAAGATTTCTAGATCCAAGCACGACAACTCAAAAGGTGACACAAAAATGAAGAATAGGCAGAAGGCAATGAACGGAACGATTGGGAGGGCCGCGCTTATCGCGGCCGTAATCTGTGCGGTGGCGTTGCCGACGTTGGCGGCGACGCGAACAGTCACGAACACCGTGAACGGCATCGCTTGGCAACTGCAAATCAACACATCGACAAAGACGGTGGCAGTAGGCCCGATGACAGGTACGCCGGAAAATGTGTCCGATTACGCTCCTGGACGCGCAATCGCGCAAAGCATCACCGGTACGCTTGATATTCCTGAAGCATTCATGGTGGATGGCGAAAAATACACGGTCAACCGCATCGGAAACCGCGCGTTCATCCGCTGCAAGCCGTCAGCTTTCATCTTCCCTGCAGGATTGGGCGACATCTGGAACTGTGCGTTCTATAATTGCCCGAATATCGCAATGTTGGTGTTCAAGGGACCGACGATGTCCTCTCCGGGCGAAATGCAGTCCTATTCAACGCTTGTGCTCAAGGCGTCCGGTAATAACAACCTCTTCGGCTCGGCTTCTACGATAAAGCGCGTTCTGGTAGGGCCGAACATGAAGATGGATACGTCCACAAAAGCAAATTTCAATGTGCCGAGTACAACGACGGATGCCGTTTTCCTGCTTCCGTCCACCAGCGAAAACACGACCTGGGATGGCGCTAACATTTCAGGTTCAAATACCAGGGTTCTGTACTATGGCGTTGACGCGACAAGGGAAGCCATTACTTTTGCGACGGCGGACGCAGCCGAGATTGTAGCGTTCCTCGACTTCTCGCTGCTCGTGAGGGAATATCTCGGCCTTGATACGCGCCTCTCGATTACCAACTCTGTCACGATGACGGAGGAGCAGACGACGACGCTTTCCACTTATGGATTCGACACGCTTGCGCACGTGAAGTTCGAGGCGAAAGACGCGGCCCAGTACGCCAACACGGTCGCCGCCGTTCCTGGTGCGGCGACGCTCATTGCCGATCCCGCGAAACTGCGTGGAGCAACGCTCGCCGTGCCAGCCGGGCGCAAGGTGATTGTGCCGATACCAAATGGCGGCAAGTACAGTCCGGGTGGGAACGGAACGCTCAGGTTGTCCCGTGAGGCGAGATAAGGGAAGGAGTCGCAACAATGAACATTTTCAACAAATCCTTTGTGCGAGGCTACATCGTAGGCTTAGTTTCCGTTTTGGTAACGGCTACTTCATGTGCCGAGATTCACTATGTGACGCAAACGGTGGATGGTTTGGAATGGCGTCTGCGGCTCGACGACGTTGCGATGACGGCGTCTGTTGGAACGAATGTGACGTCGTCAGCGTGGGCTAGTGCGGGCAACTATGCGACAAGTTCAGCCATCGACAACAAATCGAAGGTCGAACCGCTTCAGATTCCATCGTCGTTTACAGTGGATGGCCAAGTGTATCGCGTAACGGCTATTGGAAACCGTGCGTTCATCCGTGCCAATATGACCAGCTTGATTGTTCCGGAAGATGTCGGCAATCTTTATAATTGCGCGTTATACCAGTGTTATAACCTGACCAACCTGTGGTTCAAGGGACATCCAACGCCGTCAAGGGAGTTTGGGCGGTACTACGTCAATCTCAACTTCACGGCGGATAGCGTGCTGAGTACGACAACTGCGATAAAATACGTGCTGGTTGGGCCGAACCTCAAGCGATCGGGGAGTAATTTTAAAGTTCCGGCCGGCACGAACGTGCTTGTGTTGTTCCCGTACCGCAAGGACAACACGACCTGGGCGGGGGTGAACGTGGGCGGAACGACGCCGAACGTCGTGTATTACAACGATATCGACGATACGGCTGGCACGATCACGTTTTCGCCGACGAATGCAACGCAACTTGCGGAGGCGTTTACGACATTGCCGACGATCGCCCCGCAGATCAAGACGGCGTTCGGGTTCGACGCGAAGGTGGTGGTGAATACGCCCATCGAGGAGGCGACGACGATCCCTGCTGCGTTCCTCGACTCGGGAATCCCGCTCGAAACGACGGAGTGGGTCGCGTTCACGGCAACGACGCAGGAACAGCTTCAAGACGTTCTGGACGCCTGCTCCGAGGACAGCAGGATTCTGATCGATCCCGCCGGCGCGACGGAACGGCTTGTCGTTCCCGCCGGACGTAACGTCGCGATGCTCATGTCGTCCAATGGTGAAGTCAAGTATGCCCAGAATGGAATCGTGATCATCGTGAAATGAGCGGCAAAGTCCCCAAATCCCCTCTTTCTGTCGAGATTTGGGGCGCTATCGGCGAAAAATTATGGTCAAACTCCCCAAATCGGCATCAATTTGATAAAATATCTGCGTCTTGAATGCCAGAAATGACTTAGATGGGAATCGTCATCTGAATTTGCCGAGGAGACTCAAAATGATAACATCAAAATTCATTCGTTTCGCGTATGTGGCGGTTGCGCTGTGTGCGGCGGTGTGCGTGAAGGTGTGCGTGGGCGCGGAGGTCCCGCAGGTCACCGGGACAAAGCCCGCCGACATGGAACAGCGCTTCTATCCGGTTTCTGATGGTTTTCCAGACCAGTTGTGCGAAGCGGCAGAGGACATCGGCGAAGCTTCACGCGATTTCCATGCTTGCTTCAAAGCTGTCTTGGTTCTTTTCGACGTCGAATGGCCGGATGGTTCGTTATCCGTGAATGTCAAGGCGCTGGGCGGCGTTCGCGTCCTAAACACGCCGCAGAACCACGCGAAGATCGAAGCTGCGCTCAATGTGCTGGATGCAAAACCGCATACGGTTGAACTGGACTGCCGTTTCGTTGAGGCGGGGCGGGAAGCGCTGGCTGCAGCGGGTTACTTCGCCACGAACCGCGTCGATGGCGCGACGTTGCTTTCCCGCCTGATGGCGCAATGTTTCGTCTCGCACGATGTGCAGTCCATCACGTTCAAGGCTGTCTGCGCATCGCCGGTCACGCCGCGCACCGATCCCGCGTGGATGCGGCTGTTCATCTCGCTGCGGCTCGCCGCGGACGATCCCGCGCCGCACTGGCACCATCTGCACTACGTCGTCAACCGCGTTGCGCCGCCGGACGACAGAACGGCCGTACTGGAGCGCTGTCTCGGCGGATGGTCGTGGCAGGAGACCGCGCGCGTGCCGATGAAGATCGAGGGAAAATCGCTCTCGATCACCATCCCGCGCACGGTGATCGGTCAGACGGATCGCGTGGACGTGCGCTTCAAGTGGGCGGACAACACGCCCGGCGATTCGGGTGACATTCTCGACTTCTACCGCCATGGCGACGCCGCCCCGGACGGACGCTTCCTCTACCATTATTTTGAATAGGAGTGCAAACCCATGAGAAGCATTGCGAAGACTTGCTGTTGTACGCTTGCCGCCCTGGTGGCGTTGTTCGGCATGGCGGCAACGCCGCCCGCCTCTGCCAAGGCTTCTTTCAAGAGCGAAATTGCCTTGCTCCCGGGGGAGGTATGGTGGGGCGGCGGCGGGGGCGACGGACAGAACCAGCCGTATGGTCTGAAGGACTCGCGGCGGATTAACCTGAGGCGCAACGGCGCGACGGCCTCTCCGCTTCTCGTGTCGTCCGCCGGACGCTACGTCTGGAGCGAGAAGCCGTTCGAGTACCAGTTCGCGAAGGGCGTGCTCCGCCTCGATTCGCGCGTGGAGCGCATCGAGCCGGTCGTCGCCGGCAAGACGTTGAAGGACGCCTACCTCGCGGCGGCGAAGGCGCACTTCCGTTTCGACGGCAAGACGCCTCCCGACATCTTCTTCACCCTCCCGCAGTGGAACAACTGGATCGAGATATTCCTGAATGGAATGGGTCAGAAAGCAGCCGACGACTACACGGCGGAGCTCGCGAAGAGCGGCTTTCCGTGTGGCATCTACATGATGGACGGCGGATGGATGATCAGCCAGGGGACCTACGAGTTCTATCCACGGGACTTCCCCGATCCGAAGGGTCTGTTCGACCGTATTCGCTCGCATGGCTGGACGCCGCTCATCTGGACCGCGAACTTCGTCTCGCCCGACAGCCGCGAATACAAAAAGCTACGTTACCACCGCAAGCCGGATGGCCTGGACTACTTGATACACGTCGACAGGCCCGGTTCGCACGACGCGGCGGTGTTCCGCTGGTGGAGCGGCATCAACGCCGTCTATGACCTCACCAACCCCAAGGCGAACGCGTACTACGCCCAGACGCTCAGGGGCTTCGCCGCGAAATACGGCATCGCCGGCTACAAGTTCGACGCGGGTGGCGCGCACTACTTCGAGACGGGGTGCAGGATGTTCGACCCGAAGGCCGAGGGCGTCGACTACACGCGCCTCTACGCGGAGTTTGCCGCGCGCGAGTTTCCGTACCACGAAATCCGCGTAAGCTGGAAGTGCGGGGGGCTCCCGATCGTGACGCGCCTCAGCGACAGGGCGCATGCGTGGACTGGCGGTGCGGCGCAGGACACCGTGATACCGCAGATCATCGCGGCGGGAATGCTGGGATGTCCCTACGCCCTTGGCGACATGGTGGGCGGCGGGCTTGACCACTCGTTCCTGGGTCGGAAGGTCGACGAGAAACTGTTCGTGCGCTCCGCCGCGATGCAGTCGCTCCTGCCGATGATGCAGTTTTCGGCGGCACCGTGGCGGCATCTTTCGCCGGAGGGCGTGAGGCTGTGCCGGGTGTTCGCCGACCTCCACGTCGCCTTCGGCCCCTACATCATGGAGACGGCGTGCCACGCAGCGAAGACCGGCGAGCCGATCGTGCGCGCAATGGAGTACGAGTTCCCGCACCAGGGCTTCAACCGCCCGATGCAGCAGTTCATGCTCGGCGACCGCTGGCTCGTCGCTCCGGTCACGACGCCTGACGATGCGAAGACGGTGGAGCTTCCGGCGGGCAAATGGCGCGACGACCTCGGCGAGGAACACCTCGGCCCCAAGACGATCAAACTCAAGAAGGTCCCGCTCGACCGCCTCCCGCGCTACGAACGCATCATAATACGCGGTGCTGGGGCGCGCGGGCAGCTCAGCGAAAGAAAAGGAACATGCTAGGAGAAACGTTGACAGTGCCAGGGAGGAAAACCCTGTGTCATCTCCTCGTCGCGATACTTGCGCTCGGCGGGACGCATGGTTTGTGGGCGGCGGACCAATACTGGGTCGGCGGCGAAGGCGGACTCTGGGTCGACGACAACTGGTCGGAAGCGGCAGACGGCACGGGCACCGCGTGGGTTGACGGCAGCAGGGGCGTTTTCACGACGTCACCGTCGGCGGTCGACCTCGCCGGGTTTTCGCCGACTGCCACCTATCTGACCGGATCCGGATTCTCCGCTGGCAACCTCTGCGAGATCGTCGTCACGAATGCTTCGGAGACGGTTCCGACGCTGACGCTCACCTCGTCCGCATCCGACTTTACGGTCGCGTCGTTCACGAATGTCAACGTCCATTGCACAACGACCGGCAACATGGGCCTGAACAACTCGTCGCACCTGCATCTCGGCGAAGGGTCGGCATTCACGATGGCCGGCGGCGGGAGGTTCCTTGTCGGCAACAGCATCTCCTGCTCGAATTCGCTTGTCGTCGCGTCCGGCGCGAAGGCGACCGTCTCGAAGGAGTTCTGGATCGGATGCGGAAGCCAGAACTCGCTGCACCCGATCGGCGTCGTGCATGTCGCAGGCGGCGAGCTGACGGTCAACGAAAACATCTTCATGGGGCGGCACACGTCCACGGCCGACAACCACTGGAAATACGGAAACGGGGGTACGGGCGTTCTCTGGGTCGAATCCGGGACGTGCAACGTCAACGGCGAAATCATCTCGAACGCGCAGTACCTCAACAGCGGCGAGACGTCCAAATACACCCAGCGCACGCGGATCATCGTCGGCACGAACGGCGTCCTGAACGTTTCCTCGAACATCAGGAACCGCGAATGGTGCGCCGAGCAGACCTTCCTGGTCGACGGCGGACTTCTGCAGACCGCTGGCGGCCTCAAGATCGACGACGGCGGGACGACGGTGCGGAACTACACCCTCACCGTCAGGAATGGCGGAACGCTCGCCGTCGGCAACGCCTTCCACGTCAACACCAGCGGCACCTACGGCTGGGAGACGGTCCTGTTCGACAACGGCACCTTCAAGGCGCTTAACAGCTTCGCCACCGCCGCGAACGGGAGCCGCAAGACCTTCACGGTCGGCGATGGGAACATGACGATCGACACACAGGGGTTCACGTTGACATGGCAGCTCCGCATCGACGCCGGCGCGGGCAAGGTGGTGAAGAAGGGGGCCGGGACGCTGAGCGTAAAGTTTTCGCCCTACAACACCGGCGGCATGGAGATCGCCGAAGGCACCGCGCGCCTTGAAAGCGGAGATCAGCGCATCGTGAACGGGCCAATTTCTGTAACGGAAGGCGCGACGCTTGAAATCGCGGCGGGAAACACCGCCCCCTACCACGCCACGGCGGTGACGTTCGAAGACGGGGCGAAGTTGAAGCTTTCGAATTCCGCCGGACTGGTCATCCCCGTCAAATCGCCGTCCTTTGCGGTGGAGGGCCGGCTCGACGTGTCGTTCGGCGCGGCGCTTGGCCCCGGCGCGTATCCGCTCCTCACGATGACGGGCGAGGGGACGTTTGACGCGGACGTCCTTTCCCGCATCAACAAACCGGAGGACGCTGTATACGCCGGCGCGCAGATTGCGCTTTCGGCGGACGCGAAGTCGGTGATGCTCATCCAGGGCACCGACCCCGTCTGGATTGGCGGCACGAGCGGCGACCTCGGCGATCCCGCGAACTGGTCTACGGGCGTGGTCCCCGGGCCAAATACCAACGCGATCATCACGGCGGCCGCTGCGGCAACGCTTACGAACAGCGCGGCGTTCAAGGCGACGTCGATCACGTTCCCTGCGGGGTGTCCGAAGGTGACGATCGAGGGCGATCCCCTCGTCGGCATCGAGGCGATCAACAACCTCTCCTCGGCGAAACACGAATTCAAGACCGCCGTCTCGGGCGATGTCGTCGCCATCAGCAACACGACGGCGTACTGCGTGTTCACGGGAGGCCTGACAGCGAACGGCATCAGGTTCGGCGCACTGACGGGCCTGTCCGGGTCGACGCTTAAGTTCAACTTCACGGAAAGAAGAACCGCGCCGACACTGGTGTTTTCACAGGCCTTGACGTTCACCGTCCGCGCCGCGAACTACAACGTCCGGTGCAAGGTGAGCGAGAGTGACGGCACGAACAACTGGGACAACCGTAAGGCTGATTTCGTCAACCTCGTGAAGAACATTGCGCCGGACGTCATCGGCTTTCAGGAGGTCAAGAGCGAGCAATACAGCTATCTGAAGGGGCAGTTGAGCGGGTATGCATTTTACGGGAGTTACCGTGACAACACCGCGAGCAGCGAGGCGTGTCCGATTGCGTACCTCAAAAGCCGGTTCGAGTTCATTGAGGGCGGCACGTTCTGGCTTTCGTCGACGCCAAATACCGTTGGCTCGAAGGCGTGGGGCAACGGCATCGAGAATTCGGGCTATCCGCGAATCTGCACGTGGGCGCTTCTCCGGGACAAGGCGAGCGGCGGCATCTTCTGTTTCGCCGGCACCCATCTCGACCTGAATGCCGGACCGCGGCTCGCAGGGATACGCCTCATCCTTTCATCGCTCGTGGAGAAGTACGACGCCTTGTCCGTTCCGGTTGTCCTCGTCGGCGACATGAACGCCCTGGAAACGGAGAGTTCCATGCTGGCCGCGACGGCGACGATGCAGGATACGCTTCTCGTCTCGACGGCCACGCCGACGGGCTCGTGGCGCACGTTCAATGCCTTCAGCTGGAAGAGCGACGAGGTCTCCAATGCGGAGGCGATTGCGAACTACACGGCGGCGGAGCGCACGGCGGCATCGTCGACGATCGGCTCGCGCATCGACTACATTTTCGCCTCGCGCGGAATCGACGTCGAGTCGTTTGCGACGCGCAACGACGCGCGACCGGGGAAGCAGTACTATCCGAGCGACCACTATCCCGTTGTCGCCGACCTGCGGCTCCCGCACGCGAACAACCTCTCCAGCGGCAAGGTGCGCATCGAGATTGACAAGAGCGTAGAACGCGTCGGCCGAGGGCGCTATGTCCTGACGAGCGGGGCGAATCTGTCCAACGCCGACAGTCTTGAGTTCGTACTGCCCACCTGGGTCGAACGCGCGGCGGTGGAGGACGGCGAAATCGTGATCTACGCCAAACCCGTTCCGTTCTCACTGAGAATCAGGTAGAAATCCGTTTCCAATTTTCCCCGCACAAGGGTGCGATTTTTTGGTACAATACGTGCCGATGATGCAATCACTTAAAGAACTGTATCGGATAGGGCGCGGGCCAAGTTCTAGCCACACGGTGCTGAAGACGATGCTCGAGACGGGGCACGACCTGCCGCGCCTCTACCGCGAGACGTCCGTCGGGGGATTGTCGCGCTTCGTGAGGCGTTGAAAGAATGAAAAATGAAAGGATGAAAACGATGAAGATGGTAAAAGTTTGCTGTTGTACGCTTGCTGTCACGCTCTGTGCGGCGGCGGCATCGCCGGCGTGGGCGGCTACGGAGCAGAAGGTGGACAACGGTACGAACCAGTCGCCGGTACGCTTCAGCGTCGTGCAGTGGAACATCGGACATTTCGCGCTCGGCAAGAACAGCCAGACGGCCATTTCGCCGGAAGAATCGCCTGCTCGTCGTGCGGCGTATCGGGCGATGATCGCCCAGTTGAAGCCCGACTTCCTCGGCGTGAGCGAATTCGACCCCATATTTGACAAGGCCGGGCGGCTTTCGACGAATGAGGTCTTTTCTTCATTTCCCACGATGATCCTAGGCCCGAAGAACCACTACCAGTGTAACGCCCTGTTCACACGCTTTCCGTGCGTCCGGTACGAGATCGTCAATTACACCTTGCATCGCCAGAATGTTTACTTTATCGACTCCGTGTTCCTGTTTGGAACAAACGAGGTACATTTCGTCCAGAGCCACCTCGACTGGTATCGCACCAAGGACGGAAAGCGTTACGCACTGCCGCAGATGCGTCAGCTCGTGAAGCATTTCAAGGACATGCCCTACGTCATCATCTCGGCCGACTTCAACGTACCGGAGATCGGGCATTTCGACGCCTTCAAGAAGGCGGGGTACGTCGTCGCCAACGACGGGCGTTATGCGGTACTCGACAACGTAGTCGTGAAGGGGTTTGACGTAAAGGAGCTCTTTGCCGCCGACAACGAACGCCGACTGAGCGACCATCGCATCGTCGGCTGCGTTCTCGAAATGCGGCAAAAATAAGGGGATAAGGTAAATCTCACCGTTTACGAGGGCAGAACTCAATGAAGATTGCAAAAACTTGCTGTTGTACGCTTGCTGTCACGCTCTGTGCGGCGGCGTGGGCGGACGTCCGGATGCCGATCATCGGCTGGGGCTCTTGGGACGAGAAGGGCGCTTCGGCGGAGCGCTACGTGGAGGCGAGGGATGCGGGCTTCACCCACCTCACGCAGTGGTGTACGTCGCCGGCTGAGGCCAAGCGCCTTCTCGGCGAGGCCGAAAAGGCCGGAATCAAGCTGATCATCGGCCTGGGGCACGACGTCAAGCGCATGACGGACGCCGCCAAGGACTTCACTGCCGCAGCCAAGGACTCTCCCGCGCTGGAATACTACTACATCACCGACGAGCCGCACATCAGGCAGGCCGAGGCAATCCGCGACTGCGTGAATCTCTACGAGGAACTGGACCCTGTCCACCCGTGCTATGTCAACCTCTTCGGCGCGCTGTGCGACCGCTGGACGCGCAACGACGTGGCGCGCCAGAGGAAGCACACGGGCTGCGCCACGCACGACGAGTACATCCGCCGTCTCTACGACGTGGTGCCGCTGAAGATGATCAGCTTCGACATGTACCCCGTCCTCTCCTTCAAGCCTCTTGAGGTCGGCGACTTCCGTCTGCACGGACAGCGCGTGTTCCTGAAGGAGCGCTGGTACGAGACGCTGGAGGCGACGAGTGCGCTCGCCCGCGAGCGGAACATCCTGATGTTCGCCTTCGCCCTTGTCGCCGCGCACCGGCACTATCCGGCGCAGGACTATCCAGTGCCGACGCGCGCGCACCTGCGCCTCCAGCAGTACTCCAACCTCGCCTACGGCGCGCAGGCGCTCCAGTGCTTCAAGTACGCGATGATGAAGGAATACCACGGCTACAACAACGCGCCCATCCTCGTCGGCGGGCGCCGCAGCCCCGTGTTCGACCTCGTGCGCGAGATGAACGCGGAGATCCAGGCCCGCGCGTACGTGTTCCTCGGTGCGAAGGTGCAGGGCGTGTGGCACACGGGAATCGACGTGCCGCTCGGTACGAAGCGGTTCGACGCGAAGTTCCTGCCGCCGTTCGTCAAGTCGTTCGAAATCCCCAATGGCGGCACGGCCGTCGTCTCGTGGCTGAAGAACGACGACACGGACTACTTGATGGTGGTGAACCGCGACCCGAACGACGACATCACGCTCAAGGCGACGTTCGCGGACGGCACGGAGATCGTGCGCAGGGACGGCACGAAGGTTCCCGCCGCCGCATACGCGGACTACTTCTGGCTCGACCCCGGCGACGCCGCGATCTTCAGCCATTCGACGGCGACCCGCTGATGAAAGGCGAAACGAATTTCGAATGTCACCCTCTGCGTGGAACGAAAAATTTTGGTATAATTTCTCTCATGGAAAAAGAACCGACAGCGACAGGCGCACGGCGCAGGCTGCTTCCGCTCCCGGTCGGCAAGAGCATCTGGGAGGAAGTAGCCGAGCATTGCTATTGTGTCGATAAGACACTTCTCATCCGCGACCTCCTTGCGACGCGCGCGGGCACGGTGCTGTTTACGCGTCCGCGCCGTTTCGGCAAGACGACCGCGATGCAGATGCTCAAGTGCTTCTTCGAGAAGCGCGGCGCGGACGAGCCGGACGTGCGTCACCTCTTCGAGTCGCGCGCGATCGCGCACTGCGAGGACGCGGACGAATGGATGGCCGAGCAGGGAAAGTACCCCGTCATCTACCTCACGTTCAAGGACCACAAGTCGCTGAGATGGAAAGAGGCTTACGGGGCGCTCGCGATCGACATCGGCAAAGAATTCAAAAGGCACGCCGCGTGCATGGAGTCGCTTCCCCCTGGCAAGGAACGTGAGGACTATGTCGATATCTGCGAGAGAAGGGCCGATCCCATCTTGCTTGAAAATTCGCTGAAGGTTCTCGTGGATGCGCTTCACCGCCACTACAAGGAGGATGTCGTCGTGCTGATCGACGAGTACGACACGCCCGTGACGACGGCTTCGGCGAACGGCTACTACGAGGAGATGGTCTCGTTCATGCGTGCGTTCCTGCCCGGTGCGCTGAAGGACAACGTGCATGTCAAGATGGGCGTGATGACGGGCGTGCTGCGCGTCGCGAAGGAGGGGATGCTCTCGGGACTCAACAACCTCAAGGTGTTCACCGTGTTCGATGCACCGTTCAGCGATTACTTCGGCTTCACGGAAGACGAGGTCGAAGAGATGGCGCGGTACTACGGGCGCGAGGACAAGCTCCCTGAAATCCGTTCGTGGTACGACGGGTACGTGTTCGGCGGGCGCGAAGTGTACAACCCGTGGAGCGTCCTCTACTATTTCGACGCGGGCTGCGTGGCGAAGCCGTACTGGCTCGACACCAGC
>CADCOC010000111.1 GCA_902802945.1 uncultured bacterium | reverse complement strand
GAATGCGCTCGGCGCGGAGCTTGAGCGGCAGCCGCCTCCCGACGCCCCAGACTTCTTGCACGGGCAGGGAGGCGAGGATTTCCGTCGGATCGTCCGGCATGAGGAACACGCCGTCGGGACGCTTCTTCCCGATGTGGTTGGCGATCTTGGCGAGGGTCTTCGTGGGCGCGAAGCCGACGCCGCACGGGATGCCGACCCAGCGGAGGATCTTGGCGCGGACGCGCCGTCCGTATGCGGCGTAGTCTGCGGCGGCGGTCGTGGGCGGGAAGATGAACGCCTCGTCGATGGAGTACTGCTCCACGTCCACGGCCTCCTCGCGGAGGATCGAGATGATGCGGCGGGACATATCGCCGTAGAGCTCGTAGTTAGACGAGCAGAAGCACAGCTCGCCCGACGCCTCGCGAGCCTTGAGCTGGAAGTATGGAGTGCCCATCGGGATGCCGAGCGCCTTGAACTCGTTTGAGCGGGAGACGCAGCATCCGTCGTTGTTGGAGAGGACGGCGACCGGGCGTCCTACGAGGCGGCGGTTGAACACGCGCTCGCAGGACACGAAGAAGTTGTTACCGTCCACCAGCCCGATCATCTCTTCCCCGCGAACCGATGGATGCAAGCCGTCACCTTGCCGAAGTAGTCCAACTCCTGTCCGGCGCGGAGGCGGATGACGGGGTAGTTGGGATTCGCCGGTTCCAGGCGCACGCCCGATTTGTCGCGGCGGTAGGTCTTCACGGTGAAGTCGCCGTCCACGCTGGCGATGATCACGTCGCCGTCGGCGGGACGGAGGGAGCGGTCGACCACCAGCAGGTCGCCGTCGCTGATCCCCGCGCCGACCATCGAATCGCCCTCGACGCGCACGAAGTACGTGGCGGCCGGACGCTTCACCAGAAGTTCATTCAGGTCAAGCGGCGGCTCCTGGTACTGCTCGGCCGGCGACGGAAACCCCGCCACCACCGATCCAGACACTTTTGCTTTTGCGCTCATGGAAAAAGTATAGCATAAACGGCGACTTCCGGAGCGATTCCCTTGCAGGTTTTGTTGAAAAAAGATGCGGACTCACGGATTACAAATGATTGATTCTTCGCACAGCTAGAGAGCGGCAGAGAGGTTGAAGCAGTAGGGCCGGTGCGTATCATGTGACGCCCCGGCCCAAAAATATTTTGAGATTTTTTGCGACATCCCCTTGACTTTTGCGAAAAAGGTCTCTATAATATGAGACCTATGATCAAAAAAAGAATGTCGGCTCCCTACAGGGAGGTGTCGAGCAGGCTCAAGCGCCTGCTCTCGGAGGGCGGGGTGATCGAAGGGTCGCTCTACAGGGCGGACCGCGGGAACACGCCGCGCCACCAGCTGTCGGACCGCGCGACGGGCAGGTTCCGGAACATCTACGTCCCGGCAGACTTCGCCCCGCTCGTGTCGGACTGGTCGGCGAGGTGGGCGGAGGCGAAGCGGCTCATGAAGGAGATGAGCGAAATCGCCCGGTCGGAGCTCGTGGCCGCGATCACGGAAAGGACGGGGCGAAAGACCGTCGCCACCCCCGCAGGCGCACGGGCCGCAGGCCCGCGGAAACGCCCGACGGCGAAGAGGCGCTTGAGGAGCTGACGGGCTTCCTGCCCCGGTTCTGCAGGATACTGAACCCGGTCTTCGACCGCATCCGCAAGGTGCGGGACGAGGCGAAGTGCCTGTACGAGGGGCGGACGTTCCTCTGGACGTTCATCCTCGGCTTCCTCGCACGCCTTGGGTCGCGCAACTCGATGGACGCGCTGCGCGGCGACGAGCGCTGGGCGGGCGCGGTGCACAAGCTCGCGGGGCAGGACTGGTGGGTCGAGGGCGAGAAGAGGACCGCTCCTTGCTCGCTGAGCATCTGCAACTACCTTTCGCGCGGGTGCACGGCGGTCCTCGAACGGGCGCTCGTGGACATCGTGGCGCACATGATGCGGCTGAAGATGTTCGACAACGCGAGGTTCCGCGGACTTTTCGTCATCGCGGTGGACGGGACGAAGCAGGAGCGCATCCGCTGCTGCAGGTGGCTCGGGAACCGTGCGAACCGGTACGTCCTCGAGGCGAAGCTCATAACGCCATGGGGGTCGGCGTACTCCGTCATGTCCGTCCCGATCAGGCCCTGGCACGACGGGGACGAGGACGAGAAGCAGGACAGCGAGTACCACGGGTTCCTGCGGCTCGCGCCCATGCTGAAGTCGGCGTTCCCGCACCTCGGGATATGCATCCTCGGCGACGGGCTGTACGCCTGTGCCCCGCTGATGCGGCTCTGCGAGAAGTACAACTGGGACTACATCTTCACATTCAAGGAGGGGCGCACGCCGAAAGCCCACGCCGACGCGCAGGACCTGATGGCGCAGAACCCGTCGAACTCCGGGGCGCTCGTCAGGCACGACGCGCACGGCAGGCGCGTCGAGTGCGGGACTGTGTCATGGGCGGCAGGCGTCGAGATCACGCGCGGCGCGGGTGCATGGCACGTGTTCAACGTCGTTCGGATGAAAGAGGACGACAGCAACGGGTCGCCCTACGACGGCCAGTTCGCCACGAGCCTCGACGTCCGCGACGCCAGGGAGGCCGACGCAATCGGGCAGTGGGGCCGCAGGCGCTGGGGGATCGAGTCGAGCTTCCACGTCGAGAAGAACGGCGGGTACGAGCTCGGGCACAACTTCTGCAACAAGGCGCGGGTCAGCCGCAACATCTACCTGCTGATGCAGATCGCGCACAACCTCTGGCAGCTGTTCAACAGCGGATGCCTCCAGCCACTTGCGAAACGGCACAAGTACCGGAACATGACGCAGATTAAGTGGGCGGAGCTGATCCGCTTCACGATCATGAAAGTCGGCATCGCGCTTGCGCTCGACGAGATCCCGCGCAGGTACATCTCGCGGGAGTTCCTCACGCTTTGACGGGCAACGGGTGGCCGGGCGGCCCGGAAAACGCGCTCGGACACGTCCCGTCGGCATCCCGTCGGGTGGCGGCGCATTGCCCCGAAACGGTGGCGCGGGCGGCAGCGCGGCCCATGTCTGATTGCAAAAGGCCCGCGCGGTTCGGCGAAGCCGGGCGGAGGGGGGACATTTGTAATCCGTGATGCGGACTTCACACTCTATAGGTTTTTTGGTAAACTATGTTTCGCCTTTCAGAAAGGAAGCGAACAGGTTTTGAAGTTTACCTACCAGTACAAGACGAGCGACGGCGTCCGGCACACGGGCGTTCATTCCGCTCGTTCACGCGAAGCCGTGTACAACGAGCTTCGCGCAAAGGGCATCAAGGCTTTTGGCGTCGAGCCTGCGCCCGGCTTCTTCAACCGCCTGACCGGCATCCTCGGCTGGCGGCTGTTTGCTTTCGTCGTACTGGTGGTGATTGCAGTCGCGGCGACCATTGCGTATCTTCGTGAATCCGCCCAGCTTCGTGAAAAGGAAGCCGAAGTCCCCGTCGTGGAGGAGTCCGTGTTCCTCGCCAAAACGCGGCGGCAGATCATCGGCGACACCGCCGTCATCGAGGCTGGCATGAAGAACGGCTGGAGCGACGTTTTCCCGGAGGAGGGAGAACGGTTCCTCGCGTCCTTTGCCATCCCCGGCGTCCCGGCGGGAGTGCGCACCACCAACGTCGCGGAGCTTGAGAAGGCCCTCAAGCGGACGGTCGCGATCAAGCCCGACGATTCGATGGAGGCGAAGCAGATCAAGTCGATGGTCGAGGGCATGAAGGACGAGCTTCGCTCCTACATGGCCAAGGGCGGGACGATTGCAAAATACGGCGAACGCCTCGTCGAGCGGCAGGAACAGGAGCTTTCATACTACCGCCGCATCAAGGAGGAGATCGAGTCCGCCGCGAAGAGCGGGCTTTCCGACGCGGAGGTGGAGGCCAAGTGGAAGTCAGGCAACGCTGACCTCCGCAACATGGGCATCCGCCTCGTCCCGATGCCCGAGTCCGGCGAGTAGCCCTCCGTAGAGTGATAACACGCCGACACTCTCCTCGTTCCGACCGCAAATCGGAGCGGGTATTTTTTCTGCTTATTTTTCACATCTCCCGTTGCTATTCCAAAAACCTTACGGCATCATGTGTCGCGTTTCAACCACTAAAAAGGAACAGGCAAAATGATGACGATAATAACGCCGGGAGGCGGAACAGAAGCGGAAAGGAGCGAGGCCGAATTTGTGTCGCGTATCGCATCCGAAGTGTTCGTCAAGGTCGAGAGTTCGCTGAAGCCCGTGCTGGAGCGGATAATCGCCTTTAATGCGGATGGGGCGTTCAGGGCGTACCGCACGAGGGAGGCGTGCAACCTCACGGGGTTGAGGCTGCGGCAGTTCGAGCGGTTCTGCGAGATCATGAAGGCGAAACCGACGGAAGCACCGTTTAGGGCGGCGCAGGCGGTTCTCGAAGAGCTTCAGGGACGGGGCGGGTATCCGTGCGCGTCCTCGCTCCAGCGGTACGCCATCAAGCACCGCAGGCATTGGTAAACAACAAGGAGAAAGTAAAATGAAAACAGAAACAGAAACGGCAGTCAGGAGCATCGCCTCCATCGACCCGGAAATCACGAAGGAGATGATGGAACACGCCATCGACATCCTTCGCGGGAATGTTAGGTCGGAGGACGATCTCGTACACGTTGTGAAGCGCAAGGAAGTGATGAAGATTCTCAGCATCTCGCGTCGCACGCTCGACTACTACCTGAAGCGCGGCTACCTTGACCGGGTTTACGGCGGCGGGCGCATCAACGCGATGGGCGTGTCCCGCGAGAGCCTTCTGCGTTTCCAGCGCCTGCGCGTCGGGCATCCCGCGCCGCGCCCCTACAGGAAGCATACGGATTTTGTGTGAAGGTATTTTGCGGTATGAAAGGGACGTATTCTTGTAGGCGTTACAACTGTACAGTTGCCTCCCGATGCTCATGCCGACACTGATTTTGTGCTATGAAAATCATATCGGCATGAGCCATGCCCAAAAGCATACTGTTTTATACTGCACAAAGATTTAGGTATTACGCACACCGCCAGCACGATAGTAGGGCATAAAAATTCGTGTCGTTTTCGCGGCGAGTCCAAGGCGGATGTTACTGGCTTGGCGTTGATTCTCCGATGGGCTTTGCGCTCCTTGTAGAGGAGGCGTAGAACTTCGCAAAAGGGGCAGTTTTCGGGCAGCATTTCCCCCTCGTTTGGAGTGCCTTTCCGCACGGCGGATTTCGCTGCTTTCGCGCACGGCGAAACGGCAGTTTAGGCAACACAAAATCGAGCGCAGCCTCCCGGCTCTTCTTTAGGCGAAAAATGCCATATTTCCGCCGAAACCGCGATGTAGAAATGTCGGGTATGCGTCGTCGAGCAATCCGGCGCTCAAGTCGTATGTGATGGTCGCGAACTCCTTCCAGGATGTCGGCCAGACCTCGCTCGACATCAACAAGATCGCCACCACGGCCACGCCGGCGACCTACAAGACGCGTGTTGCTTCTGCTCCGCTTCTCAAGATCTGGGATCCGACATACGGCAATGGTGCTGGTGCATACACGACGTATTACTACATCGATGACTGCGAAGACCCCGAGGATGAGGATGAAGAAATCACCGCGTGGGCGACGAATCGTGGCGAGTATCCCGAAAACGTGACGCTTCCACTTGGTTCGGCAATGTGGTACATTTGCCAGACGGAAGTGAACAAGGATGTGACGCTTTCGGGTGAGATTTCAGGCGAGGATGACATCACCATTTCCGCCACGACGGCAGGTTATACGATGATCGCCAATCCGTTCCCTGTTGCAACAGACATCAACAAGCTCACATGGTATGCTGCCGATGGCACGTCCGCTCTTGCCCCCGCTACGTACAAGACGCGTACGACTGCCGCGCCGCAGATCAAGGTGTGGGATCCGACCTATGGTAATGGTGCTGGTGCTTACACCACGTATTACTATATCAACGACTGCGAAGACCCGGAAGACGAGGATGAGGAAATTACTGCGTGGGCAACGAATCGTGGCGAATATCCGACCATGACCGTTGCAGCCGGTCAGGGTTTCTGGCTGATTCTCCCCTCGACGTACACGGGCGCAAAGGTAAAGTTCACCTCGCCGCTCAAGTAATAATTTCACGGTGGTGACGGTCACTGGGTGGTCGCCCCATCGAGAAAACCGGGAAGGTCGCGCTTCGTCGCGACCGACCCACAACAACAACAACAAAGGAAAACGAAAATGAAAAAACTGATTGTTTTGGCAGGAGTGGCATGTGCGGCTATGTTCGTGCATGGTGCGAATGTCGACTGGAACATCGACAAGAACTCCACCGATATGACGATAAACGCAACCGTCTATGCCTTCTTGGCTGCTGACGTTGCGGACGTCACCACGGCTCTTGGCAATACCTCAACGGTAGATGGCTTTGAGACGGCACTTGGTGCTGCTAACGTCTCCTACTCTGGCGGCTATAGTAAGGCTACCGCATCAAAGAAAGGTGCGGCTGACGGTATTCTTGTTGATTCAGGCATCGCTGATAACTCTGACGTCTCGCTGATGCTCGTGGTGTTTGATGAGGAGGGCAAGAACTACACGACGGTGAGCGGCATTACCGGCCACTCTTATACCGCTGAAACTGCTGCAACGGCTACGACGGCTGACTTCTCGTCTGCGTTCGGTTCGGCGAGCTGGACGGCGCTTAGTGGCGGCAGCACGCCTGATCCGGGTCCGACGCCTGGTCCTGGTCCCGACCCGCTTCCGGAACCGACCTCGGGTCTTCTGCTCCTTGTCGGCGGAGCGATGCTCGCGCTCCGTCGTAAGCAGAAGTAAGGGATGCGGCGGTTTCATCGAAACCGTCCTACCAAAGGAGAAGGCCCGTCCGCGTGAGCGGGCGGGCCTTTGATTTTGTCAGCAGGCGGAAAACGAGCCTTTGTCCTTAGTCTTTAGTCCTCCATCCTTTGTCCTTTGTCATCTGTCCTCTGTCCTGACAGAAGACGAAGGACAGAAGACAGAGGAGAACCAGCGATGACTTTCACTGTTACATACCGCGCCAAGGACGGCGCGTTGCGCGAGGAGCGCGTGGAGGCGGCAAGCCGCGCCGAGTGCGTGGCGGAGTGCCGCAGGCGCGGGATTGCGCCCACGAAGATTGCTGAGGGGCGAAGCGGCAAGAGTGCCGCTTCCCCGATGGGCCGCGACAAGCGCGGCCCCTCCCGCGTTGGGATGGAAGACAGCAAGCGTACGACAGCAAGATGGGTGGCCGTTGCGGTGGTGCTTGCCGCGATTGTGGGGGGAGTGTGGTGGTGGATCGGCAGAGGTGGTCCGAAGACAACAAGCGTACAACAGCAAGGTGCAAAGCCGAAAGTGGAAAAGCCCAAGGCGGAGAAGCCACAGAAGTCGACGGCAAAGCCTGTTGCCACGAATGAAAACCTCGTAACGGCCACCACAAATACGGTACAGGAACCCCCTGCGACGAACGACCCTTACGGCGGCGTTTGGGAAGGACAGAAAATCGTTTCCTACACGGTCAAGACGAACGGCTGGAGCACGTATGAGCGCATCGTGACGGCGGATGGGAAGAAACACGGTGTCGTTGGCTCGACAGTAAAGCCCATCTTCGACAACGGTTCCGACCAGCTTCTGGCGATGGCCGTCCGCGCCTCGCAGGACACGGAGATGCCGCCGATGCCGCTTTCGCCTCTCGTGGAGAGCGACTTTCTCGAATCGCTCAAGAAGCCAATCGTCATCAACGACGACGACAGCGAGGAAGTCAAGCAGCTCAAGCGCGACGTGATGCAGGCGCGCGAGGACATGATGGACCTGATGAAAAAAGGCATGACGGTACAGCAGGCGCTGGAGGAGCACTTCAAGATGTCCAACGAGAACGTGGGCATCCGCAACAAGGCGGTCGAGGAATTGCGCGCGATCCTTGATTCAGGTGACGAGGAAGGAGCCCTCAAATACATGGAGGCCGTAAACGCCACGTTGGAGAAACTGGGGGCGATGAAGATTGAAATCCCGGAAGAGCGCATTCGCGGGCGCAAGCGGAAAACCGCACCAGAGCAGAAGTAGGTCTTATGAAAGGTAAAGCAATCATGAAGAGACTGTTGACAGCATCGTTCATCGTCGCGGCGTGCATTTGTTTCGCGGCGGACAACACGGACACAAATGCCCTCACCAAGGCGGAGCGCCGGCGAATCCGCCGGGAGCAACGGGTCATCCGCGAGGGCGGAATGGTGACAAAGCCCAACCTTGGCAGGGAAATCCGTTTCGTCGACGCGCAGAAGAGTGTCGCGCATGATGCCGTTGAAGAGGCCGCAAAGACGGTCGGGGAAGTCGTCAACGTGCCATTCCGGGTGACGAGCGCGGAAGCAGAAGAGCCGTTCACGTTGGCTGCAAAGGTCGCAAAGGAGAAGTCAGTCGGCGCGGCAATCCTGCTCGTGAATGACGAGCGGCTGCCGTCGATCACCGTTGCGCCGGAGAAGAGCTGGGCGATTGTGAACGTGAAACCGTTGTCCGACGACTTCCCGCCCAAAAACATGCTTGCGCTACGTGTGCGGAAGGAACTGGTACGTGCAGCGGCTTGGGCGCTGGGCGCGGGTGAGTCGATGATGAAGCCATGTATCATGCAATATGAGCCGACGGTGGCCGACCTTGACGCGAACAGGCTGCTGGTTCCGTCACCCGATCCTCTGATGCGCATGGTCAACGGTGCCTTGGCGCGAGGTGTCGACACAATACGCATCGACACGTACAAGCGCGCCTGTCAGGAAGGTTGGGCTCCGCTGCCCACGAATGACATCCAGAAAGCCATCTGGAACGAAGTGCGCAAGATTCCGGAGAAGCCGCTGAAGATCGAGTTCGACGCAAAGAGCGGGAAATAGGCAAGCCCCAGAAGATAACGAATAGGCCGCGCCCATACGGGCGCGGCCTATTTGCATTCAGACTCTGCGGCCTCTGCTTGCTGTTGTACGCTTGCTGTTGTACGCTTGCTGTTCTCACTTCCCTTTGGCGGGGTCGAACTCGATCTTGATGGGCTTGGCGGGCATCTGGCGGACTTGGTTCCAGATGGCCTTCTGAACGTCGTTTGTGGGCGCGGGAGCCCAGCCCTCCTCGCACGCCTCGCGGTACGTGACCGTCGCGGCAGGGTTTCACGCCAAGGGGAAAGCTTAGAAGGCTCTATTCGACAGAATCCAACTCTGACAACGTTGCTTCATCCAATAGCATGCTGCAACGGCGTACCGTTACGATGTAGCAGACTTCGTCCACCTTCCGGTAAATGAGTCTGAAGTTCTTGCGCACAAGAATCTCAAGATAGGGTGCATCTGGAAATTCGGGAAGACTATGCCCCATGCTAGGGAAGTCGGCAAGGTTCTCTGCTTCATCGAAGATATCGGACGCCCATTTCCATGCGATTTCAGTAGAACACGATTGTTCGGCAATATACCGAGCCTGTTCCCTCACGCGATCCATCGCATGGGCTGACCACTTGACCGTAGCCATCAGACGGACACTCCAAGGTCGGCGGCTATGGCGCGACGGGCCTCGTCGGTAGAATGGACGCGTCCTGCGGCTATGTCCTGTTCCCCCTTGTAGATGTCCATCATCAAATCGAGTTTGTCAATGAGCTTCTGGTAATCACCGACATCGAGGAACACATTGGCGGCGCGTCCGTTCTGCGTCACAACGATAGGCCTGTGTGTCTGCCGCGTCTGTGACATGAGACGCGTCACGTCCGCCCTGAAAGACGAAAGAGGAACGATGTCCTCAGCATAATTGACTTGCGGCATAATTCTCCTTTGATTGACCGGCGGATAGTTTACAATATTCCGTACTGGCAATCAACATGAAATCTGTAAAAGAGAAAAATTGTGCGCATAGGCCGCACCCATACGGGCGCGGCCTAGTTTTCAGGCCTGGCGGTCTTTTCTTGTTGTTGTACGCTTGCTGTTCTCACTTCCCCTTGGCGGGGTCGAACTCGATTTTGAGGGGATTGGTGGGTATCTGCCGGATGTCATTCCAGATTACGCGTTGGTATTCGTTGGTTGGCGCGGGTGCCCAGCCCTGGCGGCAGGCGTTGCGGTAGGTGGTCCGCTGGATTCGCGCAAGCCCCATCGCCCCGGCGCAGGTGTTGATCATGCCCGTCTCCATCGGGTTTGCCATGCGGCACTCGATGCCGTCCAGGTCTTTCGGACTGAACACCGGGCGCATCACGCTGGGCATGGTCGAGAGAAGTCCTCCGCCGACGTACACCAACGCACGCCACAGCTCGCGTTCGACGCGCCCCAGACCTTTCGCCCGGTCAGCCCCCGCCATAAGGGGCGTCACGTTCACGAGCGCGACGCGGTTTTCTGGATAGACGGTAAGCGCAGGCGCGTCCGCCGCGCCGTCGTAGGCGAACAACACAAGCCCCGCGTCCTTCGAGACGAGCGAAACGGCGTCACGGTATGGCGACGCGCCGCCCGTCTTGGCCTTTCCGACGCGCACGGGTATCCGGCACATGTCCTCCATTTCCCTGCGGACCGTCTCGATGTCGGAGGCGTCGGCCCGCGCATCGGCGAGAAGGATGTGCGACCCCTCCGTGGTGCGCGTGATCCACCCGCCCGTGGCGCGCACCATCGAGCCTCTTCTGCGGACCACGTTCGTTGCCGCCGGGGATTCCGTTGCCGACGCGGCGGGCGCGTCCGCCCAGGCTGCTGCGGCCGCAGCCGCGCACAATGCAATGATCCCAATCTTCATGTCTCCCGTCTCCTTGTCATTTGGACGCGCCGCCCGCTTCGCGGCGGCGCTTGAGTTCGTGTCTGACCCTCGGACTCAGCCGTATGGTCGGAAGTCCCTTTTCCTTGAGGTACTTGTTGAACGCGCCGGCCGTCTCCTCCGCCTCCTCGTACTTGCCCTCGCGGACGAGCTCGTAGATAGTCTTGCGCGCCTCGTCCATCGTCGCCGCCTCAGTCTGCTGGCGGCGGTCGAGGAGTTCGTAGTACTCCATCGCGGAATGCCCCGCGTCCATGTACGCTTTCATCTCCTTGAGCTGCTCCTCCACCTGGCTCTTCCAGAGGACGACCTCCTCGGAGTCGCCTGGATCGTAGTTCACGGGCATGGAGCAGGCCGCGTAGGCCTCCTTGTCGCTGATGAGCATCGGGGGCGGGACCATGTTGCCCGGCTGCATGTACTTGATGAACGACATGTGAACGGCGTTCGTGAGCATCGGCTTGTCGTTCGGGTCGGACGTCTGCACATCGACGCCGAACTTGTTGTCCCGGAGGGCGATCTGCGCGAGGTACCGCGCCCGCTCCATCTTCTGGTCGGAGGTCATCTCCTCGTAGGGCACCTTGCCCATGAACGCCGGCTTGACAATCTCCTTCTTGGCGGGCTTTGCCGGCGGCGCGCTGGTTTCCGCTACAGGCGCAGCCTCCTTGCGAGGAGCCGGCTTCGGCTTCTCCACCTTGTGTTTCGCGGGCTTCTCCGCCGGCAGGGCGGTCACACCGCGACCGCCGACCCACCACCACACGCCGCCCGCAATCGCGATCACGGCCACCACTGCGACGGCCACCCATCTTGCTGTTGTACGCTTGTTGTCTCCCACACCCCCCACGCGGGAGGGCCGCGCCCCATCGCGGCCCATCGGGGAAGCGGCACTCTTGCCGCTTCGCCCCTCCGCGATCTTGGTTGGCGCAATCCCGCGCCGACGGTACTCCGCCACGCACTCGGCGCGGCTCGCCGCCTCCACGCGCTCCTCGCGCAACGCGCCGTCCTTGGCGCGGTATGTAACCGTGAAAGTCATCGCTGCTTCTCCTCTGTCTTCTGTCCTTCGTCTTTTGTCCTTCCGTTCAGGACGAAAGACAAAGGACAACCGACAAAGGCGCGGTTCAAAAATCAAAGGCCCGCCCGCTCACGCGGACGGGCCTTTTTCGGTTGCTCTAAGCTCTTAGCTCTAAGCTTCAAGCTCCAGCTTACTTCTGCTTACGACGGAGCGCGAGCATCGCGCCGCCGACGAGGAGCAGAAGGCCAGAGGTCGGCTCCGGAATCGGGTCAGTGCCAGGATCCGGATCTGGCGTGGTGCCAGCCACGACTTTCGTCCACGAGCCGCCGGCGTTGGAGGAAGTCCACTGCGCCGCTTTAGCATTCGCCTGAATAAAGTCGGCACTACCGCCGTAGCCAGACGCGGTCTGTGTACTAGACAGATAGTAGTATGAATCCGTGCCATCCGAATCAAACACGAGGAACGCGAGGTTATACATTTCACCTTTGCCGTCACCAGTTACGGTCGATTCAATATACGATGTACCCGAACCGATCTTACCAGCCTGTGCGTTACTCGAACCTGTCACTTTCTTGTCAACATACGATGCCGAGCTGGACACGTCGGACGCCTTCTTAGATCCGTCGGCGATGCCGGAGATCAGCGTCGAATAGTCGCTTCCAGCTGTGTTGAGGATGAACACGTCAACGCTCTTGGCTGAATTGCCATTCTGCAGTTTGAACGTATCCTTGGACGACAACGTCCACGATATGGTTGCTGCCTGTGTGCAGACCGCCACAGTGGCGGCTGCCGCTAACACAATCAGTTTTTTCATTTTCATTTTCCTTGTTTGTTTGTTTTCTCGGTAGGGCGGTCGCCCCGCGACCGCCTTTCCCTTGAAATCATTTTACGCCCTTATTCCGCCTCGTAGAACGGGTTGGGGAAGAGAAGACGCGAAGCTCCGTCGAGGTTCGGCTGCACGAGGAAGCCCTCGCCAACGGCGAACGACTTCGAGATCTTCACATAGTCGCCGTCGCCCCAAGCTGCGACGTCCGTCCAGTTCTCATCAGCCTCCATATCCGCAGCGGTAGGATATGTACCCTCACACCAGACCGCACGCTTGTAACCTCCTGTCGTACGGTCGTACCATGTGAGGCCAAACGCACCATCACCCGCAACTGCACCATCGACGGTCCCTGTAATTTCCTGAATGTCCGTCGCGACCGGGAGCGGGTTACCCACAGCTGTCAAACGCCCGTCATTGACAATTGCAACCGCATTGGCGGCAGCGGACTTGTCTGTCGTGGCAAGCGCACCTGCCGCGGTGATAGCGGAGACGCCGTCAAGGTTCGGCTGAACGAGCATCCACTCGCCAGCGACGAACGACTTAGAGAGGGCCACGTAGTCGCCGTCGCCCCATGCCGCTTCATCAGACCAGTTCTCATCCGCATCCATGTCCTCGGCGGTGGGATACGTACCCTCGCACCAGACGGCGCGCTTGTAACCACCTGTCGTACGGTCGTACCATGTGAGGCCAAACGCACCATCGCCAGGTTTTGCGCCATCGACGGTAGGAACAATCTGGTCAAGCGTGACGTTTCCGCCTGCCGCCTGAACTACCCGACAACGGAAGTTTTCGCGAGACTCCTGGAAACACATGGCTTTTCGGTTTGACAAAATGCAGTTACTGTGCAGTGAAGTGCAGGGGCGTTACGGTTACCTTTGGCGGTTCTATTTGCAATCTGCCGATCGGAAACGCCCTATTTGTGACATAGTTCATTGGCCACATTGGCTCATCGCGGATCGTGAACCGTGAATTTTTGCAATCGCCCCCTTGCGCCGAAGCGTCCGATTTGCTAAACTACCGACCGAACCCTTCAAAGGGTTGTATTCCACCCGTGAGGCTCAGCCGATGCGGCGCGGGGGCTTTAGCTGAAAGGCTAGAGCCCCTTGCATTTTTGTCATGAAAAAGAGGGATGGCGCGCGTCGTCAAACTCGAGGAGAAACGCTCCGACGTGAACCTCGCAGTCTCGGCCCTTGTAGATGCCGTACGCACAGATGCCGACTGTTTTGTGCTTGTAACAGGAGATTCCGATCAGGCCGGAACAGTTCACGCCCTTAGGCGGGAATTCAAAAAGACCGT
>CADCOC010000110.1 GCA_902802945.1 uncultured bacterium | reverse complement strand
CACGAATCCGACCCGCAGCGGTTCTACAAGTTGAAAGCTGAATAATTTAAAGGGGTGTCGGCGGCGGAGAAGGCGGCGATGCGATTCTTCAAGGTGGTGGTAGTGCAGTAGGGGGCTCGGCTCGCCCGGAGGGCTCGCCCCACCTAGCGGCGCGCTCGGTGATCGCGCCCTACCGCTTTGCGGCTCGCCCGGAGGGCTCGCCCCACCAGGCGGCGCGCTCGGTGATCGCGCCCTACCGGATGGCCGCGACAAGCGCGGCCCTCCCGCAATGGGCAAGATGCCCGTTGTCCCAGTTGCGGGCGAGACGCCCGCCACCCCGACAAACTCGGCGCGGAGGGCGGTCTGTTTTTGGTATAATAATAACCATGTCAAACACAGTTAGAAAGTTTTCGTGCCGCACGGCTCTCATGATCGTGGGGGTATCTGCGGCGTTACCGTGGGCATGTGCCGCGGAGAAGCATCCCGCCGTGCAACAAAATCCCGCCGCGTGCGAAATGCGGTTCATGTCCTACAACATCCGCCATTGCGCAGGTGCGGACAAGCGGGTTGACGTTCCACGCATAGCGGAAGTGATCAAACGCGAGAAGCCTGATTTCGTCGGGCTCAACGAAGTCGACAGGTGTGTAACGCGTTCTCATGGCATAGACATACCGAAGGAACTGGGCGCTCTGACGGGACTGCACGCCACCTTCGCACAGGCGATCCCGCTGCAGGGCGGCGGATACGGCAACGCCGTCCTTTCCCGCGAGAAGCCGCTGTCCGTATTGCGCGTCCCTCTGCCAGGAGGGGAGCCGCGCGTTCTGTTGCTCTGCGAGTTCACTAACTTCTGGTTCGGCACGTCGCATTTCGCGCTCCAGGAGACAAACCGGCTGCAGACGGTGGAGATCATCCGCCGCGTCGTGAAGGAGAAGACTGCGGAAAAGCCGGTGTTCATCACGGGCGACTGGAACTGTACCCCAGACTCTGCCCCGATCAAGTCGCTGCGCGAGTACATGAAGATCATCTCCAGCGAGAATGTCCGCACGTTCCATGGTTGCAGGAAACATGCGTCGGATTCGGAAGGCTGCATCGACTACATCGCGGTTGACAAAGCCTCGTCTTTGCGCGTGAAGGTAAAGGAGGCGCATGTTACGTCCAACATCATAGCCTCCGACCACAATCCCATTATTGTGACGGTCGATATGACGAAACCCGGCAATCATTTGCATTGATATTTGTGTCAATTGTGAACAATTGAGATTTGTGAACAGTGAAATAATGAAATGAAGAAGGGCTCTCATCGTACCATCCGAGGCATCCGCATCCTCTACGAGGACAGGGACGTGATCGTCGTAGAGAAGGCGGCTGGCGTTCTCTCGCAGGCGACGCGGTGCGGCGCATCCGCGCGGCTGCGGGAACATACCGTGGAGGACGCACTCGGCGACTGGGTGCGGAAGGGGCAGGCGAAGAGCCGCCTGCGCGTGTACCTTGTCCATCGGCTCGACCGCGATACATCGGGCGTGATGATGGTGGCGAAGAGCGAAGAGGTGCAGGACTACTTCCGCTCGAACTGGAACGAACTGACGGAAAAGACGTACCTTGCGCGCGTTGAGGGCAAGATGGACGCGCCGTCCGGCGTGTTTGAGAGCTATCTCTGCGAGAATCCGAAGACGCTCAATGTTTATAGCGTCTCCGACCCCGCGCGTGGCAAGTTTGCGCGCACGGAGTGGGAGGTGCTGTCGGAAGGACACGGCACGTCGCTCGTGAGAATCGCCCTCAAGAGCGGACGCCGCAACCAGATCCGCGTACACTTCGCCGAGGCAGGACATCCCGTCTGCGGTGACGTGCGGTATGGGACGGGCGGAGATCGCGGGCTATGCCTTCATGCCTGGCGTCTGTCGTTCGTGCATCCTCGGACGCACGAAACCTGTACGTTCGAGGCACCGCCGCCGCGCTGGGCGGAAATCGCAAAGGAGGGAACATGAACAGACTACTAATAGTAACGACCGCATTCATCCTTACAGGAGGAACATTCGCCATGTCTTGGTTCGGTTCAAAAGATGTGTCGTGGAACGACTACGACGCCGCCTTGCGCAAGGGACTCCCGCGCACGGCGACGAACGTCCTCGAGAAGATAGAGCGCAAGGCCGTGGCGGAGCGGAATTGGCCGAGTGCGGCACGCGCCATCATCACGCGCGCGAACGTGGAGAAGGGCATTCGCGACGAGGCGGCTAAGGACTGGCTGCCGGCCTTCGCGGCGCGCGTCGACGCCGCGCCAGCCGAGCTGCAGGGCGTGCTCCAGCTACACCTCGCGCACGTCTACCGCGACGAGTCGCGTCCCTGGCGCTGGGGCGGGGCGCGTCCCACGAAGCTTTCGGACGCAGCCGCCACGAACCAGCCGCCGTGGGCGCCGGAGCGCCTGAACGACACGCTCGAAAAACAGTTCGCGAAGGTGTTTGCTCATGCGGATGAGTTAAAAACGCTCCGCGTGGAGGAATGGAAATACCTTCTGTCAAAAGGCAGCTTGCCGGACACCTACCGTCCCACGCTCTTTGACGTGGTCGTACACGACATCGTTGACTTCTACGGCGAGACGATTCCCGACAAGGCGCTGGAGAAGGGCCTCGCACTGCTTGACAGCCTCATCGCGTTCCACCGCAACGACGCCACGAAGGACGCCCTGGCGGACGCTGAGCTCGCGCGTCTCCGCTACGAACATTCCTTCGCCCTGCTGCCGGACAAAGAGCGCGATGCGCGCTACGCGGCCGCGCTCGACGCATTCATCGCACGCTACCTCGAAGTGACGGAGGTGTCCGCGCTCGCCGTCCACGCCCGCGCCGAGCTGTTGAAGCAGGCCGACGAGCTCGTGGGCGCGCACGCGAAGGCGGCGACCGGCGTAGCGCGCTGGCCGGAGAGCGTGGGAGGACGCCTCTGCGCGAGCCTGATGGGTAATCTTGAGAAGCCCGATTTCTCCGTGGAGACAGAATCGACCTGGAACGCGCCGTGGCCGGATATTGCCGTCAGCTCCAAGAACATGACGAACCTTTTTTTCCGCATCGTGCCAGTCACGTTTGATGAGATCCGCGACAGCAGCGTATGGGACAACGGCTACTACCGCGCGTCCGACATGCTGAAGCGGCACGCGAAGGACGCCTCCGCCCGCACGTGGCAGGTCGCATTGGAAGATCCACGCGACTACAAGGCGCACGAGGCGAAGTTCCCCGTGCCGACTGATCTCGCGCCAGGTCACTACGCGCTTTTCGCGGCGATGGACGACACGTTCGGCGACAAGGACACGCCTCTCTTCACCCGCATCGTAACCGTGACCGACCTCGCGCTTGCGCATGCCGGGGACAACGGCTCGCTGCGCGGTAAGGTGTGGCGCGCGGAAAGCGGCGAGCCGGTGGCTGGCGCAACCGTGGAAATCTGGGAAGCGAAGAACGGACGCACATACACGCTCGTGCAGACGCTCAGGACGGAGACGGACGGCTCGTTCAAACTTGTCAAGGACCGCGTCTATGGCTACTTGCGCGTGCGGAACGGGGATCAGGCGGCGTTGTCGCTCTCCACTGTCAGCTCGGGATCGAACTACAACGAAAACGAGACGTTTGGGCATGTCGACGTGCTCACGGATCGCGCGATCTACCGTCCGGGCCAGACGATCCACTTCAAGGGCGTGGCGTTCTGGGCCGACCCGCACAAACGAGATTTCCGCGTGTTGCCTGAAACGCCGGTCGTGGTGGACTTCACGGACCCCAACGGCAAGCCCGCAGGTTCCCTGAAACTGAGGACGAACCCGTGGGGTTCGTTCCATGGAGAGTTCACGGCACCGCGCGGGCGCCTGACCGGGAGTTACACGATCAAGGCGCGAGCATACGACGGGTTCGACTGGGTTTCCTCTCAGACGGAAGTGCGCGTGGAGGAGTACAAGCGGCCCAAGTTCAGTGCCGCGTTCGAGCTGGGCAGCGGAGAGGGCGTGTTGGGCCGGGCGGCAACCATCAAGGGATTTGCGCGCACGTATTCCGGTTTGCCCGTGCAGGGCGCGCGCGTGACGTGGCAGGTCTGGCGGCGCACGATCTATTCGCATTGGTGGTGTTGGCTCTGGGGTGATGCCGACCGCGAAGACGATGGGTGTTTAGCCACTGGCGAGACGGTAACGGACGCCGATGGCGCGTTCACCGTCACGTTCGTGCCAAAGGCATCCCCGACGGCCGACCTCTCGGGCGAGCCGACGTTCGAGTTCTCGGTGTCGGCGACGGTGGTGGATACGGCGGGAGAGACGCACGCGGCCGAGACGCAGTTCAGCGTCGGGACGGTCGCGTGGCGCGCATCGGCGGGCGTGACCGACCGGTGGCTCATGGTGGACGGAGCGGGGAAGCGTGCGTCCGTGCCGGCATACGTCTCACTCCACACGCTCGGCTTCAAGCCCGTGCGCGGGAAGGGCACGCTGCGCGTATTCGCGCTGAAGGGTCCGGCCAAGCCGGTACGCAAGCCGGCGGACGGCAGGTTCTATGACGGCTACGGAAGTCGCCTCAAGGCGAAAGCAGAACCGCAGCCGTGGAACTGGGAGCGCTGGGAACCGGGCGCGGAGGTGCTGTCGCGCGCCGTAGAGACGGACGAGAAGGGCGAGTGGAAGGACACGCTCGACTTGCTGGCGGGCGCGTACCGTCTCGTGTTCGAGGCGAAGGACCCGCAGGGGAAGACCGTAAAGGCGATGGACACCTGCGCCGTGTTCGACGCGTCGGCGCCGCACTGCGCGTTTGCGGCACCGGAGTTTTTCCGCGTGAAGGATCACAACGTGAAGGTGGGCGATGCGATCCGCATCTACTGGGCGAGCGGATATGCGACGGGCTACTGTCGCCTCACGCTCACGCAGAACGGCAAAACGCTCTACGACCGCACGACCGACCCCGCGAAGCCGGTCCACTACCTTGAATTTCCCGTCACTGACGCGAACCGCGGTGACATCAAGGTTGAAACCGAGTTCCTGCGCGAGAACCGCCTCTACCGACAGGATGCACGCATCAGCGTACCGTGGGACAACATGGACCTCAAAATCACGCGCGAGCACTTCACAAGCAAGCTCATGCCGGGTGCGGAGGAGAAGTGGACGTTCAAGGTGAGCGCGCCGTCGGAGATGGTGGCGCTCATGTACGACAAGTCGCTCGATGCGTTCGTCGGGCACAACCCCCAGTTCCCGTTCTGGTGGTATTTCACGCCTAGGATGCGTTCGTCCCGCACCGTGAGCCTCCAGAACCAGTGTGAGAGCCTGTACCACTTGGACGGACACTTCCCTGGTGGGTGTGGTGCCGCGAATGCGACATGGCGAAAGTGGAATGCCTCGACGCAGGCGGTTCGGATGGATTCCGAACGCAAATCGAAGGCACTAGGGGGTGTCATGATGGAGATGACGGCCGATTGCGCTGCGCCGATGGAGGCTGGCGTTGCAATGTGTGCCATGGCGCCTGCCGCAAAGGAGAATGCAGCAGAATCTCCCCAAAAAGAGCCGGATGTTCCCGCTCGGAAGAACCTGCAGGAGACTGCGTTCTTCCTGCCGACGCTGGAGACTGACGCCGATGGCCGCGTGAGCTTCACGTTCACCGTGCCCGATGCGCTGACGGGCTGGAAGTTCTTCGCGCTCGCGCACGACAAGGGCCTGCGCAGCGGCATTCTCCGCGATGATACGATCGTCACCACGAAGCCGCTCATGTGCGAGCCGAACGCGCCGCGTTTCGTACGCGAGGGGGATGACTTCCTTTTCGCCGTGAAGGTCACGAACACTGAGGACACCCCGCAGAAGGGCATGGTAAGTCTGACGGTCGAAGAACAGACGGGCACGTCTCGCGTCTCGCGTCTCACGTCTCCCGCACCTCAGCCATTCTCCCTCGCCCCTCACGAGTCAAAGAGCTTCTCCTTCCGCCTGGCGATCCCCGACGGATGCGGTTTCCTCAAATATACGGCGCGCGCGAAGGGCGAGACGTTTGCCGACGGCGAGGAGGGCTGGTTGCCCGTCCTCTCCCGCAGTATTCTCGTGCGCGAGGCCGTGCAGCTTCAGGTGCGCGGCGCGGGTACGCGCACGTTCGCGCTCTCCAACCTGCTCGCGAGCGTGCAGTCGGACTCGATCCGCCATGTGGACCTCACGGTGCGCGCTGTGTCGCGTCCTGCGTGGTACGCCGTTTTGGCGCTTCCCTACCTGATGGAGTTCCCGCACGAGTGCTGCGAGCAGACGTTCAGCCGGTACTACGCGAACGCGCTTGCGTCGTTCATCGCCAATTCCGATCCGCGCATCCGCGAGACGTTCGAAAAGTGGAAGGCGGCGGGCGGCGATACGCTGAAGAGTCCGCTTGAGCAGAACGAGAATCTCAAGGCCATCGCGCTCGACTCCACGCCGTGGGTGCGCGAGGCGGCGGACGAGGCGGCCTCTCGCCGCCGCGTGGGACGGCTGTTCGAGACGGAGCGCCTCGCGTCAGAACAGACGCGCTGCCTTGAAAAGCTCATGAAGGACCGCAACGGCGACGGACTCTGGCCGTGGTTCCCGGGAGGACCGTCGTCGGACGGCATCACGCTCTACATCCTCACCGGCTTCGCGCGCCTCAACCGGCTCACCGGCGCGGCGTATCCAGACTGTTTCGCCTCCGCGTGCAAGGCGCTTGACGGCGAGGTGGTCGCGGAAGTCAAACGGCGCGTCAAGGAGGCGAAGCGCCTCAAGTTGAAGTTCCACGCCACCGGCTGGGACGTACAGTGGCTGTACCTGCATTCGTTCAAGGGCGTGCCGGCACCTGACGCGGACACGAAAAAACTCCTCCTCAGGCACATCGCGGACGAGTGGCTCGACTTCGGGCTAGAGACGCAGGCGTATGCCGCCATCGTCTTGCACCGAAACAGGAAGAGCGGGAAGAAGGATGTTGCGAAGGATGTCATCGCCTCGTTGAAGGAGCGCGCGATCGTGTCCGACGAGATGGGCATGTACTGGAAGCGGTCGAGCTTCTACTCGTCGAGCCTCTTCGCCGCGCCAGTCTCTACGCAGGCCGCAATCATCGAGGCGTTCATGGAGGTGACGGGCGACGAGGAGAGCGTGGACGCCTGCCGCGCGTGGATGCTCAAACAGAAGCAGACGCAGAACTGGAGTTCCACGGCGTCCACGGCCGACGCGATCTACGCAATCCTCCTCGGCGGCGGCACGGACCTGCTTGCGGGCGATACGCTCGCGACGGTCACGCTCGGCGGCAAGGAGGTGCCGAAGGTGAACGCCGAGGCGGGAACGGGCCTCTACACGCACAAAGTGCCGGTTACTGAAATCAAGCCGGAGATGGGGGCGATCACGTTCTCGAACGACGCGAAGGGCGGCGTGGCCTGGGGTGGCGTCCACTGGTCATACTTCGAGGATGTACTGAAGGTGCGCGCGCACGAGCCAAAGGAGCTGCGCGTCGAGAAGAAATACTATCGCAAGGTACATGGTGCCGATGGAACGCGCCTTGCGCCGATCGAGGGCGTGCTGGAGGTGGGCGACGAGCTTGTTGCGCGGATCGTCCTCACGAGCGACCGCATCCTCGAGTACGTGCACGTGCAGGATGAGCGTCCTGCGTGCGCAGAGCCGGTGGACGTGCTTTCGAGCTACCGCTGGCAGGACGGCGTGGGCTACTATCAGTCCACGCGCGACACGGCCACGCACTACTACATCGACCGTCTCGGAAAGGGCACGTTCGTGCTCGAGACCTCGTTCCGCGTGCAGCAGCGCGGCGCGTTCGTGGGCGGCCTCGCAACGGTCCAGTGCATGTACGCACCCGAATTCACGGCGCATTCCTCCGCCGAGCGCGTGGAGGCTAAGTCGCCGATAAAAAAATAACAACAACACGGTTACATGCCGATCGTCTGGCGCGGCTCGTTGGACATGGGCGCGCTCGGACGGCGGATCGGTCCCGGCGTGGCGCGGACGAAGGGTGGATTGGCGCTCAACGTGGCGGCAGCGCTGGGCGTTTCGACGAACGTCCCCACCGGCCTCCACTGGTTCCCGAAGAGCGCGTGCGGCGTCTATCGCGGCAAGGGTTGGATGGCGTCGATGAAATGCGAGACGGCGTCGATTATCGGGAAGGAACGCGGCAACAACGACAATCTCCTCGGCCGCGTCTTCGAGATCGTCATCCCGCACGGGCGGCGTCCTTCGGGCGCGTCGTGTTCCTGGCGTGTCCGGCCGTAGGAAGCGGCGACGGCGACTACTTCCTCTGGTACGGGCGAGAACAAGACTGGTGTCGCAAATCAAAGTGCAGCGATGTTGTCATTCGCGCACTTCGGGATGCACGCGGAATAGACTTGCATTTGAGCAATTCATGTCCGACGGGCCAGAATCTCCCCTCAAGGGGAATTGACCGGACCAGACTTCAAGCAGGATAAGCAGTTAATGTGAGGAGGGTGAATTACGCAGATGCGCCCGCTGACCATTGACAGCCGAATTTCAGTTTGATAGCATATTCACCGTTGCGATTCGCAACATGAATGAATGTGGAGATAGAAAGATTGACATGAATGGTACAAAACAGACTCGGCGTTTTCGCCTGGGCATGGCGGGATACACGTACGCCCGGCTGAGCGTTGACAAGACGCTTGCTTCCATGAAACAGGCGGACGTGCATTATCTGTGCGTCAAGGACTACCACCTGCCTCTCAACGCGAAGTCGGCGGAGATCGCGGCGTTCCGTCGGAAATGCGCCGACCACGGCGTGACACCGCACGGCGTGGGCGTGATCTACATCGGGTCCGAGGACGAGGCGAAACGTTCCTTTGACTATGCGGCGGAACTGGGCGTTCCCGTCGTGGTGGGTGCGCCGTGGAAGCCGGCGGCGGACGGTTCGACCGACATGCGCCGCAGACGGCAGTCCCCCGAGCTTTGCGCGAAGATTTCCGACCTGTGCGCGAAGTACGACCTCAAGTTCGCGATCCACAACCACAGCCGCAATCCCAAGACCGGCTGGCCAGAGCTCTTCGCCACGCCCGCCGACGCGTGGAACGTGGTGAAAGACATGGACCCGCGCATGGGGCTGTGCATTGACGTCGCCTTTACATTCGCTGACGGATTGGATCCGGTGGAGGACATCAAGAGATATTCGTCGCGTCTCTTCGATCTTCATTTCCGCAACATCTCAAACCCGAAGGACGGCCTCTCCTGCACCGATTCGACGACGGGCGTAATCGACTATTACCGCATCGTCAAGACCTTGGCGGAAGTGGGATACGAGGGCGTATGCGGAATCGAGCTGATCCATCCGTTCCCCAAGCGTCCCCAATGGATCAACACGTCGGTCGGCTATTTCCGCGGCCTGATGGACGCCGTAAACCGTGAAGCAAGGGAGCGCTCATGAAAAGAAGGACTTTCGTCAAGCTGGCTGCAGGCGTTGTCGCGACGCCGTTTTTCAACATCGGCAACGTCGCGTATGCCGGCTCCGTCGCGCAGGGGCGCAAGATACGCCTCGGCCTCATCGGCTGCGGCTGGCGGATGGGACTCAACACGCGCTACGGGCTCGTCAACAACCTCTGTACGGAGGAGATCGTCTGTCTGGCCGATCCCGATCCAAGTTCCTGGGACAAGGTGCGCGCAGTCGTGAAGGCGCACCAGCCGGATACGGACGTCTCGAAGATACGCGCGTTCTACGACTACCACGAGATGCTCGACAAGATGTCGGGAGAGTTGGACGCCGTCGTGATCGCCACGCCGAACCACCACCATGCGCCGGCGGCGATCCTCGCCATGTCGAAGGGACTGCACGTCTATGTGGAGAAACCGATGGCGCTCACCATCGAGGAGACCGAGCTCATGCTCAAGGCGTCGCGCAAGTACGGTGTGGTGACTCAGGTGGGCAACCACGGACACAGCGGCGAGGGGAACCGCCGTCTGGTGGAGTACGTGCAGAGCGGCGCGTTGGGGCAGGTGCACGAGGTGTGGGCGTTCAACAACAAGCTGAACTCGATGACGTACCGTCCGCCCAAGGCCCCACCGCCTGAGGGGATGAACTGGGACTTCTGGTGTGGTCCCGCGCCCATGTGCGGCTACTACGCGGCCACGAAAGACCACGGCGCGCTCCACCCGCACGACTGGCATGCTTGGATCGGCTACGGCAACGGCGCGATCGGCAATATGGGCACGCACATCATCGACGCTGCGTTCTGGGCGCTGCGTCTGGACGAGGTGTATCCGGAGAGCGTGGAGGCCACGGAGCTCCAATGGGGCGCGGAAGGTTCTTGGGCATGGCGCAACACGATCCACTGGCGCTACCCCGCCCGCAAGGGAATGGATCCGGTCACGCTGCACTGGTACGACGGCGTGAAGGACGGAATCCCGTACGACAAGAAGCACGTGAGCCGCATCGGCGAGTGCCACAAGCGCGAATACCAGAACCTGCCGCCCATCGTCGAGGAGCTGGAGCGCAAGTACAAGCAGAACCTCGGCAGGCTCGGCAGCGTGATCGTGGGCGAGAACGGCATCATGGCAATCGGCGCGGAAGGCGGCGGACTGCAGTTCGTGCCGAACGACCTCATGAAGAAGCTGCCCAAGCCGCCGAAGACGATTCCGCGGGAAAAGGGGATGTCGCATCAGGTCGACTGGCTGCGTGCGATCCGCAACCCCAATCGTCCGGCCGGCTGCAACTTCGAGTATTCAATGCCGCTTGCGAAGACTGTCCTGCTCGGCAACGTCGCGTCGCGCGCGGGTCTCACGAAACTTCTCTGGGACGGCTCGCGCGTCACGAACAACGAGTCGGCCAACGCCTATCTTCGCACGACCTACCGCAAAGGCTGGGAGATCACCGTGTGAAACACGGCGGCGTAGCGACAAGGAGCTGGATGCCATGAACGTGTCACGCAGAGACATTCTGAAGGGTGGCCTTGCCGCGCTGGGGTTTTCGGCGCTGCCGGGAGGCGTCATGTTCGCCGCGCCCGCAGGCTGGAAGCCGTCGAAGAAACCAAACCTCGTCCTTGGCGTCCTTTCGGATACGCACCTTCAGTCCGGATGGGACGGCGTGAAGCCACACCGGGGCTTCCCTCTTAAATACGTCACGAACGCGATGAAGCTCTTCCGCGATCGAAACATCGACGCATTCATGCATCTGGGCGACGCGGCGCATCGCGGCAAGAACGTGGAGGCGCAATACCACCGCGACATCTTCGACAAGTTCTTTCCTGATGGGAGGGCGAAGGACGGACACAAGGTCGAGAAACTGCTTGTCGTCGGCAATCACGAGCTCTACGGCGACGCGGTCGGCGGTCCGGGCGCGTGGGCGGCTAACATCTGGAAGGATCCTGTCGAGCGCAAGAAGCACGTGCTGTGCGGCGATCTCCCGAAACACTGGGAAATGGTCTGGGGCGAGAAGTACGAGGAGGTCTGGCACAAGGAGGTGAAGGGCTACCACTTCTTCGGACGCCACTGGGGCGTCGACGAAATGCGCCTTGCGAATCTTGTCAACGAAAGCGCCGCCTCCTGCGGGCTTTCCGGGGAAAAGCCGTTCTTCATCCTTTCCCACAGGCGGCACCATTTCAAGTGCAACCACGCGATGAGGGCGTTCCCGAACGCCATTGCGTTCTTCGGACACTGGCACCAGTCCAATGCCGACTGGAAGACGATCTATTTCAACAACTTCGGCGGGTTCTTCCCGAACATACAGGTCGGTGCCTGCCGCATGGACGGCGGCAATTCGCTTGACTCGAACGAAAGCGTGCTCAAGATAAAGGCGGACGAGGACGAGAGGAACTGGCATTCCAACAAACAGCCGTCACGACAGGGGATGATCGTGAACGTCTACGACGACATGGTGGTATTCGAGCGTCACGAGTTCGGAGTGGGCGGCAAGCTCGGTTCTGACTGGGTGTTGCCGCTTGGATGGGGAACGGGGAATGGGGAACGGGGAACGGGGAATGGGGAACGGGGAACGGGGAAGCACCCGTTTTCGAGAGAGGAACTGACGAAGGCGATTGGTATGCCGCAGTTCCCGCCCAAGGCGAAGGTCGAGGCCACAAAGACAGATGACGGAAATCTGAAGCTGGTCATTCCCCTGGCGGACGGCAACCCGGATTCGCGTGTGTTCGCGTACGATGTCGTTGTGGTCGGCGACAATCTGAGCGAGCGGCTGTTCAAGAGCGTTTATTTTGAAGGCTGCAACGTTCCTGTCGGACGCGAACCTGACAGCGGCCGCACGGTTCTGTCAATTCCAGTCGCCCAACTCCCTACGGGAAAGACGCTGACCATCGCCGTCCGCCCCATCAGCTCCCTCGGCACGAGGGGAAAAGCCATTGCCGTGAAATTCAAAGTGTGATTGGAGGTTCGCGCCGAAATTACAAATCCCTGATTTGTCGAGATAACTAGCGGGCGAATTTTGCCCGTCGGCATCGGGGCGGGCGAGACGCCAGTCCTCCCGGTGGGGCGGGCGGCTCGCCGAAGACGGCTCGCCCCACCTTGCGGTCACGCGGGACGCATGACCCTACCGTTGCTTAGCGCACACGTTGAATGGGCACGAAATGTGACTTATGGTTGATTTCGTGCCCGAAATCCGCATGGCATTTTCGGGCACGAAATACGCCGTAGGGTTGATTTCGTGCCCGAATTGTGGTATCATGGTACCTGCTGATTGAGGATCATAGGCAATGTTCGTAGGCAGAAAATCAATTTTAGAGCGGAGAACATCTTGAACGGGACGGGTTTTGCCGGACGCGACTCGCTTGATTTTGTCATTGACGAACTTCCGCTTCCAGTCTGCAGGGCGTTCTGGGGAACGGCGGCGGAGCGCGTTTCCACAGGCGAGGTTCTGGATGTCCTTTCCGTGACCGGCGGCGTCCCGAAGTATCTTGAAGAGATCAATCCCGGCCCCCGCCCCGTGGTGCGGTTTAAAGGGCGCGCGATACACTGAACAGGGGTAACCGGTCACTCATCTGCATCCCTCCAAAAGCGCATGAAAAATGCGTTCCCCTTCGGGGAAACGACACTCCTGTCGCTTCCTGATTTGAAGCGGCGAGAGCGCCGCTTCTCCGACGTGGGTCTTCTAGTATCAGTTTTTGGGCAGATGCAGGTGAGTGACCGATTACGAACAGGGGAATTGAGGAACCACGGAAGGATGTGCTAACATATCTCCAACTTCCCATGGGGAATCCAGCGGCTTTGAAAGGCAAATCGCAAATGACGCCAGTGTGGAGGCATGAAACGGCATCGGAAACGACGCCGTGCACACCTTGTTGTCGTACGCTTGCTGTTCTTCCGCGCACGACAGCAAGCGTACAACAGCAAGAGTTCCACTTCCAATCTTAAACAAACCGCCCGCAAGGGCAACAATAGGAAACCAATAGCATGAGAAAACAGACATGGAGAGTTGCCGTATCGGCGCTAATCGCGGCAAGCGCGATGGCGGCTTTGCCGTCGTGGGCGGCGGACGGAACATGGGTCGGCGGCACAAGCACGGATTTGTGCGAACCGCTCAACTGGTCGGGCGCCGTAATATCACGGTTCGGGCTTTAGCGGCTGTGTCAGCCAAGCAGTCAAAGTGGGCGTCGTTTGTTACGATGTATTCGGCATTGGAAACGATTGCACAGTCAACGAACTTGTTGTCATCTGGATCGGCCTTAACATGACAGGGCCTTATAAGGTGTGCGCAAATGCCGCTTCCAAAGTTCGACAAAGGTCGCGTCCGAAATCATACAGCCCGTCAAGCTCCGACTGCAAGCGCTCGTTAAGGAACTGGACGAGCAATGCCTTCAACGCCATCGCCCTTGCAAGGCCAAGGGGATTGACGGAACATGGGAAGGTGTGCTAACATATTTCCAACCTTCCATGGGGAGACCAACGGCTTTGAAAGGCAAATCGCAAATGACGCCATTGAAGAGGCATGGAACGGCATCGGAAACGACGCCGCGTATGATTGCGCACACCCAACCTTCAACAAAGGCAAGAAAGGCAACAGACATGAAAACCAAGATGATTCGCGCCGCGCTTGCGGCAATTTGCGTGATGCCGATCGTCGCGTGGAACGACAGCAACCGCCCCGACTTCTCGAAGGTTGAATTTGTGAAGGGCGACGATGGCAAGAAATACTCCCTTGTCAAGAAGGACCTACACGGGCAAAAACAACGGCCAAAGCAAAGGCGCAGAACCAATCATCCACTAACCGAAAGGAAAACAACAACATGAGAAAATATACATGGAAAGCCGTCGTCTCAGCGGCGGCAATATGCGTGGCGGCGGCGTTGCCGTCGTGGGCGGCGGCCAAATCGTCAACGTTGGAATGTTTGGGCTATACGGGCACGACAACTCTGACGGACTTCCAGGTGCTCGTGAAGCTTTCGGAGGGCGTGTATGGGTTCAGTTATTCCGACTATGCCGCAGCTGACGGTTCCGATTTGTGGTTTGAGGACGCGAATGGAACGGTGATTCCTCACGAGATCGACACGTGGAACCCTTCGGGTGACTCGTTTGTGTGGGTGAAGATTCCGACCGTGGTTCCCTCGACCGACGCGAACTTCCCCACCGCAATCACGATGCACTGGGGCGAGGCGCGTACGGCGGCTCAGACATGCACATCGTCCAGTACATGGAGTAATTTCGTCGGCGTGTGGCACATGGGCAAGGCCAGCGGTTCGGCGAACGAACCCGACGTCACCGGCAACGGACTTGACGCCAAGCCAACGGCCGGCTCCAGTGGGGCCGTCTCCCAGATGACGACGGCTCCCGGACTGATTGGAGGATGCAGAATCAACCAGACATCTTCATCTAAGCACAATGGCCTCAAAGTCCCGGCTTACGCCGACAAGATGGCAAACACCAATGAGTTTTCCGTCGGGGGATGGTGGTATGCCGACCAGCGGGCCACAAGTCTCGCGCAGCGCTACTTCTGCACCCGCAACGCTTCGTCCTCCGCATACGTCGTAGGATGGGACGTGATGATGGGGCAGAACGTGACACCGGACGATATACGTTTTGTTAGCCAATACACATCCGGCAACGGTAACGCAGAGGTGGTGGCCAACTATCCGATCTCGGATATAGTCGGCAGATGGATGTATATGTACATGGTATGCGACAACAAGACCATCAAGATCTACATCGACGGTGAACTCGTCTGCTCGGGGACGCCCGCACAGACATTTTGTCCGGTGAATTTGACATACGGCATGATGATCGGGAACCTTGGCACTCGCGGACAAGGCTGGATCGGCAAGTACGACGAATTGAGGATGTACGACGGCGTGATGTCTCCAGACCGTATCAAGGCGGACTACGACACGACGCATTCGCCGTTGTCGTTCCTGTCGGCTGTTGGCGCCGTGGTTTCCGCAGAGTGGACGGGCTCGGCAGGCGATGGTTCCGTGACGAATTCCGCGAACTGGACATGCCGCGACGTTCTGGGCAACATCATGCCAAATGCGCTTCCGACGGCAGATACCACCGTCACCATAGAGAGTGGCGCCTTGTACATTCAGGCGGGGACGAATACCGTCTTTTCGTGCGCGTCTCTCAGTCTGGGAAATTGCACTCTTTCCGCAGACAGCGACTTGAGCGGGTTTGGAACATTGTCCTTCGCTGACAACAATACGTGCGTCGATCTTAACGGACATGATCTGCGTGTGACTTGGTTCGACAATCCGGGAATTGTGACCAACGGCGCATCCGGCATTGCCGCGCTTCGCGTGTGGTCGCCAGCAGGTGTGACAAACGTGAACCTTGGCGTCACGATTGGAGGCCATGTCCGTTTCGTGAAAGAGGGCGAAGGCGGATTCAAGGCGGCAAAGGCGTACCAGACCTACACGGGCGGAAACCACGTTTTCGAAGGGACTCTTGTTTGCGGATACGCGCAAAAGTACGAGCCGCTTGGTCTGACCAATCGCGTAAATGAGATTGTCGTGTCCTCGAACGGCGTGTTTGACGTGGACGGGCAGTTGGCCTGGAGCCGCTGGAAGATGGTGCTGGACGGCGGCATCGTCCAAAACTCTGGGGCGGATGCAAATCCTCCCGCAGCCCAGATTGGAAGTATGCGCCTCGAAGCGGACTCCTGGATGCTTTGCACGTCATCATACGGAATCCTTGCGGCGGATACTGTGACAAGCTATGTCAATCTCAATGGATATACGCTGCATGCTGTAGTTGAAGACGGAAAGTCTTTCAATTTTGCATCCATCGTTGCCGAGAACGGCGCGATTTCCATTGACGGCGGGACGTTTCGAGTCGGCGGACATTCGATGGTGAATAGCATTACGAACGTGGCGACAAACGTAAACTTCATTGTGAACAGTGCAATGAATATCTCGGCACCTCTAAATGTCGGAGGCTACGAGGCACTGTATGACGGCAGCATCAATACAGGGGCGGCCTTGTTGAAGGTCCATGGCACGTTCAAGCCGTCCGCGCACGACTGTTTCCATGGATGTGAAATGCAGGACGGCTCGACCATGGATCTTTCGTCGCGTTCGAACGCATTGCCGCTCGTCTCTGCGTTCACCACCGGCGACAATAAGCTGAAGTTCGCAAATGGCGCAACGGTGAGCGTGAAACTTGGCGAGCGTCCTGTTTCGTCGCGGAAGCCTATTATTTCGTGGGATTCCTCTTCCAAGCCAACTGGCATCGACACGGTCAAGTTCGTGAGCGCGACGGGAGAGCGTAAGCGTTCCTTTGTTGCGCAAGACGACGGCCTGTATGCGTTGAGCCTACACGGGCAAAAACAACGGCCAAAGCAAAGGCGCAGAACCAATCATCCACTAACCGAAAGGAAAACAACAACATGAGAAAATATACATGGAAAGCCGCAGTCTCGGCGGCGGTTGCCGCAAGTGCGAGTTTCCAACTTACGGCTGCGGAACTCATCACCAACGGCGGGTTTGATGAATGCGAGGAAGGATGTACGCCTCCGGCGCAATACGCGAATCTTTCCGCTTCCTTGAAATTGTCGGGGTGGACGTGGGGCGGCAGTGTGGGCATGTCAAAGTCCTATAGCAACTGCCCTTGGCTTCGTGTCGGCACGCTGAACGGAGACTATGCGATCTATTTCCAGAAGATTGCCAGCATCACACAGACCATCGATGTCGTAGAGGCCGGTACGTATGTGGCGTCCTTTGGCTACATTGCGCGGGCTGATAATACATGCTACGGCAATGGCCGTTTTTATGCTGAAATCGACGGTGTTGAGATCGGCCATGCGGATTGTGGTTTAGAGCGAAGCAAGTTCCGTCTTGCGCGGTTTACTACGACTCTTTCCGCAGGAAGCCATGTTTTCGTAATTCGACACACCAATGAGCTGTCAACCGATGGCGAGAAACGTTCAAACTCCATCCTCGACGCGGTATCACTGCAATCGGCGGCAGAAGTTGGTGCTGACAACCTTCTCGGTAATGCCAGCTTTGAAAATCACACGGGATTCCCGTACACGTCGATGTTCGAGGGATTTGCCAATGGCATCAACATTGAGGATTGGACGGCGGACACAGGTGGAACCGGTCTCGCGAAAGGGAGTTCTGCTTACCTCGTCGGCTCGCCGTATGACGGAAGTTTCGTTCTCTTCTTCAATGGTGACGAAAGAAGCGTCTCGCAGCCGATATCCTTTTCAGAGGAAGGTGACTATGTCGTGTCCTTCTCATACGCCGCACGCGATACGAAGAACTACTACGGCGGTCGCGTTTATGCGGAGGTGGACGGCGAGTCTGCGGGCTATGTCGATTGTACAGCTGTTGCCACGTATAGGCGCGCGATGTTCCGGAAACACCTGACGGCAGGCGACCATACGTTCACGTTGCGTCACACCTTGGAGGCGGATACGGAAGTGGGACATGTGCCGTGCTCTACGGTTGACGCCGTGGCCGTGCGTATGAGCGACACGTTGCTCCTGAACGGAAACTTCGACGCGGGAACGGCGTCAGCGAGCGCGAAATGTTCTGCTTCCACGGCCGGCGAGTATTCCAATCCCGGATGGACTGTTTCAGGTAATGCCGGCCTTGCCATGCCCGGATATCCCAGCAATGCGAAATTTGTTTCGTCAAGCATCGACTCAGGCGTCTATTCGATGTACATCCTTACGGCGAACTACACGAATGGAACAGCCGAGAAGCGGTTGCCGCCGGTCAGCATCAGCCAGTCGTTCACTGCTCCGAAGGCGGGTATATACCAACTGCGCTTCTCGTATGCTTCGCGTCCGTACAACCACTACAAGGGCGGCACGATCTACGCCCGCATCTACAATGGCGAGGGGCTTGAGGGCGAGAAGGTGTGGGAACGTTCCGTCGTCGCGACGTCGCTCAATGCGTTCCAGCAGTTCGTCGGCGAGGCGAAGTTGCGCAAAGGCGGCAAATATACGCTGGAGTTCTATGCCCCGCAGCCCGAATACATCGAAAACGCCGAGAACAATTTGAATTCCGTCCTCGACAACGTGTCACTTGAATACTCCCGCAAGATTCCTGGATTCATGCTCATCGTGCGGTAACACGGCGCGGCGGCAACGCCGCGCGCAACTACACGTTCTACATGTTCTACACGGACAAAAGCAAAAGCGAAATCTAAAGCAAAGGCAGCTTCGGCAACGCGCTGGCAGCGCGTTGTACAAGAGTGGCGGGCGGGACGCCCGCCACCCCGATAACGGGCGATGTGAATGTCGGTCAGCATCGATCTCGGTCTGGGTACGCTGGGCGCAAGGCGTAGGTACTAGAGGGGGATTTTTGAGCCACTACGGGGGGGGGGATTTTTGAGCCACGGCAGGGGGATGTTTGAGCCACGGCGAGCGGAATTATGAGCCACAATGAGTGTCGGTGCTTGGTAGTGAGGGGCGAAGGATTCTGTACATGATGGTGCAGACCTTGTCCGTTGGCCTTTTATAGATGTGGCAGAGTTCAAGAAAACCGCTATTTCTGATGCTCACGATTTCCCTTTTTATCGATGAGCGGCTGACGTTCAGCTTTCTCGCCATTGACGCGATTTCAGGCCTGACAAGCATGGTGTTGCAATCCATCCTGCTTTCAAGATCGCGAAGTATCTGTTCGGCGAGGTCGTATGGAAGGCTCGGCGGCCTTCCTCTTGGACGTCCTGTTGCTCGGTGTTTCATGCTTTATTCACTTTCTCGGCGTAGAGCTTGAAAAGGTGGGCGACGATTTCGGGTTCGGGCGTGTCGGGCGCAAGGCCGTAGGCGGCAAGCACGGCGCGGTCGTTCGCCTCGTGCGCGGCGCGGAGGTCGGGCGGCATCGTGAGAGGGTCGTAAAGGTCGGCAAGTGACGATTCGGGATAGCGCGCGCGGGCATCGAGGATCGCTTGCGCCGTCTTGGAAATTGTTGCCATTGTGGAAGTGTTGCCAATGCCAATGTTGCCAGTTTCCAATTGGGCATTGGCATTGGGACTTGGCAACATTTTCACATTGGCAACATTCACACCCCCGGGCCACGGGAAGTTGTTGTAAACGATCTTCGCGGAATAGCGGTAGTCACTTTTCAGCCGCCCGCACGTCGCCCGCGTAAACGCCATGTGCGCGCTCGAAGTGAGTACGCCGAAGTCGGCCAGCGTCGCGCCCGGCACGATGAGGCAAAGGTCGCTTGCGATTACGTCGGCGGGCAGGAACGCCATCGGGATGTATTCGCGCCTCTCGGAAGAAACCTTCGGTATGAGAAGGTAGTTTCCGGATTCGGGCTGGCGGATTTCGCCGAAGAGGGTTGGCGTGGCGGCGAGCTTGCGCGTGGCGGCGCGGTTCGACGCGAGGCGGTGTTCGCGCACCTTGGCGATGGCCTCCATCACGGGCGGCACGGCGCGGATCGCGTCGGGCGCGACGCCTTTCAGCCACAGGCACCAGCGTTCCACGTCGTTGATGGCCTCGTGCGAGCCGACGAGACGGCGGAAAAGCGCCTCGGCGGAGGGCCAGCGAGCGATGACCTCGGCGCGGCGTTCGGGCGACCAGTCGGAGAGGAATCCGCCGTCGTTGGGCATTGAGCCGAAGACGAGGGGAAGCGATGCGAACAGGGTGCGCGAACGCGATTCGAGCCAGGCGTCCGGACCTGGCGCGAGGTAGGCGTTGATGTGCGTGGCGGGGATGGCGCGGCCGCCATCGAAGATGGTTTTTGTCAATGTTGCCAGTGTGGAAGTGTTGCCAGTGCCAATGTTGCCAATTTCCAATTGGGCATTGGCATTGGGACTTGGCAACATTTTCACATTGGCAACATTCCCTTTCGCATGGAATCCAATGATCACGCAATGGACGTGCGCCTTGTCGAACGCCTCATTATCCCAGCGGAACGTGCGGTGCGCGAAGTCGATTTCCACGCCGTAATTTTCCATGAGCGGTTTCCACAGCGTAGCCACGCCGTCGCCTTGACAGATGGAGTTGGTGGAGACAAAGGCACAGCGTGTGAATGTGGAATTATTGCCAATGTTGCCAGTTCCAATTGGCTGTTGGGATTGGGTATTGGCAACATTTCCACATTGGCATATTACATCAACGGCCTTCTTGTACCATGCGGTCACGTAGTCGAGATTACCGAGGCCTTTCCATTCTTTGCCGAACACCGCCGCCATGTCGTCGGCCTGTTCGTCAGACTTGTTGCGCGCTCCCCTGAACGGCGGGTTGCCGATGATGTAGGAAAAATGTTTTTTTGCGGTTGCCCGCTTGACTGCCTCCGCGAAATGTAGTATCCTATTCGCAGCGCTCGGGTCGAGGCCCTGTCCTTTTGCGATGGAGTCAGTTATTCCCCGAGCGTCGTTTTTTTCTATCGACACGGCTTCCACAGAGTACGTCACATTGGCAATGTCGCCCGGATAGACCTTTGACGTTATCTTCGCGATGTAAGGCACGCCGCCAACCGAGAAGCACACGCCATGCTTCGCATAGCGCGAAATGTCAACAGACCCGTTTCGCGGTTTCTCGTCCCACAGGAACACAGACGCCTCGCAAAGACGTTCAACCGCCGCAACGGCGGCCCAATGGACTTCGTGCCCTACTGACTGGTCACGAGCCTTGTCGCTCAACGCCTTGAATATCTGCTTCGTAAAGCGGAAACGCTCTCCGGCAGCGTTTACGACTTCCTTCTTTGCATTCTTCAACTCCGTCAAATGCGCCTTTGCGTCCTGGAACGGGACATGTTCAGGGATGGAGATGATGGTGATGTCGGATGTTGGCAATCCTATTCGCGACCAATCCATGCGGAGGGCGTTGCCTTCGATGATGTTTTCATAATCTGTGAGCGGAAGGTACTCCGGCTCGCGGTGGAGGATTTCGGCGGTCTCGCGGCGCATCTGCGCCTCGGCGATCCAAAGGGCGATGCGGGCGACGCGCGCGGCGAAGTCGTTTATCTCGATTCCGAAGAACTGCGCAATGGAGACCTTGATTGAAATACCGAGGTCAAGTTCGGCCTGTCCCTGCTGGAGAGCGGCGATGATGCGGTTTTCGAGGCGGCGGAGGCAGATGTAGGTTTCCGTAAGGAAGTTGCCCGAGCCGCAGGCGGGGTCGAGGAAGGTAAGGGTTGCAATTTCATCTTGCAATGCGAGCAGGGCGGCGCGATCATTCCGTGAAAGATTTAGCCGTGTAGAACATGTAGAACGTGTAGAGTTTTTTGAGTTTGGTGATTCTACATGTTCTGCACGTTCTACACGGCCATTCATATTCCCCAAAACCTCGTTCACCCTTCGCGTGAGGTCGTTGAGGAAAAGTGGGTCGATGACCTTGTGTATGTTCTCGACGGAAGTGTAGGACATGCCGCCCGCGCGGCGCGTGACGGGGTTCAAGGTGGATTCAAAGAGCGCGCCAAAGATGGTTGGCGTGATTTCGCGCCAGTCGAACTGCGATGCGCCGATGAGGAGCTGGCGTATCTCATCGGAGATGGGAGGGATGTCGTCGGGAGAATGTGAAAATGTGGAAGTGTTGCCAGTGCCAATGTTGCCAATTCCAATTGGATATTGGGATTGGTTAATGGCAACATTCTCACATTGGCAAAATTTGAACAGCCCGCCGTTCGTGTAGGGGAACGCGCAAAGCTCTGGTTCAAGATAAGGGTTGCGCTTGTCGGGCGGCGTGTCGAGGGTTTGAAAGAGATCGATTAACCGCTTGCGCAGAAACGGTGCGGGGGTGTTCTCCATGAGGCGACGGAAGCAGTCTTTCGGGAAGATGTCGGCGTCCTCGGCGTAGAGGCAGAACACCAGCCTCACGCACAGGCGATTGAGCGCGGCAAGGATGCAGGAATGTGAAAATGTGGAAATGTTGCCAGTACCAATGTTGCCAGTTCCCAATTGGTTATTGGAATTGGGTTTTGGCAACATTTTCACATTGGCAACATTATCATACTGCTTCAAGAGGGCGTCGTATATCTCTCCCACAATCCTTCCGGCCTGCACGGAGATTTCAAGTTCGCGGTCGATGGCCTTTTCCTTCGGGTTCACGAGGAACGCGAGACGGTACGCCTCTTTCGGGAGATTGCCGAGTTTCAGCGTGAGCGGCGGGGCGAGGGGCTTTGCGCGGTCGTAGATGCGGAACTCGTCGAAGTTGCATGTGACGATCCAACGCGCCTTTTCATCGAACGGGCGGGCGTTGTCGTATTCCACGGCTTGGTCGTATGGTGTGAGGCCGCCGTGTCCCGCTTGCGGCGCGTCGAGGTTCACGCCACGGGATTTGTGCTCAATCAGCACCCGCGTTTCGGGAATCCACGCATCGAGGAACTTTGTCGTTCCTTTCATGGGAACGGGCACTTGGTACTGGACATGGGATTTCACGTCGTCCATGCCCAGCACTTCACCGAGAAGCGAGTTCCAGAACTGCTGATCCTCGCCTTTTTCGCTGCCGCGCTGGAACGTCCAGTATTCGACAAACTTCCGTGCGGCCTGCCGCTGCGCCGTGTCCGATTTCGTTTTCATAGTTTTGACTGGTGAAAATTATACCATAACCGCTCCGAATCCGCCACGCCATGCAGCGCGGAGTAATGGCTATCCGCAAACGGGGGAAATGTGCTATACTAAAGGCGAACTGCCATGAGTTTGCAGGAAATCATAGAGTCGTTCAGAACTGGTCTGATGTTGATCGGTCTGTGGGTGCTGGCTGCCATAGTGGCTGGTTGCATCGGCGTATGGCTGTACCGTTCGGCACATAGCACGATGGCTTTGTTGCGGCGTTTGCGTACATGGATTGATGGAGTCGTGTTCACATTACTGTTCACGGCCTGTGTTCTGATCGGCGGGACAAAGACCAATTCGCCGCCGATGGGTCTCATGGTGCCGCTTCCGCCGTCGTTGCCGCAGTCCGTGGTTCAGACGGTCACGGATGAGGATATTGCTAGAGGGTATCGCGAAGTCGCCGAGACGAACTGCGAGGCGAGTGTGTATGCGATGCCGGAGGGAATTACGCCGTCGTTCAACTGGCACAAGCGAGGGACGTTCGGCGAGTGGGCGCGTCTTGACCTTGGCGACTTTGCTTTTCCGCTTGGGACGAACGACGGGGCGGTTACGTCGTTTTCCGTGTTCAACGATGGGCGGATTCGTCCGACGCCTCGCGATGCTGCGCGTGAGATTTGCGCCGTGGGCGTTCCGATGCTCGCCATGCAGGGGGCGAGTAGGTTTTGGGTGGGGGAGG
>CADCOC010000109.1 GCA_902802945.1 uncultured bacterium | reverse complement strand
GGACAGCCCGGGCATTGCGCGTACACTCGCCGTCTCCTGAATGGCACCTGGCACATCGACAACAACATCGCCCCGCCCACGACCATGCGCACGTTTTGGCCGAATGGCGGACGGTGGACGTATCTCCAGGCGGACGAGGGGACGTTTGAGGGCGACCGCGAGAAACGCCTAAACGCTGACCGTTTCGTTGAGTTGGCTCGCTTCGCCGAGGACAAGGAGCGTCCGGCGGAGGAAGTGGCGGCATTCTACGCGCGGGCCTGCCGCGAATGGCCCACGCACTACGGCGCCTGGCGCGCGTGGGGGGACTGGATAGTCCGCGCGGGGCGTTCGCTTGGCGAATACCGTAAATTCGCCCATGCCGCCGTTGCGGCTCTGAAGGGCTTGCGTCAACCGCTCTGGGATTTGCTCACGCCATACTACAGGCGGGTCGTGGAGAGGAAGGGCGTGGATGTACTTGCCGTCGCTCTCATTGAGCTTGCACCGGCGCTCAGGCAGGACGACGGGAGAATCCAGGAGGAGGGTGACTTCAGGGCGGCGGTCGCGAAATGGGCTGCGCCTATCGCGGAAAATCCGGCGCTGATGGAACAGGTGTCCATGGCCGTACTTACGGCGCAGAGCGGGACGCGCAACTACTTTGCCCAAGCACTTGCATGGTGTGGCGACTTTATCATCGACGACGAGAAGCGGCTTGCAAAGCTGCTGGATCTCGCCAGTACGGCGTCGAAGGCAAAGAAAAAGGGTGTAGTTGTTCCACAGCAGTCGTTCCTTGCGCCGCTCATCCTCTCCGCCTCCGTAAACGGGAACCTTTCTGTGTTCCAAAAACTTTCGGCGATGCAGGACAAGCTCGCCAAGTACAAGCCGAAGGGCAAGCGTTATACGTTGCATGATTTCGATGCGGAACTGATCTCCGCAGATGGATTGCTGAGGACCTCGTCGTCACCCCATGGCGACACGCCAGGCGCATACGCCCACGCGCTTGACGGGCGGCCATGCACGGGGAATGCGTTTAAGACGGACAAGGAAAAAACGCCGTGGGCGATGGTGATGCTGCCCAAGCCCGCTGCTGTGAAAGGGGTAGTCGTAGTGGACGCCGGAAAGGACAATAAAGCCCGTTCCTTGCAGACGCCTCTCGAGGTTGCGCTTTCGGAGGACGGACAGAACTGGCAAACGGTACATACCGAATCCGAGCCCCGCGATATGCACCGGGTTGACCTAAGGAAAAACAGGAACAAGTACCTTTTCGTGCGCGTCCGCAGGTCTCCTGATGTGCTGAACGAACCGTTCAGCCTTGCCAAGATCCTCGTTTACGGCAGAAAGTAATAAAAGAAGCAAAAAACATCTTAAAACATCTTATATTTGCGGCCCATTCTGAGGTAAAAGTCAAACCCGTACACAAGGGCGAAGGAATATGGTATAATCACCGCCCAAAAGAAATAAGGATCCGATGAGAAAGTTATTGCTTACAGTATGTTTTTTCGTTTCAACACTTGCGCAAGCCAGTGCGGCTTCGGGCGGTGGACGTGACTGGTCGCAGATGCACTTCGGCATAAACCCGTCTGTGTCGCCGGACGGTTCGTACTTCGCGTTCGAGTGGAAGGACCGGGTGTGGCTCGCCCCCACGGCCGGCGGCACGGCAGTGCCGATTGGGGACGGAATGTCGGCGGATACCCGGCCGTCCCTTTCGCCCGATGGGAAGCGGATCGCGTTTCTCTCCGACCGCTGGGGATCGCTGCAGCTGTTTGAAATGGACCTCGACGTCGCCGCGAGGACCGCGCGGAACCTGAGACAGGTCACGTTCCACACCGAAAGCCTTTTCCCGTGGGGCTACACGCCGGACGGTTCCGAGATGCTCGCGCTCGCATACCGTGACGACGCCTCCGAAACGTCTTCGAACCAACGCCTTTCGCGCCGTCCGATTCTCGTCTCCATGGGCGCGCGCAAGGCGGAAAAGCTGCTCTTCGACGCGCCGGCGTTCTGTCCGTCGCTCTCGCCCGACGGACGAAAGGTCCTCTTTGCGTCCAAGATCGAGGAGCTCGGGCTCGAGTTCCGCAAGCGCCACGCCTGGTCGAAGACGTCCTACTCCGGCGACATCTGGATGTTCGACCGCGAGACGGGCGCGTTCACGCCGGTCGTCCAGCGCCGCGACAACTGCACGTCGCCCATCTGGACGCCCGACGGCGAGGGCTTCTACTATCTCTGCGACGCGGACGGCGTGCGTAACCTCTACCGCCGTTCCCTTGCGACGGGCGAAGAGCGGCAGATCACGCATTTCACGGACGACCACATGTTCTGTCCCTCGCTCTCGCGCGACGGGCGCACGCTGGTGTTCGCGAAGGGATTCGACCTCTGGCGCATCGACCCGACGGCGAAAAAGCCGGAGGCGCGGCGCATCGCGCTCAAGCCCGCATTCCTCGACCCAGCCGCGCCGCGTACCGTGCGCCGCTGCTATTCGGACCTCGACAACGGCTACGGTTCCGGGAACTGTACGTTCCGCAACAATGGCAGGGAGGTTGCATTCACGGCAGGCGGCGACGTGTGGGCGATGGAACTCAAGGACGGCGAGAGCCTGCCCGTCTGCCTACACGGCTCGTCGCGCACGCACGAACGCGACTGCGCGTTTTCGCCCGACGGCGGCACGCTCTACTACCTTTCCGACCGTGGCGACGGGGCGGACGTGTGGCGGGCGCACCGCGCAGACACGAACAAACTGTGGGCTGCAAACACCACGTTCATCCGCGAACGCCTCACGTCGGACGACGTCTGCCGCCGTTCGCTGACCGTTTCGCCGAATGGTAGCCTGCTGGCGTGGCACGACGCCAGCGGAAGACTTTCCTTCGCCGACACGAACGGCATCGTGCGGTCCGTATCCAAGGTCGCCTCCACGGCCTGCGAATCATACGCATGGTCGCCCGACGGACGCTACGTGGCGGCGACGCTGAAGGACGGTTACAACAACATGGACGTGTGGGTTGTCCCGACGTGGGACGTGGACGAAAACGGCGAGAAGGCGCCCGCCCCGTGCAACATCTCGCGCAACTGGAAATGGGACGGCTCGCCGGCTTGGTCGCCGGACGGGCGCGTCATCGCGTTTTCCGGCGACCGCACGGCGACGGGCGACACGTCGTACATCTTCTACGCCTACCTCGACCCGGCCGACGAGAGCGCCGAGGTGTCCGGTGGCGCTATCAGGAAAGAGCCGTGTCGGCCCGATTTCGCGACGCTTCCGGACCGCGTGCGTTCCACGGGGATCAAGGGCTACAGGCTGCTCTTCGCGCCGGATGGGCGGACGCTGTCCTTCTACTACTACGGCGACAAGAAGGTGTGGACGATCAAGATCCCCGGGCGCATGGACGTGGAGAAACTCCTCGGCAAGAACGCGAAACTGGTCGCGTGGCTCAAGGATGGCGACAAGGACAGGCTCCTCGGCACGATCGACGACCATCCCTCGGTCGGCGACAAGAAATTCGACTTCGACGTCTTCAAGACGATTGACGTCCAGGACTACCAGGAACTCGCGTTTCTCGCGGCATGGGCGAATGTGCGCGACACCTTCTGCGACGCAAACCTGCACGGCGCGGACTGGTTCGCGGTGCGCGACAAGTTCCGCCTCGCCGCACGCAATGCGCCGTGCTGGAACGCATTCTGCCGGATCATCCGGATGATGGACGGCGAGATCGATGCCTCGCACCTCGGCTTCTGGGCTAACGACACGACGAAGAAACGCTGGTCGAATTTCCCGTGGAAACAAGGATGGAAGATATTCACGCCCCATCTCGGCGTGCGTTTCGACCGCGCGTACCGCGGAGAAGGGTGGCGCGTGCGGGACGTCCTGCCGCGATCCCCCGCCGACAGGGGCGCGGACGGCCTGCTGCCGGGCGACGTCGTGGTGTCGATCGACGGGCGTCCGGTCTCGCCTGACATGGACTACGCCGAGGCGATGAACGGTCCGCTGCCGCACACGTACCGTCTTCAGGTGAAACGTCCGGGCTGCGAGAACATACTTTCCCGCGAAATCAAGGCAATCACGTTCGAGAAGGCGCGGACGCTTCTGCGCACGGCGGAAGTCGAGGCCGCGAAGGCTGCAGTGCGTAGAAAGGGTAACTTCGGCTACATCGCAATCGACGCGATGGACACCGAGAGCGCCGACACATTCACCGACCAGGTGTTCGCCGAGTGCTTCGGCAAGGACGGGCTTGTCGTTGACGTGCGCTTCAACATCGGCGGCAGGACGGCGGACAGGTTGATCGACATCCTCTGCGGCAACCGCCACGAGAGGATTCTCTGGCGCGGCTCTGACAGGGAAGGGTATCTGCTCGACCGCTATGCGCGTCCGGTGATCGCCGACCTGCCCGTTGTCGTGCTTGCGAACGAGCGCAGCCAGTCGAACGCGGAGGAGTTCGCGCACGCGATGCAGACGCTCAAGCGCGCCAAGGTGGTCGGCATGGAGACGTCCGGTGAGGTGATCGCCGCCGTCAATGAATTCATCTTCGACTACGGCGTGGCGCGGCGTCCGCACGTCGGCACCTTCCTGCCCGACGGCAGGAGCATGGAGGGCAACGGCGCGAAGCCGGACGTGGAGGTTGCCCTTACGCCGGCGGACATCGCCGCTGGCCGAGACCCGCAACTCGACGCCGCGCTGGAGGTCCTTGCCGCCGAGATCGCCGGGCGTAAGCCGTCCCCGCCGCTCGTCTATCCGAAGTGACGCCAATTTTTCGATGGTGGGTGGAGTTGCCGCCGCGCCATGTTTTTGATAGAATAAGCCGCCTAAAGAATGGGAAAGGTAATGCAAAATGGAAAAGAATAAAGTCAGGCATTGCGGAAATGCCGCGAAATCGATGTTCGCACTGCTGTCGGTATCGGCTTGCTGCGTCGCGTTTGCCGCGTTTGACATAGGTGCCGCCATGGAGACGGCGGAATTCTGGAAATCAGACCCCGTAATGTTCGTGAAGCGCCACCAGGAAGAGGGTTTCAGGTTCACCTCGACCGACCGCGAAAGCGCGGACACCCGTCTGGACGGGGCCGTCACATTCCACGACATCCCCGTGTTCGAGAGCAAGATCGCCTTCACGGAAGACGGACGCGGCGTGGCGCGCGTCGAACTGATCCTCTTCTCGCCCGCCGGCACGGAGGTGCGGCAGCGGACCGACTCAAGCCACTACCGACTCGTGCGCAACGAGAAGACGATCAACCGCGAGGAGTTCGTGAAATTGATGAAGGACGTGCGCGCCAAACTGACGCCCGAGGGGAAAAAGTCGCCGCAGCAGGTCGCGGAACGGACGAAAAAGCCCATCGTGCAGAAGTCGCAGACATGGCCGAAGACCGCCATCCCCACCGAGGCGACGCTCACGTGGAACTACAGCCAGGTGGGAACGAAAACGGACACGTTCGAGGCGGGGTTCGTGCGTCTGGCGGTGGACGGTCCGGCGCGTCTTTCGGGCAGGACCGGCAGCGCGTCTACACGGCGCAAGGCTACGTCCGCGCGGAAGATCGTGGACAACGTCACGCGGGGTGCGCGCGGCGACGTGTACATTGAGAATGTGCCGATGGTTGACCAGGGACAGAAAGGATACTGCGCGGCTGCGGCGTCCGAGCGCGTACTGCGGTACTACGGGCTTGAAGTCGACGAGCACGAGATCGCCCAGGCGGCAGGGACGTCCGCAGAAGGCGGGACATCGACGAGGGAAATGAAGTATTCAGTGTCGGCGATCGGCAAGCGCTACAACCTCGCGACGGTCGTCGCGTACGGCGACTTCCAGAAATCCGACCAGGACAGGATCGAGGGACTCGTCCGCGAGGTCGAGGGCTACAACCGCGCCGCGCGTAAAATGAAGAAAGAGCCCATCAAGGAAGGCGTGTACATGAAGAGGCAAGGTCGCCAAATCATGTACGATCCACGCGGCTTGGACGCGGCGATGGATCCGGAAGTGCTCAAGTACATGAAGACGGAAGGAACGCAGAAGTCGAAGTACACGAAGTTCCTGAAGGACGTACACGACCAGGTCAACAAGGGCATTCCGGTGTTCTGGGGCGTGACGCTGGGCATCTACCCGGAACCGGAGATTCCGCAGTCGAACGGCGGGCACATGCGCCTCATCATCGGCTACAACGACACGAAGAAGGAAATCCTCTACACGGACACCTGGGGCGCGGGCCACGAGCTCAAGCGCATGCCCGCCGAATGGGCCTGGACCATCTCCCACTGCCTCATGTACATCAAACCCCTCCGCTAGGACACGCCATGGAACTCGCACTCCTCGTCAACAAGTTCAACGTCAAGGGACGCCTCGTCACGATCGTGCCGTTCGGCAACGGCAACATCAACGACACGTTCCTCGCCGTGTTCCGCAACACGTTCACAGAGACGCAGGTGATCGTGCAGAAGGTCAACCGGGCTGTGTTCACGCAGCCCGAGGCCATCATGCGGAACATGCACAACATAACCCACCACTGCCACGAGAAGCTGGAGGCGGACGCCGCAGCCGGACGCGACGACCGCGTGTGGCAGATGCCGCGCATCGTCAAGACGAAGGATGGGGCTGATTACGTGACGGACGACCACGGCGACGTGTGGCGCGTGATCACGCGCATCCTCTCCGCCCACGCCTTCGACACGGCGCAGAGTCCGGAGCACGTGCTTGAGTGCGGCGCGGCGCTTGGCCATTTTCACTACCTCGTCTCGGACATGGACCCGTCCACGGTCGTGGACCCATTGCCGGGCTTCCACATCACGAGCGGCTACCTGCGGCAGTACGACGAGACGCTTGATAAGAGCTCCATCGCCAAGGAACTCCTATCCGCGTCAATGGAGGCGCGCCGTCTCGCGAAGTTCATCGAGGACCGGCGCGATTTCGCCCTCTGCCTCGAGAAGGCGGAGGCGAGCGGCGAGTTAAAGCGCCGCATGTTCCACGGCGACCCGAAGGTGAACAACATCATGATCGACGACTTCACCGGGAAGGGCACGGCGATGATCGACCTCGACACCGTCTCGCCCGGTCTCGCGCACATCGACGTCGGCGACGCCATCCGCTCGCTCTGCAACCCCGCCGGCGAGGAGGAGCTGAACCTCGGCAAGGTGACGTTCGACGAAAATCTTTTCGCTGCGTTCTGCAAAGGCTATATGGCGGAGGCCGGCGCGTTCCTAACGAACGCCGACCGCGCATACCTCTACGACGCGATCCGCCTCGTGCCTTTTGAACTCGGACTCCGCTTCTTCCAGGACTACCTCGCGGGTGACGTCTACTTCAAGGTGCGCCAGCCCGGCCAGAACCTCAATCGCGCGCGCGTACAGTTTCGCCTCTGCGAGGCGATCGAGGCGCGCGAGCGTTCGATCCGCGGCATTCTGGAAAAACTGTAAGATTTCCATTAGCCAAAGAAAGGAAAAACATGAAAACCACGCATTTCATCTCCCTCGCGGCAGTACTCTTCGGGGCGGCGGGCTTCAGTGTCCGCGCCGACGTTCCCAATACTCTCACCGACGCCGAAAAGGCCGCAGGCTGGCAGCTCCTCTGGGACGGCAAGACGCTCGACGGATGGGTCGGCGAGAAGAACGGCTGCAAGACTCCGCCCACGAAAGGCTGGAAGATCGAGGACGGCGTCCTCACCGTGCTGCCACGTTGTGGCGTGCGTGGCAAGAAACTCCCGAAGGAACAGGCCGCGCTTGGCGGCGGCGGCGACCTCGTGACCGTGAAGGCATTCCGCGACTTTGAGCTGTCCGTCGACTTCCGCCTCACGAAGGCGGCGAACAGCGGAATCAAGTACTTCTACAACCAGAAGCTGTTCAAGGGGACGTGCGAGGAGTACCAGATCCTCCACGAGGCCCATCCCGACTCAACGAAGGGACGCGACGGCAAGTGCCGCCGCGTGGCCTCGCTCTACGACATGATCCCCGCCAACGCCGAGCCGTACGTCAAGCCGCTCGGCGAGTGGAACACCGCGAAGATCGTGTCGAAGGGCACGCATGTGGAGCACTGGCTTAACGGACACAAGGTCCTAGAGTACGAGCGCGGCAGCGAGGAGTTCCGCGCAATCGTGGCGAAGTCGAAGTACGTCAAGGAACAGAAGCCCGGTGAACACTGGGGCGAGGCGCCGACGGGCCGCATCAAGCTGCAGGACCACACGGACTCTACCGTCTCCTTCCGCAACATCAAGATCCGCGAGCTGTAGCCGTCCGCGCGTGATTTGCATGAAGGCTGCCTTCCTGCTGCTTGCGGCGGCATTGTTCGCCGGCTGCTCCACGACGCTCGTGCGCGATACCCCCGTGCCCGTGCGCGTTGCCGATGGCGTGTTGCTCGATACGGCGCCGTTCGTGGAGGCCCTGATCGGCCTAAAGGGTACGCGCGTGCAGGCGGCGAACGGATCATGGAAGGACCAGACGTTCTCCGCGCAGTGCGTCTTAAAGGGCGATGGCGAGAAGCTGACGGTCGTCTTCCTCGCACCGCAATTGCGTCTCCTCACAATCACGCTCACGAAGCCGCACACCGTCACATGCGAACGCGCGGCCCAGATTCCGCGCGCGTTCGAGCCCGAATACGCGCTCGCGGACCTCGCATACGTCAATCTCGATGCCGAGACGCTGCGCTGTGCCGTCGCCCCTGCCCTGCGCGTGGATGACGATGGCACGACGCGCCGCATCAGCGCGGGCGACACGCTTGTGGCTGAAATCGTGCGCCAGGCGAACGGCGACATAGACTTCAAGAACCACCGCCACGGATATTCCTACACCCTGCGTCCTGTCACGCCATGATCGAACTGCCGGCACTCACGATTGAATCAGTATTTGGCTGCGTGCCCGCGCGCGCGGTCGACAACCTTGCGCTCCTCTCCGAACTTGTGGGACCGGCGAAAGCGGAAAGCATAGTGAAGGCGACAGGTTTCACAACGCGCCGCGTGGCAGCCGAGGGACAGGGCGTGTTCGACCTCGTCCTCCCTGCGGCGCGTCGCGCGCTCGCGGGCGTGGAGCCGTCGGAAATCGGCGGCGTGGTGGCCGTCACGTTCTCGCAGCCCGAACGCTTCCCCGCGCTCGCGATCCGCCTCCAGCACGCGCTTGGTCTGCCGCAGGATGTCGCAGCGTTAGATGTGGGGCTCGCCTGCAGCGGATATCCCTACGGGCTTTTCGTCGCGGGACAGCTCGCGTCCGCCACGGGCAAGCAGGTGCTGCTCGTCGACGGCGACGTCCAGAGTGCATACGTGGACGCCTCCGACCCCAACACGCTCGCCGTGATGGGCGACGCCGCCACCGCCACGCGCGTCTCGGCGACGGGCGGACCCGCCCGTTTCGCGTTCCGCACGGACGGCGCGGGCGCGGACGTGTTGTGCTGCGGCGCGGACGGTAAGATCCGCATGGATGGTTTCGGCGTGTTTCGTTTCGTGGCAGGACCCGTGACGGAGTTCCTACGCTCGTTCTTAGCCGAAACGGAAATGCCCGATCTCTTCGTGCCGCACCAAGCCAACATGTACATGGTGCGCCAACTTGCAAAAGCTCTCAACCTTTCAGACCAATTGCTCACCAGCGGCGAGCTCTACGCCAACCCCGGCTCCTGTTCCGTCCCCCTCACCCTAGCTCACACGGTGGGGCGAGGCGTCCCGCCGAGCCGCACGCCCCCACCCCTCGCTCTCCTCGCCGGCTTTGGCGCGGGCCTCTCCGCCGCTGCCGCATTCGTTGAGCTTTCCCCCACCTGTGAAAGGGGCGTGCTCGAGCTGTGAAAATCGCGCTCCTCGGAAACGTCACGCTCGATTTCCTCGCGCAGGATTTCCGTCGCGCGGGACACGAGGTGTACGTACCCTCCGGCTTTGATACCTGGCGTCAGGAGGTGCTTGATCCTGCGAGCGGACTCCATGCGTTCGCGCCCGACGCCGCGCTGCTAGTGATGGACGGTGGTGCAACTCTACCCGACCAAAAACTTCTCAATGCCCTTGCCCCCGCGCACGTTGTGGTACCAGACCTCGCGGCCCTTGCCGCCGAAACGTCCGGCTTCTGGGACGAGCGTATGCGCAAATTGGCATCCATGCCTTTTTCCCTCGCTGGCCTCAAGGCAATAGAGGACGAGTTCTTCTTCGTTACTTCAACGGGAGGGGCGCGCCCCGTCGCGACCGTATCGAAAAAAATCCTCGCCGTCGACGCGGACAACACGCTCTGGAACGGCATCGTCTCGGAGGACGGCTCAGCCGCCGTAAAGCCCTACGTCGATTTCCAGAAAGGGCTTCTTGCGCTCAAGGCGCATGGCGTGTTGCTTGTGCTTTTGTCCAAGAACGATCCCGTCGGGGAAGGGCGTGCGCCTCTTGCTGTCGCGCTCGCGCGTGCCGACATGCCGCTTTCGCTTGACGACTTCGCCGCAGCGCGCGTGAACTGGTCGCCGAAGGCAGGCAACCTGTTGGATGCCTGCCGCGAGCTGAACCTCGCGCCGGATTCGGTCGTGTTCGTTGACGACAATTCGCACGAACGCGCGCAGATGAAGGCGCACCTGCCGGAGGTGTCCGTACCGCCGTTCCCGGGGGATCTGGCGAATCCCGCGCAGTTCCTCCGCCGTCTCGAACAATATTTCTTCGTGTCAGTTGGCGCAACGGCGGAAGACCGCGCACGCACGGAGATGTACCAGGCGGAGGCGGCCCGGCGCGCGTATGCGCGCACGCTGCCGACAGTGCAGGACTATTTGAAGGGGCTGCGCCTCACGGTGAAGGCCACGCGCGCGACGCACGAGGACGTGCCGCGTCTCGCGCAGATGGCGGGGAAGACGAACCAGTTCAACGCCACCACCATTCGTCGCAGCGCGGATGAGATGTCCGCGCTCGTCGCCGATCCCGCGCACCGCGTATGGACGTTCCGCGCTGGCGATGCCTTCGGGGAGATGGGGCTTGTGTGCTACGTAATTTACGATTGCGCCACGGCGCGCGTGACCGACTTCGTGATGAGCTGCCGCGCTATGGGACGCACGCTTGAGCACTTTGCGATCAACCACGTGCGGCATGAACTCGCTTCAGAAAACCTTCCGCTCGCCGGCATAGACTGCGTCCCCACCGCAAAGAACGCCCCATTCCGCGAATTCCTTTCCTCCCTTGACCTCGATCACGATGCCGTTTCATGGTACACCCGAATAACTCCTTTGTCCCCGCAAGGAGGATAATTTCTTTCGCAAGCTGCTGCGGGTGGGGCGAGCAGAGGTGGGGCTAGGCGTCCCGCCGAGCCGGGTGGGGCGAGCCCTCCGGACGAGCCGCAATCCCTCTAAAACTACATTCCGCACCATAATCTCACGCCCGTACTGGGCAAATGCCCTCGTTGTAAGGGCATTCAACCCTAATAGTAGGCAGGCCATTCCCTAATAGTAGGCAGATCATTCCCTAATCGTAGGGAGGACGCTCTCCCACCGTGGCTCAAAAATCCCCTCGCCGTGGCTCAAAAATCCCCTCACTGTGGCTCAAAAATCCCCTCACTGTGGCTCAAAAATCCCCCTGTCATAGTGGCCCGGTCAACAGCATGGGATGAGGCGCTTGTCGCGGCCGCAAGGTGGGGCGAGGCGTCCCGCCGAGCCGTGGCGGCTCGCCCAGAGGGCTCGCCCCACCCCTGCATAGCCCGTTTTGGTAAAGCCTCTGGTTTGAAAACGGATCGCGCGCAAGCAGTTTGGCCGTGCATTTCTCAGTATTCGGTCAGATGCGCCCAACTGCATTTCCCGCTTGTTTTGGGTAGGGGGATGTGGTATCATTTTCACCATGACACGCCATGAAAGGCAGATTCCGCCCCAGGTGGGACGCAGGGTGGGGCGAACCCTCCGGGTGAGCCGCTTGGTAGGGCGAGGCGTCCCGCCGAGCCGCAAAGAGAATAGAACCAACTTGAAAGGAAAAGCAAAATGAGAGCGAAACAGATGATGATGGGCGTCGTCGCCGCAGTGGCGATGGGCGCGATGGCGGAGACCGCCAACACCGTGAAGGTCACGAAGTTCCACCAGTCGTACCCGTATACGGGCAAGGCGACGGTTCAATACACGGTGGGCGGGACGCTCCCCGCGAACGCGGTCGCGGAGATCACGATCAACACGGATGACGCAAGCGCGACCTTCACACAGAGCAACATCGTCACGGGCGCGAATTCGTATGTGATCGACTTCGCTTCGTCCTTCGGCGGTGCGCTGTTGCTCACCAACGCGTCTTTTGTGGTGACGATTGCGGGGGCCCTTGGCGGCGTGCAGTTGTGGGAGGGCGGCCCGTACTGGGCGGAGTGCAACGTGGGCGCTTCCAAGCCCGAGGAATACGGCTACTACTTTTGGTGGGGCGACACGGTGGGATATACCCGAAGCGGAGGAACATGGAATGATGACGAGTGGGGAGGTTACTATTCCGGCGTGACGTGGGTGTCGAGCACGGGTCAGCAAATGAGCAGCAGTCCGTTTTCACCATCTTCGTGTCCAACCTACAACAAAAACAATTCGGCTCTCCAGTCGGCAGGGTATATCGATTCGACGGGCAATCTCGTGGCGGCGCACGATGCGGCGACGGCGCATCTCGGTGCCCCGTGGCGCATGCCGACGAGCGCTGAGATTCAAGCACTCGACGACAATTGCACCACCACGTGGATTACCACCAACGGTGTGTCCGGGCGACTGGTGACGGGTAAGGATAGCTATGCGAACAGGAGCATCTTCCTTCCGGCTGCCGGCTGGGGCTACGACTCGTGCCTCTACGGCCTCGGCTTGGACGGCCGCTACTGGTCCTCTACGCCGAATTCAGACGATTCGGACTTCGCGTGGGAACTCTACTTCGATTCGGGCTACTTCGACCGGGGCTACAACTACCGCTACTACGGGCGGTCCGTGCGTCCCGTGCGAGGATTTGCCGAATAGCGCGCGAACTGCGCACGTATCCGATTCATTCTGATTTATTTGATTCATTATGTGGTTAGTTAGTTGGTTAGTTGGTGGAGAATAGCTTGAAATCCGAGCCAGATCTGGTGCTAACAGGTGGGGCGAGGCGTCCCGCCGAGTCGCGGCTCGCCCCATCGGGGAAGCGACACTCTTGTCGCTTCCCGCTTTGGCAAGGACATCGGCGACTCTCCATACGGCCGCGACGGAGCGCGGCCATCCCGCTGCCGAGCCGCAGTGGCCCGCCCCACCATTTAGACGGCTCGCCCCACCATTTAAAAGGAAGAATATGAGCAAGTTGCGAGTTTTGAGTAGTAAGTTGGCCGTGGCGGCCTTGGCGGTGCTGCTTTCGGCTTCCGCGTCGGCGACAACGCTGGCGCGGCAGAGCGGCGCGTTCGGCATCGTCACCTACGATCCCGCCAAGGTTGTGCCGTCCGTCATTGAAAGCGTGGACGACTGGAACGAGTTTTCCGCAGCCGTCGCGTGCGGCGTACCGACCGAGGGGGTGACCGTCCGCCTCGCGAACGACGTCGGCCCCGTCTCAACCACGGTCGGCACGACCGCGCATCCCTTCGCAGGCATCTTCGACGGCGGGTCGAACACGCTGACGGTCGCCCTGTCCGGCTCGGACAGGCTGCGCGATCCACTGCTCCGGACTCGTCGGCGAGGTCTTCGGAGGGACGAACCTGATCGAGGGCTGCGAAGTCGCCGCCGCGATCACCTGCTCGGCTTCTCACTTCGGCGGCTTCATCGGCCACAGCGTCACCTACGCGGTGACGCTGCGCGGGTGCGTGTTCTCCGGCAGACTCTCCGGCGGAACCTACGTCGCCACGTTCAACGGCTGGAGCGACGACGGGGCGGCAACGACGCTCATCGACTGCCTCGACGCGAGCGGGAGCGCCCAGCCCCTCGGGCGCGGTACCGACGCCGCATGCGTCTCCAACACGTATTATCTCACTACCAAGAACTTCAGCAACGGAGAGCGTCTGTGGAGCGAGGGTAATCGTGGCAAGCGGGCGTATGCCGTGACGGCGGGCGAAGGAGTCGTGCTGGACTTCGGCGAACCGCTCCGGACCTACGGCGGAAGCGGACTGACCGCCTATCCCGTTGGTGTCGCGTACGGCGAGGCCCTCTACGCGGAGGCCGGCACATCGGTCGCGCTCCGCCCCGCGTTCACAGGAACGCCCCCCGCCGGGAAGGAGCACGACTCCTTCGCGGCAAGTGCAGGCGAGTTCGTGCAGAACGGAGACTCCGGAGCGTGGGAACTTGCGATGCCCGGCGGGAACGTGGTCATTTCCGCCACATATGAGTCGATTTCCACGCCGACGGTACCTGCGGTGCTGGCGCGGCAGTGCGGCGCGTTCGGCATCGTCACGTACGATCTGCCGCCCGTCACGGAAACGCAAACGACGCCGGTTCCGGTTCCGTATGCGTGGCTGGACGCGCACGTCCCGGGCATGACGCATGAGACCGAGGCGCATGAGGCGGCCGCGAAGGCGACGGCGGCGAACGGGCGTCCCGTGTGGGGGCGAACGGGCGTCCCGTGTGGGCGTGCTACGCGCTGGGGCTCGACCCGCAGGATGCGGCGAGCGACTTCCGGATCGCGTCCTTCCCGATGAAGGCGGACGGCACGCCGGACTTCGCGAACGTCGCGTTCGATCCGCCGAAGGCGCAGTGGAACGTGCCGGACGCGCCGGTGACATGGAAGGGCTCGGCAACGCTGGAGGGGCCGTGGAGGACGGTGACGGTGGAAGGCGGCTCGCCGGGGACGGCTCGCCCCACCATGCAGTTCTTCAAGGCGGTGGTCTTTGCCGAGGCGGACGACGATCTCGGCGGCGTGCAGCTGTGGAAGGACGGGCCCTACTGGGCGAAGTGCAACGTTGGCGCCGAAAAGCCCGAAGAATACGGCTACTACTTCTGGTGGGGCGACACGGTGGGGTATACCCGAAGCGGAGGGACATGGACGGAAGACTACTATTACTATTATTCCGGCGTGACGTGGGTGTCAAGCGCGGGCGAGCAAATGAGCAGTAGCCCATTCTCGTCGTGTCCGACCTCCGGCAAAGACAATTCGGCGCTTCAGTCGGCGGGCTACATTGATTCGACCGGCAATCTCGTGGCGGCGCATGATGCGGCTACGGCGCACCTCGGCGCCCCGTGGCGCATGCCGACGAGCGATGAGATTCAAGCACTCGTCGACAATTGCACCACCACGTGGATCACTACCAACGGTGTGTCCGGGCGACTGGTGACAGGCAAGGGCAACTATGCGAACAGGAGCATTTTCCTTCCGGCCGCCGGCCTCGGCTACGACTCGGACCTCTACGGCCCCGGCTCGCTCGGCGACTACTGGTCCTCTACGCCGAATTCGGACGGTTCGAGCTACGCGTGGTACCTCTACTTCGGTTCGAGCTACTTCAGCCGGAACGACTACGGCCGCTACTACGGGCAGTCCGTGCGTCCCGTGCGGGACGCCGACTAGCGCGCCGCCGCCCCGCGCCCCGCGCCCCGGCACGCCGACGCCATCCTGGCGGAATCGCTTCCCGCATCGCACGCCGCTTCGCGGCTATGCGGAGAAGCGTTTCCGCGGGGATCCCCTGGCGAAGGCCGGTTCCGCCCGGCCGCGCAGCGGCCGTAGCGGGGCGGACCGGCCTTCGCCCAAGATTGCGTCGCGAAGCGATTGCGTTCTTCCTCCCGCGCCGCACGTGGCTGGCGGCCACGGCGGCGACGAATCGTCATTCTGTCGATTTGTCGCCCGAATTGAGCGAGCATTCCGGGCAACTAATCGACATTTTGACGATTATTCGCCCGAATTGTCTTGCAATCCTTCGCGGTTTCTGCAAGAATGGCACCCCATGAAGACAACGCACGGGCCATTCTACGGTCGCCAGCCGGAGCTGGAACGCCTTTCGGAACTGTGGGAGCAGGAGACCTCGTCCCTCGTCACCTGCCGCGGACGCCGGCGGGTCGGGAAAAGCACGCTCGTCGAGGAATTCGCCGCACGGACGGCGAATCGTTTCTTCCGGTTCGAGGGGCTTCCGCCCCGGCCGGGCATGGACGACCGGAAGCAGCGCGAGGCGTTCTGCGCCGACCTTGCCGCCCAATCGCATCTTCCGAAGGTCGTGGTCGAGACGTGGAGCGAGGCGTTCGCGCTTCTCGACGGGGCGCTCCCCGACAAAGGGCGGACGGTCGTCCTGCTCGACGAAATCTCCTGGCTCGGCGGCTACGACCCGGACTTCGCGGGCTATCTCAAGAAGGCCTGGGACCGGATGTTCTCCCGCCGGAAGGGGCTGGTCTTCGTCCTGTGCGGCTCCGTTTCGGCGTGGATCGTCGAGAACATCCTGAAGAACACGGGCTTCGCGGGGCGCAACTCCCTCGACCTCGAAGTCCCGGAACTGCCGCTTCGCGACTGCGACCGGTTCTTCGGTAAGCGGGCATCCCGGATCGCCGTCGCGGAGAAGCTCGACATCCTCTCCGTCACGGGCGGAGTCCCGCGCTACCTCCAGGAGATTCGCCCGGCGCTTTCGGCGAACGAGAACGTCCGCCGCCTCTGCTTCACGCCGGAAGGACTCCTCTTCCGCGAGTTCGACGAAATCTTCTCCGACGTGTTCGGGGAGAAGTCCGCGCGCCGGCGCATCGTCCTCGAAGGGCTCGCCCGCGGGAGCCGGACGGTGTCCGAACTGGCCGCCGAGCTCGGCGAGGCGGCCAACGGGCATCTGTCCGCCACGCTCGAGGAGCTCCGTCTCGCCGGGTTCGCGGCGAAGGACTCCGGGCTGAACCCGCAGACCGGCCTGCCGCTCCGCGAGGCACGCTGGCGCCTGAAGGACAACTACGCGCGCTTCTACCTGCGCTACGTCCGGCCGCGGAAGGCCGCGATCGAGGCAGGGCTCTTCCCCTTCGGCGCCCTGGAGCGGCTCGACGGCTGGGACGCCATCCTTGGCCTGCAGTTCGAGAACCTCGTCCTCGACCGCGTTCCGGCGCTCCTTCCGAAGATCGGCCTGCGCGATACCCTCGTCTTCTCGGCGGCGCCCTACCGGCAGGAGCGGACGAACCGCGCGAAGGGATGCCAGATCGACCTGCTCGTCCAGTCGAAGCGTTCGGTGTGCGTCGTCGAGATCAAGCGCCGCCGCGAAATCGGCCGCGGCATCGCGGACGAAGTCGCGGAAAAGGTCTCCCGGCTCCGTCTGGACAAGGGGCTGTCCGTCCGCACGGCGCTCGTCTACGCGGGCGACCTTTCTCCCGCGGTCCGCGAAGAGGGATTCTTCGACTTCGTCGTCGGCGCGGACGAGCTCTTCGCCGACGCCTGACCCCCCATTCCCGACCGGCCCTTCGTGCTGGCAACACGGGCAACACTTCGAGCCCCGGAGCGTTAGCGGAGGGATTCCACTCATCGGAGTTCTCGGTCTCGCGGAATCAAACTCCGATGAGTCCCATGGCTTCGCTAACGCTCCGCCCTTTTTGGTATTCCCTGCCTCCGCCCCGGCATCTATTCGACAGGATTCCAGAATGATCAGGATTGACAGGACCTGCCGCGTCGGCGCCTCATTTTCCGCTTTGCGTGCAGGGGAGGGGATGTGGTAGAATTCGCGCCATACGGGGCCATGCCGGCCCCCCACGGCCGAAAGGACCGACCATGAAAAAGGCGCTGTTCTCCCTCCTCGCCGCGGCGATCGCCGCGGCCGTCCCCGCCCACGCCACCACGTTCGTCAAGGACGTGATGCTCATCGGCGGCAACCAGTCCGAGACGACCGCATTGAAGAACTCGCTCACCGCCGACGGCTGGACGGTCATCAACAGCGACCTGAACGCCGGAGCGGGCGGCGACTACGTCTTCCTGCTCTACAAGCCGGAAGCCGACACCGGCGGCGACCGCGACTACGTCACCGGCTTCTACATCAAGTCGGGCTCGTCCGGCGTGAACGACACGCTCGTGTCCGGCGGCAGGACCTACCACCTCGCCCCCTACGACGGCGGCTCCCACTTCAAGAGCCAGAAAGGCGACCTGAACAGCGGCACCGGGGAGAGCAGCGCCTCCATCCACCTCTACTACACCAAGGACGCCGCAGGCGGAAAGGCCGTCTCCGGCATCGCCTTCAATGACACGCAGAGCGGCGCCGTGGGCGAGAACGGCGGATCGACCGGCTACGACCTGAACAAAGGATGCGGCAGCGACTCGGACTACATCTACATGCATGTCTCGACGGCGTTCGTCGCCTACGGCATCTCCTACGACCTTGCCGGCGGCACGAACGCCGGCGGCAACCCCGCCACATACACCGTCAACTCCGCCACCATCACGCTGGGCAACCCGACCCGCACCGGCTACACCTTCACGGGATGGACGTGGTCCGGCCAGTCCACGCCCACCAAACCCGTCACCATCGCGCAGGGCTCCACGGGCAACAAGTCGTACACCGCCAACTGGACGCCCGTCACCTACACCATCGGCTACACCCTCAACGGCGGCAAACCCGACCCGCACCGGCTACACCTTCGCCGGATGGACGTGGTCGGGGCAGACCACGCCGCAGACCTCCGTCACCATCGCCCACGGCTCCACGGGCAACAAGTCCTACACCGCGAACTGGACGCTCGTCACCTACTCCATCGGCTACACCCTCAACGGCGGCTCGCTGCCGAGCGGAACGAGCAACCCCTCCACCTACAACATCACCACCGCCACCTTCGCGCTGAACAATCCGACCCGCACCGGCTACACGTTCGCCGGCTGGACGGGCAGCAACGGCTCGACGCCGCAGACCTCCGTCAGCATCGCCAAGGGCTCCACGGGCGACCGGACCTACACCGCGAACTGGTCCGTCAACCAATATACGGCCACGTTCAACGCGAATGGCGGCACCGGCGGAACCACGAAGACACAGAACTACGGAACGGCCCTGACGGCTCCGACGGTGACCAGGACCGGATACACCTTCAACGGCTGGTCGCCAGCCGTTCCCTCGACGATGCCGGCTGCGAACACGACCTACACGGCGCAGTGGTCGATCAACCAGTACACGGCGACGTTCGACGCGAACGGTGGCAGCGGCGGAACTTCAAAGAAACAGAACTACGGAACGGCCTTGACGGCCCCGACGGTGACAAGGACCGGATACGCCTTCTCCGGCTGGTCGCCAGCCGTTCCCTCGACGATGCCGGCGGCGAACACGACCTACACGGCGCAGTGGACGATCAACCAGTACACGGCGACGTTCGACGCGAACGGCGGCACCGGCGGAACCTCAAAGAGCCAGGACTACGGAACGGCCCTGACGGCCCCGACGGTGACACGCGAGGGCTACACCTTCGCGGGCTGGACGCCATCGGTTCCAGATTCGATGCCCGCCGAGAACACGGCCTACACGGCGCAGTGGACGCCCATCTCATACACCGTCCTCTTCGACGCCAACGGCGGCGACGGATCCATGCCTGACCAGACCTTCACCTACGACGTCGCACAGAACCTCCGCGGCAACACGTTCGCCCGCACCGGATACAACCATGCCGGGTGGAGCGCCGAGGCGAACGGCGCCGTCCTCTACGCCGACGGGGCGAGCGTCTCCAACCTCGCCGCCACGGCGGGGGACGTCGTCACGCTCCACGCCGCGTGGACCCCGACCGCCTGGCGCGAGCTGCAGGACCGGTTCGACGCCGGCGGAACGGTCACGCTCGCGGACGACTTCGGCACGTCGGCCGTCGACGACTCCCTGCTCGTCACGAACGCCGTCGTCCTCGACCTCGCCGGGCACACGCTCGCGGATCATGGCATCGGCTACGCCATCACCGTCGACAACGGCGGCGTTCTCACGCTCACCAACAGCGTCCAGGACGCCGGCGCCGTCGTCGGCACCCGCTACGGCACCGGCGTGTACGTGAAGCAGGGCGGCGCGTTCACGATGGACGGCGGCGCGATCACCGGCGACGGAACGGGCGTGCTCGTCGGCTACGCGGGCGCCGCGTTCACGATGAACGGCGGCGCGATCACCAACAACGGCGAGTCCGGCGTGTCCGTGTACGCCGGCTCGTTCACGATGAACGGCGGCCGGATCGCGGACAACGAAACCGAGTCCGACGGCGGCGGCGTCTACGTGTTCGGCCACGGCTCGTTCGCGCTGAACGGCGGCGAAATCTCCGGCAACT
>CADCOC010000108.1 GCA_902802945.1 uncultured bacterium | reverse complement strand
CACTCAATGGAAAGCCGTATGCGGGAAATCCGCACGTACGGTTTGACGAGGGGGAAGTCGCATCGGCGGCAACGCCGAGGCGTGGGTCTCTACTCTACAGACCCGAAAAAAACATCGCTAGGACCGCGGCCACGATATTTGCCATAATGCACGTGTTCGCAGTGGCGGGCGCGGAGTATGAATTCGTGTCCGCGCCGGAGGCACCGTTCAAGATGCCGGACGTTCCCGTGTGGCGCGTGCCGGCGCGCGAGTTTCCGATCTCGGACTACGGGGCAGTGACCGGCGCTGTCAAGAACACGGAGGCTTTCGCAAAGGCGATTGCGGCCTGTTCTGCGGCGGGAGGCGGTCGCGTGGTAGTGCCCGCCGGCGATTGGCGCACGGGCGCGATACACCTCAAGAGCAACGTGGCGCTCGATCTGCGCGAAGGCTCGCGCCTCGTGTTCACCGACGACCCGGCCGACTACCTGCCAGCCGTGCACACCAACTGGGAGGGCGTTGAGGTGATGAGCTACTCACCGCTCATCTACGCCTACTGCTGCACGAACATCGCCATCGTCGGCAAGGGCCGGATCGCGCCTGAGACGACCCTGTGGCGCAAGGAGTGGGACAAGCGCAGGTCGCCAATGCACAAGGCGTTTCTTGCGACGCTCTACGACTGGTGCTCGATGGGCGTTCCGCTCGAGAAGCGCGACGTCACCCGCTTCACCGGCTCCCTTGCGCGTCCGCACCTCGTTCAGCTCAACCGCTCGGCGAACATCCTGCTGGAGGATTTCACCATACGCAACTCCCCGTTCTGGAGCGTCCACCTGTTCCACTCCGAGAACGTCGTCGTGCGCGGGATCGACGTCTACGCGCACGCATACAACACCGACGGAATCGACATCGACATGACGAAGAACGTGATTGTGGAGAACTGCGTCTTCGACCAGGGCGACGACGCGGTCGTCCTAAAGGCCGCCCGCAACCACGACGCCTGGCGTCTCAGACGCTGCACGGAGAACGTCGTCGTGCGCAACTGCACGGTGCGGGACGGACACGTCTTCCTGGGCGTGGGCAGCGACGTCTCGGGCGGAATCAGGAACGTGTTCATGCACGACTGCCAGATGGTTGGGAACGCGAAGAACGTCTTCTACGTGAAGACGAACGAGCGGCGCGGCGGATTCGTCGAGAACATCTACATGAAGGACTGCTCCATGGAGGTGCGCGGGAAAACCGTTCCGATGAGCGTCGTCGGGATCGAGACGGACGTCCTGTACGAGTGGCGCAACCTGCCGACGTGGGACGTGCGCGTGACGCGCATCCGCAACATCTGCGCGGAGAATGTCCGCGCCACACGCGCGAAGCATCTTCTGATGGTCTATGGCGACGCGCGTGACCCCGTGGACGGCGTGACGCTCAAGAACGTGACGTGCGGAGAGACGACCGGGGAGCGGCTTGTGGTCGTCAATGCGAAGAACGTGACGATGGACGGCAAGCCGCTCCCATCCCGCCCCGGCAAGGCCCCCGTCCGCTGATGTGAATTGACGGGGGTGTGAGGGTCAGACCCCAGTTATGAATTTTGACAGAAAGGAAGCACAGATGAAAAAGAAAGTTTTATGGGCCGTGATTGCGGCGGTTGCGGCAAGCGCGGTTATTCCGTTCGCCGCGAACGCGGCGAATGCGTCGCGCTATCCGTCATGGAGCGGAACCGCAGGCGACTATACCGACCCCGCGATGTGGTACGAGGGCATCGTCGCGGACGTTGCGGGCGACTGTGCGAACCTTGCGCGCACTGCGGCGGGCGAGGCGACCGCCTACATCCGCGAGGGCATGGTCATCACCAACGGATGGATCATCTGCGGACGCACCAACGACTTCAACATTGTGATGTCCGGCGGGTACGTGCATCTCGCACAGACAGAGAACAACAACGATGCCGCGCTCAAGATTGCGAGAGGCGAGGATGTCTCGGGCGGCGAGACGATACGCCCGAACGCTTCGTTCACGATTTCCGGAGGTCTCGTCAACGCCACGAACGGATGCGTTTCGGTGGGTGAGCGCGGCAACGGCATCCTCACGATGACGGGCGGTGAACTATGGGCTTGGGGTCGCCTCTCTATCGCGCGGCTTGAAGGTTCTTCGGGTACACTGACCGTCTCCGGCGGCGCCAAGGTCACGGCGTATAGCTTCTACCTGCCGCGTCCGTCGGCGACGCTGATCATTGATGGCGGAACCATCTCGCGGACGCGTTTCGACAATTCCCTGCCGAACGCGGCTTCGTTCATCTGGGGCGATGCGGGCGCGACGGTTCAGATCGGCGCGAACGGAGCCGTCTTGTACCTGCCTCGCGATGCAGCGGTCACGATTCCGATTTCGTCCCTGCCGGGCACGGCTGGCACGCTGGAGAAACGCGGCGCGGGGGCGCTTCGTTTCGCCGACACCGCGACAAACACGTACGCGGGCGCGACGATCATATCGGAGGGAGCGATCATGGCGGAATCGCCGCACAACCTCCCCGGCTACGACGAACCGGGGCGCGTGACGGTGAAGAGCGGCGCGAGCCTGATCTTTGGCAAGGGGTGGTCAACCGCCGAAAAGGCTACGGCGATGGCGAACGTGACGATTGAGTCGGGCGGAACTGTCAAGGCGGCGTTCAACATCACGGGCGAAGACGTGACGATCGCAGACGACCTTTCCTACACGGGCGGGATGGAGAAGTACGGCGACAAGATGCTCACGCTCACGGGACACAATACGTTCGGCGGCGAGCAGAAGATATGGGAGGGCACGCTCCGCGCCGACTTCGGGCAGGGCCTTGATTCCAATTACTGCGTGACGCTCTGCGGCGGGAGCCTCTCCAGCGTATCCGGCAGTCTCGTTTCCTCCATCGGCAGCGGCGCGGGACAGGTGAACATCGTCTCTGGCTCCACGCCCGCGTTCACCGCGAGAGGCGTCCCGTTCACGATCAACCTTCTCAACGGCACTGGTTCCTCGAGTGCAAATGATAACATTAACGCGATATCCGTATTCCCGAACCGCACGCTCATACTCAACGATGCCAACGCAGACCAGCCGATCACGTTCCAGAACAACATCGATATCCTTGGAACGACGGACAACGACTTCTTTAAAATCTACGTCAATTCGGGCGTCGCCACGATGGCCGGCTCCATAATGGACTCGAACTACAACAAGAGTCGGCACACCACCTTCAAGAAGTACGGCGCCGGTACGCTCCGTATGGCGAACGCCGGATTCCGCGACCGCTGCTACCGTTTCAACGTCGAGGAGGGCGATCTTGTGTTCGACCATCCCGCGTCCGTGGCCTCCTCTGCGAACGGCAGCGGATACTTCTACTACCTCAACAAGAGCGGTTCTGGAACCCTGTACGCCACAAATCAGACAATAAAGACCGAGAACAATTTTAATGTCAATGGGGGAACCGCGCTGATCAAAGGCGGTAAGTTGACCATAGGGGGGAATCTCAACGCCAACGGTGGCACGGCTGTGCTGGATGGTGGAACGGTTACGGCGGCAGGGGTGTTCCCTGCCAATGCAGCCAATACGAGCGGCATCGTCATTCTAACAAACGGCGTGCGCGTGACGACGAGTGGCGATTTCTCCGCCGGCTCTAATAACAGCGGCACATACGGGCGGATTGAGATCTTCGACGGATGCTGCGTGACAGGTAACGTCGTGGGGGCGGGTTCCGGCGACGTTGTGCAGTGGGGTGGAAAAGTCTATGGTAAAGAACCGGGTGTCGATCATTCAGTTCGGCTTGGACGATGGGCATCGCACAGGGGATTCTACTACATGGCGGGCGGTGAATTCGCCAGTGCCGCCGGGATGAGCGTCGGGCGTACGACCAACGCACATGGCGAGTTGTGGCAGACGGGCGGTACGGTGAAGCCGAACACCGAACTCATCATTGGTGACTTCGACGCCGCAACGGGTATCGTCCACGTGGTCGGTGGCGAGTTGCGCCCGAACTCCGGCTGCGTTCGCGTGAGCAAGCACGGCGTCGGCGAACTCGTCGTGCGCGGCGAGGGCGTGGTCAAGACCGGCACCGCGCTTAGCCTCGGCCACGAGAGCGAGACCGCCAAGGGACGCGTGATGCTCTGCAAGGGTGGTGTGATCGAGGCCGCGCAGGTGGTCGGGCACGGCACGACGGCGGGTGGACTCTACGCGGAATTCATCTTTGATGGCGGAACGCTCCGCGCGTCTGCGGACTCCGCGCTGTACGTCAGCAACCTCACGTCGTTCGCGGTCGGGACGGGCGGCGGCGCGGTCGATACCGACGGACACGACATTGCGTTCGCCCAGCCGCTCACTGCGACCGTTCTCAACAGCGACCTCGCGCACCGTTGGAGCTTCAACGGCAATTACGTGGATTCCGTGACGGGAGAGACGGCGCTCGACAACAAGGGCGGAACGTTTATCACCGGTAAGGATGACCTCGGCCAAGCTGTGCAACTTGCAGGCGGTAACAAGGGGACATCGTACATCAGCCTCGGACCGAATAAACTGCCCGTTGACGGCAGCGAGGCCACGATCGAGTTCTGGGCGCGAGTTGACGTACACCGAAACTGGCAGCGCGCATTCGAAATCGGCAAGGACGCAAGCGCCTTCTTTACGCTTACATTCCGCAGGGAAGGCGCCAACACGGACTATTGCGGCATCAAATACAAAGACTTGCAAACGGGAGTCTATGACAAGCTCGTGACGTATGACGTCAGCAAAAAGCCGTGGGGCCACATCTGCGTCGTCTGCAAGAGGGGCGCCGACGGGCGCTGGAAGGTGCGCGGGTACAGGAAGTACCGCGACGGCGAGGATATCATCAAGCGGTTCGAGTACGACGCGCCGGAAGGATGGTCGTTGGCGAACCAGGACCAGACCTATACGTACATCGGGCGGTCGCTCCAGAACAACTACGACACGAGCGCGGCATTCGACGAGTTCCGCATCTGGAAGCGTGCGCTGACGGACGAGGAGATCGAGGCGAACGGCGACCTGGGGCCCGACGTGCTTCCCTCCGCCGTGTTCGAGAAGCGTGGCGCAGGCAAGCTTACGCTCACTGGCGCGAACACGTATGCGCAGCCCACGGTCGTGAGCGGCGGGACGCTCGCGCTCGCGGCAGGGGCGTCGCTTCCGGCGGACAACGCGATTACAGTCGGCGACGGCGCGACGCTCGACCTCGGCGGGAACGCTGCCACGGCGGCGTCGATCACCGGCGCGGGCACGCTTGCGAACGGCACGCTCGCACTCACCGGCACGGCGGATATCTCGTCCATGCGCTTCGCCCTTGCCGACGGCGTATTGCCGACGACGGACGGGCAGGTTGTTGTGCTTGAGGCGGCGGGCGGCGTGACGGGGCAATTCGCCTCCACAACGCTTCCGCGCGGGCGTCGGCTTTCCTATTCCGGCAATCAGGTCCGTCTCGTCAAGAAGGGCATGTACGTAATCGTTCGGTGAGGCTGTGGGCATGAAATTAGCAAAGGCAGTAGTCGGTGCGTGGGTTGCGGTCTGTGCGAACGCTTTTGGCGGGATCTCGATTGACTGCAAATACCCCGGAGGGAACGTAAAGGTTGACGGAATCGACGAAGAGAAGGGTGTTGTCAACATTCGCCCGGACCTCCGCGACACGAAAGGCAACTGGTTCCACTGGGACTTCACGCTCTCCGGCGCGGCGGGGCGGACGCTCCATTTCCAGTTTCCGCAGAACAGATTCGACTACCTTGCCTCCCTTGGCCCCGCGATCAGCCGTGATGGAGGGAAGACGTGGCGTTGGTTGAATGCGGACGGCAAACGCCACGAGCCGAACAACGCCTTCGACTACACATTCGGCGCGGACGAGAACGAGACGCGCTTCGCGGTGTCGATTCCGTATTCGCAGAAGGACTGGGACGCGGCGAGCACGCGCTGGCGCGGGAAGGACGGCGTGAAGTTCGACGTGCTCTGCAAGTCGCAGAGCGGCCGCCACGACACGGAGCTGCTGCGCATACGCTGCCGCAAGGACGCGAAGTGGCTTTTCGCGTTCACCGCCCGTCACCACGCCTGCGAGACGACGGCGAATCCGGTCATGGAGGGTATAATCGACGAGATACTCTCCGGCTCGCCGGAAGGGGAATGGATCCGCGACAACGCCGACTGCGTGTTCGTCCCGTTCATGGACAAGGACGGCGTGGAGGACGGCGACCAGGGGAAGAACCGACGTCCGCACGACCACAACCGCGACTACGTTGCGGGCATCTACACGTCTGTGCGGGCCTGGAAGGAACTGCTTGTGCGCGAATCGCACGGGAAGAGGATCGTGTTCTTTGACCTGCATTCTCCGCACATCCGTTCCCGCAAGCATGACCCGGAGCAGGACTGCGTGTTCACATTCGAGACGCCGTATCCGCGAAACAGCGCGCATGTCAACGAGTTCCGGCGGCACTGGGCGGAATTGTCGAAGGGCTGTGCGCTTGCATACGACGGGAAGAACGACATCCCGGTTGGCACGGGTCACGCGGCCACGATGGAACGGGACCGACTGGCGGGGTTGGTGTCGTCACGGCAGTGGGTCGAGGCGCAGCCGAACTGCTGGGCGAGCATCTGCTGCGAGTTCGGCTATTCGCTGTGCAACGGCGTCTATTCGCAGGATGGCGGACGCGAACTGGGGCATGGCCTTTTGAAAGCTGGTGTTCGTACTGTGCGAGAAGCGAAGGGGTTTCGGTGAAGCGGTGATCCGCCCCTGCCATTTCGACAACACTGGGACAACGGGCGTCTCGCCCCACCTTGCGGTCACGCGGGATGCGTAACCCTACCGTCGCCAAGACAGCGTCGTTCCCAGTCAATGCCACACTTGGCATTTCGCATGCTGCCTCGCCCACTATCCGCGCCGTAATATCACGGCTCGGACCAATTGCTCGGAACAATGATTTGCATTACGCACAGCCGTCAAAGGCGAGGCGGATTCGGCCGGAAAAGTATGATATACTATCTTCCGTTTAGGAGAAGTGATGAACATGTACAAAAAAATCACGTTGGCGATAATATGCGCGGCGACGGTGGCGGTCGCCGCGAGCAATGCGGACGGTGCGAAAGCCGTTGTCGGGAATCCCATTAGCGCGCTGATCGGGCGTCCCGTGGGCGACACGCACATGATCGAGTGGAAGGGGCGCGTGTACCTGTTTGCGGGACATGACTTCGCGCTGGAGAGCAAGGGCTATGACCTTCGCGACTGGTGGGTGTGGTCGTCGTCGGACCTGCTTGAATGGAAACTCGAAAGCGTGCTGAAGCCAGAGGATACGTTCCTGCGGCGTCCGTTCAAGTCGTGCTGGGCCACGTTCGGCGTGCCGTTCCCCGACGGTTGGCGCTACTACTTCTCGGCTGGGCCGACGGAGATCGGCGTCGTGACGGCCAAGACCCCGGCAGGCCCCTGGAGCGACCCGCTCGGCAAGCCGCTCGTCGCGAAGGGAGAATACCGGACGGAGGCGCGCGATCCGGACGTCCTGCTCGACGACGACGGTTCGGCGTACATCGTGTTCGGCACGTTCAAGTACTTCATCGCGAAGCTTGGCGCCGACGGACTCTCCCTCGCCGAGAGGGCCCGTCCCGTCGAAATCAAGGACGAGTTCGGTCCGTACGGACAAGGAAAGACCGATGACAAGCCCTCGCTCCACAAACGTAACGGACTTTACTACCTTTCGTGGTCGAGCTTCTACGCCGTTTCCGAGAACGTGTATGGTCCCTACCGCTATCGCGGCTTGGTAATCGATGCGGCATACGTCGCGCCGAAGTTCAGGCGCGACAGGATCGAGCTCCACTACGACCGTCACGGGAACTTCTTCCAGTTCAACGGGCAATGGTACTACGTCGCGAACGACTACAGCCAGCCCGGCCGGACGCGTTTCTTCCGCGACGCCGTGATGGGATACGTCCACTACCGCGACAACGGCGACATTGCGCCCGTCAGGATCGACGAGGTCGGCGTGGGGCAGTACGACGCGTCGCGCGGGGAGATCGAGGCTGAGGACTTCTTCGCCATACGCGGCGCAAAGGTTGGGGAGTGTCCCGTCGGCGGCTTCGAGCTGCGCATGGGCGACGGCGACGCGGTGCGGTATGCGAACATCCGCAACGTGCCCGAAAACGCCACGCTCGCACTCTCGCTCTGGGGCAAGGCCGGCGGTACGCTCGAATTCCGCGAGGGGAAAACCGACGGACGCCTCCTTGGATCCGTCAACGTGAAGCGTGGAAATCCCGGCCATTTCAGGAAGATCTCCGCCCAGTTGCAAAACGCACCCGGCACGCTCGATCTGTGGATCGTCGCGAAAGGCGGCGGAGCGGAACTCTGCCATATCGACTGGCTCGCGTTCTGAGCGACGAAACGGGGCGCGTTCGGGAGCGATGCGAAGCACGAGGTGATGATGATTACTGGCAATTGCATTCACCAAGCGCGGAAAATAAGGCATCTCCCATGATTTTCGCCAATCTGACAGGAACAGCATTCCCAATCTGACGCATTGCCTCGCTCCACGTCCCATGAATGATGTAATCATCAGGGAAGGTTTGAATCAATTTTGCTTCGCGGACGCTCATATATCGAACTGATCCGTCGGGAAAGGAAATCATGTTTTCTCCTCCAGGAACGCCATGGGCGCCTGCTTTGATCGTTTTTGCCGGTTGATCTATGGGCGATCCCGTGTGACCCGGATAGGTGCGTGCCCCCTCGCGGAGGATGTTGTCCCACAATTTGCTCGGCGGCCTTCTTACTGGAGTCGGCACGGACTGAATTGCTTCACCAAGAGTTTTCCAATTACCCTTCTCGTTCGTCTTGGCGGGCCATTTCCATGTATTTGGGCAGTCCGACCTGAATCCGACAATGATTACGCGTTCGCGGATTTGGGGGACGCCGTAATCGGCCGCATTCACAAGACGGTAAGATACTCTGTATTTCGTTCCACGGTGACTGTCAAAATCAATGTTTGAGAGTCGTCGAGCATGTTCCTGCCATGTCTCTGTTTCTTTTTTCTGAAACTCAGGATAGGTTAGCCGGAGGATGATATACTTGAAATACGACTTGAACGAGGGGCGTAGTAGCCCTTTGACGTTTTCAAATAAAAACGCCTTAGGCTTCACTTCTCCTATCGCTCTTGCCGCCTCTGGAAACATATCGCGTGCATCGTTGTGCGCTTTTGCCTTCCCCCCAAGACTGAATGGTTGGCACGGGGGACCTCCTACAATGGCATCTACATTTTTATACTTGGAATAATCAAACGAACGGACATCGCCTTCCCAGACGATGGATGGGTCGAAATTCGCGCGAAGCGAGTGGCACGCATCTTCATTGAACTCGACAAGGGCCAACTCGTGAAATCCTGCAAGGGACATGCCCTTTGCAAGACCACCGCAGCCACTGAAAAGTTCAATGATGCTCATAATTATCGAAGCCCTGCCATGTAGTCCTTGATGCGTTTTACGATGACTTTTACATCTTGGGAATCGCCTGTCATGCCTTTCAGCCACTTCCTTCCTGGATGGATGGAGTCCCATTGGGTTATTCGTCCGGAGGCTCGTTTGGCACCAGGGTCATGGTTGCCGAAGCCATCGACCACGCTGTTCCAGATCGGCGTGTAAAGGCCAATCAAAGACGCTTCGACAGCGGCAATCATGGCGACGGACACACCTTCAAAAATCAGGAAGCGACAGGCGAAATCAGAGAGCTTTAGGCCTTTTCCCTGCTCAATTGAACGAGAATGCTGAATGAGGCGCGAACAGAGGGACGTGCTTTTATCTGCTGTTCCATCCAGCTGCCGACTCTGCCGCCATCCGGGTGGAACGGCTTTCCCGACATAGATAGGGACCTTATATTCCAGTCGATTGATTTCCTTTCCGAATTTTGCGTATGGGCCTTTTACGGCGGTACAATAGAGAGCATAGACACCGCTCCCCGTGAAGGACGGTGGGGGCATCGGAGCCACAGGCGAGCCATTGAAAGCTCGAACGGCATCCTTTAAGAACTCAGCAAATGCCGGGTTTGAATAAATATGATCTTCTCTTTTGAATGGAGCAAATGGAATTGACATGGTCTTTTCTCTGTCTTGTACGTCGTTGACGGCATTCATTATACCAAATTACTTATGTGTTTATCAATGTTTAAAGCAGCCACGATCACAAGGTCGTCGGATTGATTCTGGAACTCATAACGCGGAAGTGATGCGCCCTACGTGTTCCATTTAGCAGAACTTTTGGATGAAGTGAGGGTAAATGGCGGATGGCCGAAGAACCTGCGGTAGGCGTTGCAGAAATACTGCGGGGACGAGAAACCCGTGAGGGAAGCGATTTCCTTGCTTGAATGTTTGCCAAGGGCGATGAGGCGCTTGGCCTCGTTCATCTTCGTGCGCGTGATGTACTGTCCGATCGTCTCGTCGAACGCCTGTGCGAACGCCTTCTCGATGGTCGGGTAGGAACGTCCGGAATGCGCCACAACATCTGAGGCGGAAAGCGGATTGGCAATGTTGCGGTCGATGAAGACGAGGAGGTCCGACAGCCAAGCTGGACTGATCGGATAGAATTCCGTGGAGGCGCGTTCGATGAGTTCGCCCGGAGCGACATAGAACGGCTTGTGATGGCGTTTTTGGACTGTTGAAGGGTCTTGCATGGCGGCGTGTAGAACGCGCGCCGCCGCATACCCGACCCCCTCAGCGTTTGGATTGATGCTTGAGAGGGGCGGTGTAGAGAACAGGCAGATGAGGTTGTCGTTGTCAGAGCCAAGCACGGCGAGATCGTGTGGTATGCGTATTGATTCGGCGGTGGCCGCGCGTATGAGCTGGTAGGCCCGCATGTCGTTGGCGCAGAACACGGCGGTTTGGGACGGAAGGGACTGTACCCACTTTCTGAGCAGTTCGATTACGTGCATATCATCAAACTTTTCACCGTAGAAAAATGCATCGGTCATTGGTTCGGGAAAGGAGAACTCATTCGTTTTGAATCCAGCGTCTGAAATGATCTTCTTGAATGAATCGCGACGGATGTCTGAGAACTTCATTCCTTTGAATCCGCAGAATGCGAAGTTTCTGAAACGATGTCCGAGAAAAAAATTGGCAGCCATCATGCCGATGGCGTGGTCATGCGAGCCCACGGCAAGGAATTGCGGAATCTTTTGCTCGTGCGACATGTCCACGGCGGGCAGCCCGCTTGCACTGATTTTGCGTAGTGCGGTGGCATTAACCGTGCGGGCTATTATGCCATCGAACCCTGCGAACGGACACCGCCCGTGCAGGTCCTCGGGCGTCATAAGTCGCATGAGCCAGTCGTGCTGACTCTGCGCAAACTGCGCGACGCCGCTAAGCAAATTCCGGCCATAAGCCCGGGAAGTTTCAATAAGCAATGCAATTTTCTTCATGGCGGCGGACATTATATCATTTAAGTATTTCACAATCAAACATTAAGTATTTTATAATACTTTAGCGTTGAACACCTGAAACTCGGCGTGATACAATGTTGACGTTCTTACTCAACCGATGAAAGGCTGAAAATCATGAAAACAAATCAAGGTTCGCCAGAAAACCGCATGCGGAAAATCCGCAAAAACAAGACTGTCGTGTTTCTCTTGGCAGTTACTTTTCTTACGCTTGGTGCGGAGGCGTCCAGTGTGACGATTGACAGTGTTACACAACGCTGGCCATGGAACAACAAGTTCGATATCACATACACAGTTACGGACGGACAGACGTTTACGGAGGACGGGACAGGGGATGTTTATTGCAAGCTCGTGTTCAACGCCACCATCGGCGGGCAGACGTACGTGATCGACGGCGTGACAAATGTCGGAGCGAGCGCGTCGAGCGGGCAGCACACCGTGACATGGACTCCGCCGAGGTCGCTGCGGGCGAAAGATATCAATTGCACGATGACGGCGCAGCTACTCGCTTCCGACACGCCGAGCGGTGACGACTACATGGTCGTGGATCTTGATACTGGCGTCGTTTCCTACGAAGGGCTGCTTTACTCGCAGGAGCTTTCCAATTCCCGCTACAAGGCGGCCGCATACAAGGAAAGCAAACTCGTCCTCCGCAAGGTGCCGAAAGGGTCTTACTATACGTCTGAGAAGACATGGAATACGGAATACGCCTACTATGCGGGCATCTACCTCGTCACGCGTGCGCAGTACAACAAGTTTGTGCCGTCAAAGACATGGTACTACACGACGGCGGCGGGGCAGACGTCCGGGTACAAGCCAGCCGACAAAGTGGGTTACAATCTTCTTCGCGCGAATACAAGTGACCCATCAACGCCAATCCCCACAATAGAAACCGTGACCGGAACATCGTTTTTCCAGATACTGAACTGCAAGACGGGAAACATGTTTGCGTTTGACTTGCCGACGATTGCGATGACCGAAATCGCACGTCGTGCGGGGACCACTACGACTTACCCATGGGGAAACAATGCCAATGCGGAGTACGCCGCGTATAAAGGGAATAACGAGGGGACAACGTCCGAGGTTGATAAACATCTGCCGAACAACTGGGGGCTATATGACACCTTAAGTAATTTGTGGGAGCTGAGCCTTGATACTGCTGATACTCGCGATACCCTGCCAGAAAGTGCTTTTACTCCAGTCAACGGCGCATCGAATAATCGCATGATTTCTGGAGGTGGTATCTTTAGCGAGCCGTTGAAGACGAGCGGCGACATGTATTTTGGCAAAGGAACCGACACAATCTCCTCAGCTGTTCAGAATTGGATGTCGTTTCGCGTATATTGCATAGTAAAGTAGGGAGGTGAGGCATGGAACGATGCATGAGGGCGGTGATGGTTGTCGCGGCAGGCATGGCGATTCCGTCGTATGCCGCGTTCGACGGGAACCCGGTGATGTCGGAACCAGTGGCGTTTCGCGCGTATGTGACGGACGGCGCGTCCTACGCGCTTACAAGCGCTTCGGATATGGTGGCGTGGCCTGTCACGTGGAAGGCCGGCGAAATCGTGACGGCAACGGCGGCGCAGGACAATTCGGAATATGTTCTCGCCAATGCTGATTCGGTTACGACAAGCGCACCTCTTCCGGCACAGAAAGGTGGTGTCTGGAAATTGCATAACTCGGTGGAGGGTTCTGTGACAATCTGCATACCATGGCATGTGTTCGGTGATGGCGGATTGTTCGGCACTGGGGCTGTTGGATTTGCGGCGGACACAGTACTTGATGGTCCAGACCGCAAGACGAAGACCAAGGAGGCCTTGCCAGTAGCCTACAGCGGTGACGACTGGGCGGGCGATCTCTCTAAGGCGGCAACTATCACCTTCACGCCACCAAGCGGTTCCGGTCTTGCGCCAACCACATGGGTGAGACCGGGGGATGGCGTGGCGGCGGGTACGGGCGCAGAAATGTTCAAGTTTGCCGTGAAAGGAGTTTGGACGGTCGCACTCACTTTCGCAGACGGTTCCCGTCCGTACGAAGCAAAGATAACGATTGTGCAAAGCGGATTTGCTATCGTCATTAAGTGATTTCTTAAAGTGTCCGCGGCAGGGTGCCTGACCGCAAAGAAATGTCTTGCCATGCCAATCATGGATTAAACAATGCAGAGAGAGTAGATAGAAATGAAAGAGAAACAGAGCAAGCTGTCTGGTGCGGCAGTCAACAGGAAGTGTTTCATCAAGGGCATATTGGCGGCCGGCGTGGCACCGATCATCGTGCCGGCGAGCGTGCGCGGCGCGAACGCGCCGTCGAACAAGATCACGTTGGGCGTGATCGGACTCGGCGCGCGGGCGCGCAGCGTGGTGCCGTCGCTCGCGGGCCTGCCGAACGTGCGCCTCGTGGCGATGGCGGACTGTGACCTACGGCGCGTGCGGGGCGGCTGGGCGCACAAGTACGTCTCCAACACCTACGGCAAGAACCACGGCGTGCGCACGACGGGCGACTTCCGCGAGGTCTGCACGGCGGCGGACGTCGACGCCGTGGCCGTGATCGCCAACCTCCA
>CADCOC010000107.1:9670-23700 GCA_902802945.1 uncultured bacterium | reverse complement strand
GACGGATTCGTGCGCACGACGACTTCCTTCGTGGCCTCAAGCATGCCGTCGATGTCGATGTCGCCGCGCTCCCATCCGTTCGTGACGGTGGTGAAGCAGGCGTAGCCGGTCTCCTCCACGCGAAGGATGCGATGGTGGCTGGTCTGCGTGCCGGAGAAGTTCTGTCCGCGCACGGTGGAGTTGGACGCGACAATCCACGGATAGTCTCCCACGTTGTTGACGATCCAGTCTGACGTGAAGGTGAAGTCGCCGTCGAGCGTGCGCGCGTTCGCGGTGCTAGTGGACGTGCGCATGAGGGGATCGGGATACGTGGCGGTCGCGCCGCCGGGGAACTTGAGCTCGCCGATCTTCTCGACGTAGTACATTCCAGAAAAGTTGACGGGGCAGCCGAACGTCGCCATGCCCGCGCCGGCGTTGGCGATCTGTGAAACGGTGAGCGCGTTCGCGCCCGTGAACGAAACGGCACCCGAAGCGTTGAGGGTGACCTTGCGGACGGTCGCTGCGGCATCGACGGTGATTTCAGCCGCGTCGTTCACGATCAGCTCGTCGGTGGCGGTGAACGCACCGGCGGGCGCGGGCGACCAATTCGCGGCGGTGGAGAGGTTTCCGCTCGCGCCGCCGATCCACGTGTAGGTGGTTCCGACATTGGGGCCCGCAATGAACGAGCCCGTACCGACGTTCGTCAGGAAGGCGTTGTTGACCGTGTCATAGACGCCGAGGACATTGTCCGAAAGGCGCTTGGCGGGTACGAGGTCGAGACGGAGCGTACCGCTCGAATTGCGCAACTTGAACGAATAGAGGCGGTAGGAGCCGTAGTTGCCAAGTCCGTCGTCGATGTTGTTGTTGTGCGAGGCGAAGATCGCGAGCGCCGAGCCGACCGTGTAGGAACCGGTGCTATTCGAGACCGTCGTCACCTGCGTGCGCGTCACGGCGTTCGAGATGGTGCTGACGCCTGCGCCGTAGTCGGCGACGATCGAGTAGCGCGTATTGGCGACGAACGCGGTTGCGCTCGCCTTCTGCCCGCCCGTGCCGTCGCCGCGGTCGAAGCGGAACGTGGCGCCGATCATGAAGCCCGTGAACTGCTTCGACGTGGCCGTGCGCGCGCACCAGAGGTTCTGGTTGCCGCTCACGGTCGTCGGCATCCACGTCATCTCCACCTTGTCGTTGTAGACGGGCGTGAGGCCGGTCTTGATTCGGCAGTTGCCGCTCGCCTGGATGTATTCGATCTGCTGGTACTCCGCCGGCAGCGCCGCGCGCGCCGACAGCGCACCCGCCGCGCCCGCAAGAGCCAGAGCAACAACACGAGCGAAACTAGAAGTTTTCGCCCCCCCCCTACGGGAGTTGCAGATAAGTTTTTCCATCGCTTTTTCCTCTTTGTAACTGTTGAAGATTCCTTCTTGTCCAGTTGAATTGGCATAATGATACCATAATCTCACCGCCGCCCGCAAGCCGAAAATCCCGGCTCGCGACAAGCGCGGCCGATGGGGCGATGGCGCCCTTGCCACATCGACTCGTGAAACAACAAGCGTACGACAACAAGTCTTGCTGTTGTACGCTTGCTGTCACGGCTCAGCGGGACGCACAACTTGCTGTTGTACGCTTGCTGTCACGGCTCGGCGGGACGCCTCGCCCTACCGCGCCTCGCCCCACCGCGCCTCGCCCTACCGCACGATGAGGGTCATGCCGGTCGGGTTCTTGACGTCGAGCATGAGCGCGCCTTCACGCGCCTTCAGCCTGGCACGCCACCCGGCTTTCGGGAGCGTCAACTCCGTCGCGTCGAGCGTGAGCGCCTCCACGGACGCGCCCTCGGCGAACGCGCCGAGCGTAATCGAGACCTTGCCGGTCGCAGTGGAAAGGTCACCCACCACCTTCAGGATCGCCGTGCCGGTGGATGGCGTGGCAATCGTGCCCACGACGGATGTCCCCGCCGTCGTGCGCGCCTCCGCGCCGTCGATCAGCAGCGTGGCGTTCGCGGCAAGCGTCACCGCATTCGTGACCGAGACCCCTTCCATGAGCTCAAGCGTACCGTCTGCGCCCACCGACGCAGGCCCCGTGCCGAGGGCGTGGTCGTGCGCGGCCAGCAACGTACCGCCGTTCACCGTCGTGCCAAGGCTGTACGTGTTGTCTCCGGAAAGAATGAGCGTACCTGGATTCTCCTTGATGATATAGCCACCTGCGAAGTTATAGCCATATTGATAATCGTTGTTCCGGGTCTTCTCGTCATGCACATTGGCGGACACCAGAATTGTGCGCGGAGTCACGCCGTCAACGGAGTCCAGCGTATCGAACGTCAGATCCTGATAGAGACGGATGATCGGGTCGCTCTTTTCAGAGGAGATTTCATAGTCCGCATACGCACCAAGGCGCACCCACGGCGCGAAGATGATCCCCTTCGCGAATTTGTCGGTACTCTTCACGACGATTCCGCCGGCACCGATGTTCGCCTTCTGCTGTTCAAACGAAAGCCATTCGTTCCCGCTCGTGTTGTTTACGACAAGGCCATCCATGTTCAATACGCCGTATGAGTAAACGCGCAATGCACCGCCACACTTCCATATTCCGACGCGTCCGCCGCGGGTCTGGGTGAAATTCCCCGTGACGTTGATCACACCCCGGGTTTCCGTGTACAGCATGACGCAGTTTGCGACATTATTGAAATTGGCAGACAACCCGTTTTGCGTGACCGAGCCGCAGTTGAGAACACCGTCGTTTTTGACGATGAAGTGCGCCGTCGCCTTGTAGTTGTTGCTGCAATACGGCAAGACGACTGCCGCGCAATTCACAACGGAGCCACCCATCACATAGAGGCGGTCGGCCTGTGCGGAAGGCGCCGTAAGCGTTCCCGTGAAAGTTATGTTGCCCGTCAGCTCGGACGTGGGCGAGAGAGCCGTGTTGCTGAGATCCCACGTGGTCGCCGTTGCACCGCCCGCGAACTTGACGGCCTTGCTGGTGAAGGACACCGTGTACTTATCCGTGAACTGCACCCTGCAGTTGATCACTGGAACAACCGTCGCGCTGCTCGTGACGGAGGCAAGCGTCAACGTGTTCGTCGTCGCGCCAGGATTGGTGAGCGTGAACGCCATGGAACCCTCTATGACCATTGCGGCGACCTGCGCATCCGCGTCGAGCGTCACGGTGGTCGCGGCGGATGCCACAAACCGAATCGTGTCCTGAACCCCCGGAATATCCTGTGTGGCCGCGTCGTTTACGGACCAGTTGCCTGGCGTCGAGAAGTTGGCGTTCACCGCGCCCGTCCACGTGTAAGTACCGACGGCGCGGGCATCGTACTTGAGCGCGCCACCGTCGACAGACAGCGTTCCAACCGCGCTGTCGGGCGTGACCGTGAAGCCCGTCGTGTCCGTGTAACCGGCGGGGAAGATTGTGGTGGAACCGGTCAGGCGCAGGTTCACCGTGCCGTTTCGCGTGACTGGTCCGCTGATCTGCGACCCGGTGCCGCACACAAGCGTCGCGCCGTCTGCGAACGTTACCGTGTTCGTGATCGTCACGCCATCCGCGAGTTCCAGCGTCGCCCCCGCCGCCACCGTGATTGCGCCCGTACCCGCCGCATTGTCGTGTTCGAGTCGCACCGTGCCGCCGTTCACCGTGACACCGCCGGTAAACGTGTTGTTGCCTGAAACGATAAGCGTGCCCGCGTTGTTCTTGGTGATCGCGCCGCCCAGATTGTAGCGGCCGCCCGAATAGGTGCCGATGGTTGTACCGTCCTCCACGTCGGCGGAAATAGTGACGGTGCGCGCGACTGCCGCAGCGGAATCATATGTGTCGAAAGTGACTGGGGCATGGAAATGCACCTTGCTGCCGGTAACTTCATAGCGAATCTCGTAGTCGGCCAGCGCACCGATCGTGATCTGCGGCCCGATGCCGATGCCGGTGACGTCCGCAGCTTTCACGAGGATGCCCTCCGCTCCAAGATTGAGCTTCCGCTGTTCAATCCACTTGGGCGATGTCGTCGTCGAATTTGCGACGATTCCATTGACGTTCATTACACCCGTCGCTTGATAGGCGCTGTTCCCCTGTTGCTTGAAAATGCCGATACGCCCGCACATGTTCATGTTGTATTTATCGGATACGTTCAATGTCCCGTTAACATAGACGACCACGCCGTCTCCGACGCCGTTGTAATAGGTGGTCGATCCATTATGCTCGACCGTGCGGCAGTTCAACGTTCCGCCAGCGTCAATCTGGAGCATGGCCAGTTGGTTGTAACTGGCGCTCCTGAGCGGCAGAATCAGCGATGGGCAGGTCAAGATCGCTCCGTCCCTGACGTAGCACCTGTTACCGGTCACGGACGGCAAGGTCCAGTTTCCCGTGAAGGTGATGTTGCCGTAGAAATCTGACGTAGGCGAGGCCGCCGTGTTGCCGGAATCCCACGTTGTCGCGATTGCTCCTCCTGCGAAGTTGACGGCCTTGTTCGTGAATGAGACCTTGTAGGTGCTAGCAAAGACCACCCTGCAGTCGAGCACGGGCATCACTGACGCACTGCTCGTAACCGTCGCCAACGTCAGCTCGTGCTGTATCTCGCTGCCATACGCGGAGGGGTTTTCGATCTTCACTGCGCCGGAGCCGGAAATATAGAGGTCCTGAATCGTCACCGACACGTCCAGCACCGCCGTGGCGGCATTTGTAAACGAGACGTCCGCGTAAGTGTCGTTAAGAGGTGCCTTTGTGCCCTTCTCACCGTTCCAAGTCCAGTTGGCAGCATCCGACCACTTGCCGCCTTCTGCGCCGACCCACACGTAGCTGTTGCCGTAGGAAACGCTACCGTCCGCCCAGGTAAGCCCACCGTTTGCGGTCTCGAAACAAGCGTCGAAGTCCGCCCGTGAAACACCCGTGGCGATTACGCCCTGCGTGGTCTGGCTTTCAACGGAAACCTTTGCCCCGGACGCGAAAGTGGACGATCCGACAAGCAGGCGTGCGCCGTCGAGCATCGTCACTTCGCCGGCGACGGAGAGCGCGCCGTCACCCGCAACCTGATTGAAGAACGAAACGCCGTCCGCGATTTCAAGTGTTCCATTCGCGCCAAGCGTCACAGAGCCCGTGCCGAGCTGTCCGTTCGCCGCGAACACCAACTTGCCCTCCTCGATGACCGTGCCGTTCGCGTACTGCTTCACGAAGCCGGACTGCTCGTTGAAGGTGTCCGTCATCACGAGCGTGCCTGCGCCCTGTTTCACGATGCTACCGGCGGTTCCGGCGATGCCGACACCGAAGGTGACAGTCTTGTTCTCGGGAACGACAATCGTAATCGTCTTGCCGTTCAAGCTCAAGCACCAGTCATGCGCATTTCCACTGCGGTAAACGCCGAGGAATTCGAAGTTGTCAGTCGCCGTGATCGTCGTATCGACGTCAAACCGGTACGAGTAGTCCTGCGTCAGGGAACCGAAGCCGCCCGCGCCAACGATGAGGTTGGGGATGAGGGACGATGCCGTGGCGTGTTCGCATTTCGCGATACGCGGAGCCTTGACCGTTCCGATGTTTCCGCTGCGTCCGAAGCGAGACGCCGTAGAACCGCCGTTTGGATTCGTGCGTACGATCACTTCACTGGTCGCCTCAAGCGTGCCGTCGATGTCGATGTCGCCACGATCCCAGCCGTTCGTGACGGTGGTGAAGCAGGCGTAGCCGGTTTCCTCCACGCGCAGGATGCGGTGGTGGGAAGTCTGCGTGCCGGAGAAATGCTTGCCGTGCACAACGGAGTTGGACGCGACGATCCACGGATAGTCGCCCAAGTTGTTGACGATCCAGTCCTCGGTGAAGGTGAAGGTGCCGTCGAGCGTGCGGTCAAGAACGGACGCCGTGCGCAGCGTGGCATCGGGGTACGTTGCCGTCGCGCCGCCGGGGAACTTCACCGCACCCGTCTGCTCCACGTAGTACGTGCCGGAGAAGTTGACGGGGCAGTTGAACGTCACGTCGCCCGCGCCCGTGTTGGCGATTCGGGTGACCGTGAGGGCGTTCGCGCCCGTGAACGCGACGGCTCCCGCCGCGTTGAGTGTGAGCTTGCCGACTGTTGCGTCGGCATCGACGGTGATTTCCGCCGCATCGTTGAAGACCAGTTCGTCGTCCGCCGTGAACGCGCCGGCGGGCGCGGGCGACCAGTTGGCGGCATCGGACAGGTTCCCGCTCGCGCCGCCGTTCCAGGTGTAGGAATTAAAGGTCAACAAGGCAGGTCCTGCAAGGAACGCACCGGAAAGGCTGTTCGTGAGGAAAGCGTCGTTCACGGCGTCGTAGAGGCCGATCACGCCGTCCGCTTCGCGCTTCGCCGGAACGAGGTCGAGCTTGAGGTTGCCGACGGAGTCGCTCAGCTTGAAGGAATAGAGCGCGTGTGAGGCGTAGTTGCCGAGGCCCGTATTTGGATCGGAGGTATGCGACGCATAGAGACAGAGTTCCGATCCGGGCGTATAGTCGCCACTCGGCATCGTGGCGCTTGTCACCTCTGCGCCCGTGTCGGCGAGGGTCACCGTGCCGGCAAGGGTATTGAAGTCGGCCACGACCGTGTACTTCGTAGCGGCACTGATGGCATTCGCGCCCGTCACCGAAGATGTATTGCGGTCGAATCGTACCTTGTCCCCGATCATGAACAACGTGAACTGTCCCGTTGTACCAGTGCCCGTACGCGAGCAGAAGAGGTTCTGGTTGCCGCTCACGGTGGCAGGCCGCCACGTCATCTCCACCTTGTCGGTACACGTCGGCGTAATGCCAGTCCGTATCTGGCAGTTGCCGTTAGGCTGGATGTACTCAAGCTGCTGGTACTCCGCCGGCAGCCCGTCGCCCAGTGCCGTCACCGCGCTCGTCGCGCCCACAAGAGCCCAAACTGCCGGGAGGGTCGCGCTTGTCGCGACCTTCCGAATCAGAGCAACAACACGAACGAAACGAGAGGTTCTCGCCTTCCCCCGAGGGGAGTTGCAGATAGGTTTTTCCATTGCTTTTCCTCGTTGTAACTGCTAAAGATTACTTTTTGACCAGTTGAACTGGCATAATGATACCACAATCTCACCGCCGCCCGCAAGCCGAAAATCCCGAAAATCCCGGCTCGCGACAAGCGCGACCGCTCCCGGTGGGGCGAGCCGTCCCGGCGAGCCGCACAACTTGCTGTTGCACACGTGCTATTACGGCTCGCCGAGGACGGCTCGCCCTACCCTTGTCACGGCTCGGCGGGACGCCCCGCCCTACCGCACGATGATGGTCACGCCGGCGGGCTTGGAGTTGGCGAGGGCGAGACGGCCGTTCTTCACCGTGAGCGTGAAGTTCGCGGAGTAGTCGCGGTCGTCGGCATCCTTCACCGTAATGGTCGCGGCGGGGAGGTCGGCGGCGGAAAGGCCATCGATTACGCCGGTAAGGTAGTAGGCCTTGCGCGTGGGCTTCGCATCGAACATGACCTTGACGCTCTTCAAGCCCGCAAAAGTGGCCGCCGTGGCATTCGCAAACGTGGCCGCCGGAAGTTCGGCGGTTCTCGCGCCCGCGCCCGTCACTTCCCAGCAGTTGGTCGTGCCCGCGAAGGCGAAGCTGCCCGCGAGCGTACCCGTGCCCTTCAGCGTGCCGCAGATCGGCATCGCCATCACGCCGCTTGAGGTGAGCGTCGATCCCGCGCCAAGCTCCAGATCCTTGTAGATGCCGGACGGCTCCAGCACGGCGATGTCGCCCAGCGTCGCGGCGAGCTTCAGGTTCGTCTCGTCGAAGCGGCTGTACGCCGATTCACCCGGCGCCTGGTAGCTGAGCGTCATGCCGCCGTTGATGTTGTTCGGACCCCATCCGCCGCCGCCTCCATCCGAGACGCGCACTTCCCAGCGGTGCCAGCCCGCCGTGAGCGTCGTCGAGCCTGTCTTCGTTTCAGTGGACGAGCTACGCCCGAGGAGCTGTACCCCGTCGATCTTCAGGAGGTGGTAGTCGTCATACGCCAACTTGAACGACCAGGAGCCTTCCTTGCCGTCCTCGACTTTGAACCATCCCTCGAACACGTTGATCTTGCCCGAGTAGAGTCCGGCGGTATCCGTCGTCGGCCCCGTGCCGCTCAGATGCATCTGCGCGACGGAGTCGATGCACTTGATGTGCGTCCATGCCTCGGTCGTATTCCATGTGGAGGCAGCGGGCTTCGCGTTGATCCACTTCCACACGCAGGCGTTGACGGCGGGGCGCACGTCCAGCGTCAGGCCGTCGCCAAGGCTCGCGCCCGGCTCGAACTTCGTGTAGTCGCCGCCCGCCGTGGAAGTCGATTCACCGATGATGAAACCGAGCGACTTGCCGTCGTTCCATCCGTTCGACGCGGGAGGCCCCGCGTTTCCAGTGCCGTCGTAGGTGGCGATTATGGCCTTGTGCCAACCCTCCGCGAGCGTGACCGTATGCGCGGCCAGCTTGTTGTAGGCCTGGTTGAACACGATCTCGCCATCGATCTGGAGCATCATGTAGTCGTCGTATGCGCCGCAGAACGTCCACGCGCCAGCCTTCTCCGCCGGCACGTAGAAGTCGCAGCGCGTCGTGCACGACCACGTGTTGCCGTACGGCTTGCCAGATGTGTAACGCTTGTGCAGGAACGGCCAGATGTCACCACCGGCGACATACGCGAGGCTATATTCGTTCGTCGAAAGCCTCTCCCTGTAATTGCCCGCAACGGCGTAAGGATAATGCTGGTCGGCGTACTTCGCCACCTGCGCGTTCACGCCGGCGGTGAGCGAGAGGCCGCCGGAGAACGCGGATGCGTTGCGGAGGTCGTTCGCGCCCGTGTTCTCGACCGTAAGCTTGCCGAGCATCACACCCTGCACGATGCCGCCCGCCGCACGGTTGCCGCCGAAATTGCCCGATCCCTTGATCGTCACGTCGCTCGCGCCAGAAAGTCCGCTGTTCCAGGAAATGTTGTTCGCGCCGAGGTTGAACTCGACCGCGCCGCCCACGTCCTCGAAGCCGAAATACACGGGCAGCGCGTAGGGCATGGCGGTCCACGCCCCCGTGTTCACCACCGTGCCGTTCTGGAAATCGAACTTCGTGCAGCCGGGAATGGCGTTCCCCGAGAAGCCGCCCGCACCGAGTTCAAGGTACCCGCCGTCCATAATGAACCACTGGCGGCCGTCGCCCGCGCCGACGCCCGTGCCGTACGGGTACGGCGTACTGAGGCGCGTGACGGAGAACGTATTGAGCTTGAACACGCCGCCGTCGTGGAGGTACGTTTCGGCGCGGACGGCATCGAGCGTGAGATAGGCGGTCTTGCCCGTCGCGTCAACCTCGCCGTAGATGTCAACTCGGTGCGTGGTCGGCGTGTCCGGCACATTCGCCCAGTAGCCGCCCATGTAGCGGCTCGTCACCGTCACCTTCGCGCCGTCCTCGATGACCATGTATCCGCGCGCGGGCTTGGATACGACGTTGCCGCATCCGAAGTCCGTTGCCGTGAGGTCCGTTCCGCTCTTGAGATAGACCGTTCCGGGGTCGTTGGTGGTGCAGACGGGACCGAACTGCCCCGCCTTGCCGACGACCTTGATCTTGATGCCCTTGTTGTTGGCGGGGCCGTACACGTAAACGTTCCTCGCCGAATTGCCGAGGTTGATCGTGCCGGGAACGTCGATCAGAGCGGACGTGCTCTGCGGCTGGATGTAGATCGTGCCTCCGGTTGCGTTGACGTTGAGCGTGTCGAACACGGGCGCGGACGCCTCGGTGTAGAAGCGGAAGTTGCCGCCCGTCTGCGTGACGTTCACCGTGTCGTTGGAGAAGCCGGTGCGCAGATAGAGGTCGCCGCCCGATTTCGTCACCGCCATGGTGCCTTCGACCTTGTTCTGCAGCTGCACCGTGCCGGCGGTCTGCGTGATGTCGAGGTTGCCGGACGACGTGCCGGTGAAGTACGTCGTTGCGCTGTTGGAGTGCGTGATCGTCGCGCCGTTCGCGTTGAACGCGCCCGAATAGGTGACGTTCTTGTCGCCGGTGAGCGCAAGCGTCGCACCGGAAGCGACGGTCACATCGCCCTTGACGGTTGATGCCCCGCCGCCCGATTGGAACGTGCCGCCGTTCGCCGTCACGTGGAACGGCATGTTCGCTGGATACGTATTCTGGTAGTGGTCGATGAGGCCTCCGTCCAGCGTGATGCCGCCCGGAACGTTGAACATGGCCTCCGTCATCTGCACGGGCAGGAACATTCCGCCCGCCGGAATCACGATCGCGCCCACGTCGATAGGCTGGCTCCAGCTGGCGAACCAAACGCTGTTCTTTACGGTGAGCGTCTTGCCGGGGCCGTAGATGCCGGGCGTGGCCGTCGCCGCCGTGCCGCCGCGCGTACGCAGGTCGAGGCGGTCCGATCCGCCGATGGTCGCGTCGTCCGCGAGTTCCACGCGGCGGAGTGCAGCGTTGGCATAGCTGTGCGAGGTACGACCGTCAAGCACATCGTTCACGAGCGCGCCGCGTCCGTCCGCCCCATCGCCAGCGATGACGAACGTCTTGAGCTGGGTAATCTCGCAACGTGGATTCGTGTTGCCGCCCACGACGAGCGTGTCATTGACGTTTAACTGCGAACCTTCCGCAATCGTCACCTTGCCGCCAGACGAGCCGCTGTCCGAACCGAGCGAATGTTCCGAGGCGTTGGGGCCGAGTACGACCTTCTGTCCGTTCGTGATGACGATCGTCTGGTCGCCGAAGCTCGCGCCGTCGAGCGTGACCGTGCCCGTGCCTCCGAGCGTGACCGTGTCGCCGCCCGCGAGCGTGCCGTCGCCCTTGAACGTGTAGTCGTTCGCGCCCGTGAGGGTGATCGGCCCGGCGAACATTTCCCCGCTCACCGTGATGTCGCCGGACGCGGTCTCCGCGCCGTCGATGAACGCGGGCACGTAGGGGACGAATCCGCCCGTCGTGCCGCCGTCGTAGAGCCAGTTCGGGCTCGTCGTGTTCCAGCCGAGGTCGGCGGCGCTCGCGGGACGCCACGTCTGCGATGTCACGGAGGACGAAACCGCAATGGTCATCGTCAGCTTCCCGTCAACGACGGCGAACGTGGCGGACGCGCCGGCGCCGACGGTCGCCGTGGGCGCGAACTGCGAAAGCGATGTGATGCCGCTTCCCGCCTGCATGACCGTGTAGGTGCCGGGCACGAGGGCCGTCGCATCGACGTTGACTGCGAGCGGAGAACCGGATGGAAGCGTCACCGCGCCCGTTGTCGCAATCATCGGCTCGGAGGCGGAGGGATTGACGACCGTGACGGACGCACCTTCCTCGAAATCGAGGTTCTTGCCGCCGCCCACGTTGCCGTCGACGACGTAGCCGCTCTTGTAGATGAACGTATCGTCCGAACGCGCGGCGGTGGGGTTGCTGCCCATCCATTTCGCGGCGAGGTACGCTTCGATGGCTTCGCGGTCTGCATCGGAGAGCGGAACGTCGAACGCGATCAGCTCGGAAAGCTCGCGTCCGGCATTACGCTCGGAACTGCCGGAGGCGCGGTCGAGAGTGAGGCGGTTGGACGCACCGTTGGCCGTCGTCACGGTGGAATATACGTGACGGTCTGTCGGGACAAGCGTGTGGCAAGTGTCGGAAACGGCCACACCATCACAGTACCAAGCACTGTTCTGGTTGTTGCCGCTGTTGTATGAATAGGCGCCGTTCGTACTCTTCGTGCCGTTATTGCCACCACGGTGGAAGTTGTACGACGAAGAGTCGCCGAGCCAGAACGCCTTTACATCCTGACAGATCGACATCGCCCAGAACACGGTGCGGATCGTCGTCATGCGCACTGAAAACGCAAGGTCGATGCCGCTGTCGCACGCACCCATGCAGTAGGCGGGGACGCCGTTCGTGACGGTGAGAGTTCCCCAGTTGGGATCGTGCGAGGCGATGGTGTACGCCGTCGCGTCGCGCTTGTAGGAGGACTTGTCCTTCCATGTCGTGACGAATCCGAAGGTATTGTCCTTGAACTCGAAGTTCGCGGCATCCGAGGCGTCGAGCCAGATGAGCGCCTTCGCCGCGATGAACGGCTCGATCCACGCGGCCGCGTCGTAGGCGGCGACGCCTGCCGTGACGACATCCGTGCCGGAGAGCGTCGCGGCGGCTGCCGTGCCCATAAGTACGCCGTTGTGCGCCGCCCGAGCGGAAATCTTCGACGCGTCGATGGAACCGGCGTTCGTGAAGAGCGTCGCGGCGGTTCCGGCAGGGAGGTCGGTGACGCCGACCGTCATCGGCGCCGTCACGGAGGATCCGGCGGCGAGCGCAATCGGTGCGCCATTGGCGATGGCGAGCGATGGGCCGGCAAACTCAATCGGGTACGAGGGCGCGGCAGTGGGAAGCGAAACCGTGCCGTCGCCAGTCAGGCGCACAGTTGCCGTCGTCGTCGTGATTACGGGCAGCGTATGCGCCGCCGCGTGGTTGGCGAACGCAACCGCCTTGTCCGAAACGATTTCCAGTTCTGATCCGGACGTCGTCACGGAGAACGCGGATTCGGCAAATCCAAGCACGATTCTTGCATTCGAGAGTAGCGTGAGTGATCCTGTGAAATCATAGAGGTCGCCTACTGCGACCGGTCCGAAGTCGAGGAAGGCATTCGAGCACGTCCCTGCGGCGTTGCCCTCATCGGCCGTCGCCGCAACCTGAACGATCGATCCCGTCCGGCGATTCGTCGCAGTAACCTTCACGCCTCCATTGAAAGACACATTTGCGTTTTCGCAGCAGGCCACCGTGAGAGTCTTGTCATCAAGCACGGCAATGGGTGTATCGACATCCACGGATCCGTCGAAAACGATTCTGCTGTCGGCATATGCATATAGCCCGGAAACCGAATCACCATTGCCGATCACGCGAGAGCCATCGTGGAAGAAGAACTTGCCCGCATCGATGCGCTGACGATAGGCCTGACAGTCAAGTGTGCCGTAGAGGTGGAAAACGGTGGTGGTTGCGCCCTTAATCGCCTCCGAGATGTTCATCCGCAGTGTTGCGGGAGCGGCGACATTGACGTTGCCCGCGATGGTGTTCGCGGCGAAGGTGAAGAGCGACGTGCCGTCGGCGACGGTTACGGAACCATTCGCGTCAATCGTCGTCGTGCCGGCGACGTTAAGGTTTCCGCGCGTCGTGAGCGAACCACCATCGCGGACAGTGATCGCGCCCGACCATGTTGCGCCCTCGCCCGCATCAATCGTGATGTCGTCCGCAATGGTGAGCGCCTTGCCCCACAGCGGGTCGGACGGCGTGATCGTCGGCGTGTTCGCAGTCGTGAACACGCCGGCCAGGGTGTTCGTGAGGAACGTGGAGCGGACGAGGTCGTAGAGGCCGAGCTCGCCGTCCGCGTCGCGCCGCGCCGGCACGAGGTTGAGGCGGAGGTTTCCGGACGAGTCACGCAGCTTGAATGAATAGAGCGTGTAGGAGCCGTAGTTGCCGTTGCTTGTCGTGGGGAGGCCGTTGTGCGAGCAGAGGAGGCACAGCTCGGAGTTGGGCGTGTACTCGTCCGCGCCTCCCATCGTCACGTTGACCGCCTCGGTGTTCGCGGCGATGTTCGTGACGACGGCCGTGCGCGCGCCGTAGTCCGCGACGACGAGGTAGTTTGTGCAGGCGAGGAGCGTCGTCGTGCTCGTGACCTGCACCGTGTCGCGGTCGAAGCGCATCTTGCCGTTGGAGGTGTTCAGCACGAACGCGCTGAACTGGCGCTCGGTGGCGTTGGTGCGCGAACACCAGAGCTGCTGCGTCGCGTTCACGACGGACGGGCGGAACACCATCTCCGCCTTGTCCGTGCCGTTCGGCACGAGGCCGGTTCGCACCTGACAGTTGCCGTTCGCCTTGAGGTACGGCACTTGCGTGTAGCCGGCAGGCAGGCCGTCGGCGAACGACGTCACCGCAAGAGCCAGAACTGCCGGGAGGGTCGCGCTTGTCGCGACCTTACGAACCAGAGCAACAACACGAGCAAAACTAGAAGTTTTCGCCCCCCCCCTACGGGAGTTGCAGATAAGTTTTTCCATCGCTTTTCCTCTTTTTAACTGTTGAAGATTCCTTCTTGGCAAGTTGAATCGCTGTAATGATACCATAATCTCACCGCCGCTTGCAAGCCGAAAATGGGACTCGCTCGGCTCGCGACAAGC
>CADCOC010000107.1:0-9548 GCA_902802945.1 uncultured bacterium | reverse complement strand
TCCCGCGGGGGGCCTCACGCGGGAGCGGCCGCGCTTGTCGCGGCCGTGGTAGGGGCCGACCACCGGGCGGCCCGCACGGGAGGGGCTGCGCTTGTCGCGGCCCGAACATGCTTTTGAAACAGCAAGCGTACAACAACAAGTCTTGCTGTTGTACGCTTGCTGTCACGGCTCGGCGGGACGCCTCGCCCTACCGCACGGCGAGGTCGATCATTTGGGAAGTTCCTTGCAGACCACCAAGTTCTTCTTGTAGAAGGCCATGCCGAACTTGAGGATGTCACGCTTTTCGCCATGCGCGGCGAAGTCGGCGAGCATCTCGGTGGTGTATTCGCGCGTGTCGATCTGGCGACGCGCCTCGCGGGCAAGCGCGTCGAGGTCTTCCGTTTCCTCCTCCGCCGCCTTGAGCTCGATGACAACGCCGGGCATGCCTTCAATGAGCGGACGCATGGATATGTCGTAGCGTCCTTCGCCCGACTCGCGGTTCGACTTTACGACGAACCGGTTGCGGAAGCACGCGATGAACCCGAGGACGAGCCCGTGGTAGAACCCCTCCGCCGCCGTGTCGAAAAAGCTCACCGATTCCTTGAGATAGGCCGCGAGATACTTCCCAAACAGGAACGGATCGCGCTCGCGGAGCGCCCGCTCGACGGCGACAATGCCGCCGTTCTTGTCGAAGGAGCGGACCTTCTGGACAATCTCGCTGTAGAAGACCTGCTTCAGCTCGTGGTTAGGGATCATGACCTCGCACTCACCGTCCTTCACCGCCCCGACCGGCTTGAGATAGCCCGCCGAGACGAGCAGAGTGTAGAGGGTGTTCTCGTTGTCGCGGATCTGCTTGTAGGGGCCAAGCTCCTTCGCCATCGGGACCAGAACCGGATTCCCCGTCATTAACTTGTGGAGCGTCACCTCCATGTCGAACGGCAGTTCCTGCACGATCTCTGTGATGAGGTCGTTGGAGCTCGTGTCAAGCCAGTAGGCGTCGGGCTTGCACTTGCACTGGAAATACCGCAGCACGCTCCACGGGTTGTAGATTTCGGTGCCGCCGAAGTCATAGCCGTCGTACCACGCCTTGATCTCCGGCAGTTTATCCTCGGCGCCATAGTACCGCGCCATTTCGGCGACCTCGTCTTCAGTGAAGCCGAAATACTGCGCGTACTCCGGTTCGAATACCGTCCAGACTGCGGGATTGTTGAGACCGGAGAGGATGCCCTCCTTCGCGACGCGGAGGACGCCCGTCATGATCCCGATATGGCAATGCCTGTTGTCCTTCAGCGCACCCGAGAGGAACACGCGCATGAAGGTACACATCTCGTCATAGTACCCATGCGTCGAAGCGGAGGTGATCGGCTGGTCGTACTCGTCGATCAAGATGACGGGAAGCCTCTTCGTGAAAGCATGAACCGCCTTGGAAAGAAGACCGAGCGACAGCGACAGATCCGTTTCGTCTCCTTGTTCGCGCATGACGCGTAACAAGCGATCCCGTTCAGCCTCAAGTTCAAGGGCCTCTACGGCCTTTGCAAAATTCCCCACACAAGGAGCAAGCAAGGCGTTCAGGAACTTGATGGATTCGCCAAACGTATTCCACTTCACGTCCTTGAACGACAGGAATATGACAGGATGCTTGCCCTGCTCCTTGCGGTACTTCGCGCCTGCCGCCCATATCTTCTTATCCGTGAAGAACTCCTCTGTCTTCACCATGCCACGGCCTTCCACCAGCGTCTCCGGTTCGTAGAACGCGCGAATCATCTCCAGCATCGTCGTCTTGCCGAAGCGCCTCGGACGCGTGAACAGCACCACGCGCGACTTCGAGTCGATGAGATCCTTCAGGATGAGCGTCTTGTCCACGCAATAGGAATCGCGTGAGAACCTTACCCAGTCGCTCGTCCCCACGGGCGGCGGCAAAAGCCCTTCTTTGCGCGCCGGCTTATCAGCGCGCACCTGCTTCTTGACTTTTTTTGCACTCGCCTTCTTCAAAGAAAACCTCTCCTACATTTGAACGGCATGAATGATACCATAATCTAACCGCCGCCCGCAAGCAGAAATTCCGGCTTGCGACAAGCGCGAGCCCTCCCGCAGGTGGCTTTACAACGGGAGGGGCCGCGCTTGTCGCGGCCCAATCACGGCGCGGCTGGAATCCGCGCCCTACCAGCCCAACCCCGGCGCGGCTGGTATCCGCGCCCTACCGGTCGGTCGCGAAGCCTTTATCGCGAGCTGTTACCGCAAGTAAATGGTGAAGCCGTTCGGCTCGATCTTGATGCCGTCAGACTCGACCTGCACCCGGTATCCCAGCGAACGCAACGTCGCCGACGGCACGAACTTCACCGTACTCGCCGGAGCCGTTTCCGTCGTCCATTTCGCGACGTACCGATTGTCCAGCTCAAGCAACTGCTTCAGCGCGGCGCGTCCCGCCGTGAAGTCGATGGTGACGGTCGCGCCGTCGGCGAACGTCACCGTGGTGGAGCCATTTGCCGAGCCGTCAGAGGCCATGGTCGTGTTCCACACGGTCGTGCGGGCGGAGAGGTCGATCGTGGATTTATCCTGCATCTGGCAGCCGTAGAAGATGTCCGTCATCGGCGTGAACGTGCCGTACACCTTGAACGCCGCCGTGCCCTCGTTGCTCTTGGAGGTTTCCCTGTACGCAACGTAGTCGCGCACGTCGACCGCGCCGTTGGCGCGCATGGCCGCCCTGCACTTGATCGTGGCATCCGTCGCGGTCACGCCGGCGTTTCCTGTCTCGAGCCATCCGCCGTCGGTCACGTCCAGCACGCCGTTCCTCACCTCGGTGTTGTAAAGGTAGAAGTTCTTGCCGCCAGAGTTGAGGTTCACCGTCAGCGTGTAGCCGCCGAGGTCCAGGATGGAGCGCGTGTAGCCGTTGCCGATGAAGCCGTAGCTGTTCTGGATGTTCAGCGTGGAGTTCGTCGTCAAGAACATGTACTTCATCTGCGCCGTGCCACTGCCGACGTCCGAGTCCGTATTCCGGAAGGTTCCACCGTTGAGCACGAACAGATGGCCGTCAAAGCCACCGTAGGACTTCACGTTGAACACGGCGCCTTCGTCAATGGTCACCTCGCCGCGACGGCCGATGCCTCTGGAGCAACCCATGTCGAACTCGCCCTCCGCCACACGGGTGCCGCCCACGTGCCTGACGACCGTGGATTGCGTCAACAGGCCCTCGCCCTCCTTGACGAGCTGCACGTTGCCGGCGAGCGACACGTTACCGTTGAACACAAGGCTCTCGCCCTGCGGCACGTCGATGTGCAGTTCGCCCGGGGCCTTCCCCTTCCACTTGCGCTGCAGGTATTCCGTCACCGCGATGCGCTCGGCGTCCGAAAGGTCCCTGCTGAAGCAAATGAGTTCGGAGAGCTGGCGTCCGCCGTTGCGTCCGCCAGAGTCAATGCCGGTACCGCGGTCGTACGTCAGGGAGTCGGAGCTGCAGTTCTGCGTCAACTTGACGCAGAGCACCTCGAAGCCGTCCTCCTCCGGACAGTCGTTCTTCCAGTCCACTTCGTAGAGTCCGTTCCAGAAACGGTCGAACTTGGCGTGCGACGAATTGCCGTACTGTCCGCCGGTGCCACGATGGAAGTTGTAGGTGCCACTGCCGCCGTTCTTGTCGCCAAGCAGGAAGGCGCGCTGCGCCTTCTCGATCTTGATCACCCAGAACACCGTCTTGATGTTGGTGAGGCGCGTGTACGTCATGTCCTTGTTGCTGGTCATGTCGCCGAAGTCGACCGTGGGGATGCCGTAGGTCGTGGTGTCGTATGTCGGGTTCACGCCGGAGGCCGTGGCAACGCGGCCGTCGCTCGACTTGGAGGTCCAGGTCGAAACCTTCCCGTCAGACCCGACGGCGAGCGTGGAGGCGTCGGACGCATCGAGCCAGAAGATCGCGTCGTTCAACACTTCGGGCGGAGTAACCGTCCTGTCGAGGGCGAGCGGCGACGTGACCGTGGAGCCCAGGCAGTCGGCGTCCGCGTCGATGTTGGCCACCTTCAGCTTGTGTCCGTTGAGGTTGACGGACGCGCCATTCACGAGATGCACCCTGCCGAGCGCGCGCCAGTCGCAGTCGCCGTCGAGCGTGATGACGTTGCTGCCGGAGCCCATCTGGAAGTTCGCGGCGCTGAAAGAAATCGCCGATCCGCCGTTGATTGAAATCGCCATCGGTGTTTTCACGCTGCTGACCGTCACGTCTCGCGAACCCTGTCCGCCCCAGGTGTCGCCGCAGACGATGGAAAAGCGGTGCCAGCCCTCCGAAATTTCGCAGTCGGTCTCGGTCTTGGCCGTGTATGTGCGGTTGAGCACCACCCATTCGCCGTCAACGGCAAAACCGAAGTAGTCGTCATAGGACTGCGTGATATGCCAGCTGCCAGCCTGCGCGGCGGTCACGAAGAACCAGCCGTCGAAGCGCAACTGCGAACAGTCGAGGTAGGACGCCTGCCAAGCTGTGTTCTGTCCGTTGAGGTTGGCTATGTCGCCCGTACCCCTCGCCATGTAATCGCCCAATGCAATGTTGACGTAGCTGGTATCAGGGTAGTCGCTGTTTTTATATCGTTCTCCTCCATAGGAGATGCGTCCCCATTGCGTGGCGGCAGGGCTGGTAGAGCCGAACTGGATGTTCTTCCACGGGAAGTCCGTCACGCCCTCGGGAATGCTGAACGTCGTTCTGCCGTCGACAACCACCGTGGTGAAGTTCGTCGGCGCCATGTTCGCGAGGGCGTCGCCGTAGATGTTGAAGCAGTTCCAGTTATCGGGGTCGCGGAGGTTCGACACGTTGCCGTTACCCGTCCACCGCGCCGTCGCCGGGCGATCGGCGTTGAGCTTGTAGGCATAGAGCCCGTCGTCCGTCATGCCAAGTACAATGCCATCCAGGTTCTCGCCGTCGGCGATGAGGTCTGCGAGATCCGGCTTCGCCGTCCACGAGACAAGCTTCGTCGTCAGCTCAGTGAACGTACGGGCGCCGAGCCTGACCGTCAGCGTCGTCTTCGGATAGAACGTCAGCGCCGTGCCGTCGAACACGTCCGCGAAGAGCGAGAGGTCGAGCGCCGTGTCGAGATGCCCGTCCGCGCCGAGCTGCACGTTCTGCGCCTTGCCGCTCAGCATGGTCGGCGGCGCGTACTCTTCGTACACGACGAACTGCGGGTCCGAGTCCCATGGATTGTGGAACTTTCCGTCCGCGCCGAACTTAAGCGACTTCATCGGCGTCAGCGACCGGTCGTGGACCGCCAGCGTGCCGTTTACCTCGACGTCGCAGTCGGAGGCCGTCGGCGAATTGTTCACGGCCTCGTACGCCGCGCCGTCGGCGACCACGACGCGTCCGCTGCCGCTGAAATAGTTGTTGCCGCTGTAAACCGTGGTGCCGGCGATCGTGAGCGTGTGTCCGTTCAGCGTGACAGGCTCCGAGCCGTAGCTCCAGAAGAGAAGCGCCCAGGGCTGCGTGCCTCCGATCGTGGCGTCGCCGGAAAGCGCAATGCGCTGCAGATACCCCCTGTTGCTGCTCGTCGCCCATGGGCTGGACACCGTCGTGTTGTTGACGAGCGCGCCGCTTCCGTCCGGGCCGTTGCCTTCGATGATGTAGTCGTAGTCCCAGTACGTGCGCCCGGCGAGATCAACCTGCCCGCCGTCCTCCACCTTGATTGTGGAGTACTGGGCGCCGCAGGATCCCCTGCCCTCCACGGTGCTCTTCTTGACCGTGCCGTCCTTGACGACCATGCTGGTGCTGCCAGTGTAACGGCCGCCGATTCCGAAGCCAGTGTTCTCCTTGTTCATCACGAGCAGGCCCTTGCCGGTCTTGTGCACCTGCAGCCCCGCGCCGGTGAGCGCGACGTTGTTGTTCTCGCTCGTCATGCCATCCGCCACGTTGACGTCGAGCACGCTGCCCACCGAGAGGTCGATGTTGTCCACCGCCATTCCCGAGTTGCTCGTGCAGGCGATCGATATCGTGTGATACCCGGCCGAAAGGTACTTCTGTCCATAGCGCGTTGTGTTAAGGTTTGTTTGGCCTGTCCATCCGACAACTTCAACTCCGTCTATTTTGACATTGCCGTTGCTTTTCCACTGTGCACTGCCGTTGTTCTTGGTTCCGACAGTGAACCGGATACTGCACATTGTCGCAATGGGCACGTAGAACGTCTGGCTGATGCTCGACCCGCTGTTGATGAAGCACCAGTTCGATCCGTTCGCCTGGTCATGCGCCATGTCGCGCTTGTTCCGCAGAACGTATGACGTGCCGGAGGTGAGCCATCCCTGCGGCGCCATGACCACAGCCGCCCCGTCCGCCACGACGTCCGTCTGGAAATCGTGGTTCTTGAGCACCGATGAGCCGGCCGTGATGGTTCCCGATCCGTCGAGTCCGTCCACGATGAACCTGTTGCCGGTGATGTTGAGCGTGCCGGCGATGAACTTTCCTACGCCGGTGTTTGTCATCCGGCCCTTGGCGGTGAACGATCCCGCGCCTTCCTTGAACACCTTGACCGTGCCGGAAATGGCCACGCCTTCGTTGACGCTTGTGGCACCGCTCGGCACGTCGATGTGCAGCTCCCCATCCGTGCCCTCAGCCGAGGTGATCGTGCCACTGCCGTCCAGCGCGGAGACGTAGAGCTTGTTCCCCCCGAGGTCGAGCGTCCCGCCGTCGATCTTCGCGGAAAGGCCGCGCCAGTCGCAGTCCGCCGTCAGACGGGCATTGTCGAAGAGGACGCCGGCGCACGCGAACGCGGCATCGGACGGAATCTGCGCGGCGAAGTCGCCGGAGAATCGCGCGATCTTGGTGGCGTCCGGCGCGCTCGGCGACCAGTTGGCGGCGTTCGTCGCGTCGTCGTCGACCGCGCCCGTCCAGTTCACGATTACAGACGCCCCCGTGTCCGGGAGCGCGTCAGGGCCGGCAAGCACGCTTGCGGTGAGCTGTGCGTCCGAGAGGATTCCCTTCCACACGCGGAATTCATCGTATGTCGCGTTCGCGTCGTGGTCGCCCGTGTACTGGGAATGTCCGATGAAACAGTTGGGGGACGTGATGCTTCCGATGGTCCAGTTGGGGACGATCACCGAACCGGCGTGCTCGATCGCGCCGGTCGTCACGTCGCGCCGCATCCAGCGAATCTCCGTCGCGCCGTCGGAAAATGCCCTGAAGGTGATGGAAACATGGTAAGGAGTGCCGACGACGTAGGGAGTCATCGAATTGTCCGTCGCGAAAAGGGTCGTGTTCGCCTTCTTGATTTCGATTCTATCCTTCCCGTCAGACCCCTGGCACAAGGTGAGTACAAAGTAGTTCTGGTTGTTCTGCCCGAAGTCAAAGAGACGAGCCCAGTTCTTGATGCCGTTGTGGGTAAACCACATTTCCACCGTCACCTCCGGAACGTCCGTGGGCAGCATGTCCACGCCAAGGTTGAGCGAGCCCGTACTGTTGCCGGCGCCGCTCATCACCACGGCGGTGTTGCCGTCGTTGAAGCCAACGGCGGAGCCGATCATCGTGGCGGTGGTGCCGCCGATGGAATCATTGTAGTCGCCGTTGAAGCTCCAGCGGTGCACCAGCTCGGGAGCCGCAGACGCCGTAAACGTCGCGCTTGCCGTAGCCAAAAGCGCCACTGCACTGACAATTTTTCTCATCGTCTAATCTCCTCTTGAAACTTGCAGACACTTACTTCAAAGACAGCCTTTGAACAAGTTTAGCGGGCATAATGATACCACAGTCTCCCGCCGCCCGCAAGCCGAAAATCCCGAAAATCCCGGCTCGCGACAAGCGCGGCCCAATCCCGGCGCGCTCGGCGAGCGCGCCCTACCAGTCGGTCGCGGCAAGCGCGACCGCTCCCGCAGGTGGCCTTACAGCGGGAGGGGCCGCGCTTGTCGCGGCCCGTAAAGGTTACGAGAGGGACGTGAGACTTGAGACGAGAGACGTGAGACTAAGAGGCTTCGCCACTGTCTAATAGTCTCACGTCTCGGCTCGTCTCACGTCTATCGTCTCACGTCAGAGATCCTTGCAGACCACCAAGCTCTTCTTGTAGAAGGCCATGCCGAACTTGAGGATGTCACGCTTTTCACCATGCGCGGAGAAGTCGGCGAGCATCTCGGTGGTGTATTCGCGCGTGTCGATCTGACGCCGCGCCTCGCGGGAGGCGTTTAGGGGATTCAACGCGAACGTGCATAGATGATGTCTTCCGGAGGCTCGGCCGCGAAAGTGAGTGGCCTGTGGGTGATAGGGTGTTTGAATGAAAGCTGGACCGCGTGGAGCAGTTGTCGGGTAGGCGGTGGTGCGAGACGACGGTCCTTCGCGGGATCGCCGTAGAGCGCGTCACCGACGACGGGATGTCCGAGATGCGCTGCATGAACGCGTATCTGGTGCGTGCGGCCGGTCTCGATCGTGAACTCGACGAGCGCGAGCGCGCCCTTACGCTGGAGCGTGGTCCAATGTGTGACGGCGCGTTTGCCATCGCGCTCGACCACCGCCATGCGCTTCGGGTCCCACGGCTTGCGTCCGATTAAAGTATCAAGCGTGCCGACGCGCGGTTCGGGCGCACCGTGCAGCACGGCGAGATAGGTTTTGCGGACGGAAAAATGGTCCTCGAAATCCCGACGGAGCGTGCGCATCGCGCGATCCGTCTTCGCGAAAACCATCACGCCGCTCGTCTCCTGATCGAGACGGTGTACCACGCCCGAACGTTCTACGCTGCCCACACCGCGCATTTGCGGACAATGCGCGAGCAGCGCATCCACGAGCGTACCATAGGGATGTCCAGGCGCAGGATGCACGATCATGCCTGCGGGTTTGTTGACGACGAGGATGTCGTCGTCCTCGAAGATCACCTCAACATTCATTGCAAACACTCGTTGCTTTCGCTACTTGGAGATTTGGAGCTTGGGAGGCTTGGAGGATTTTTATAATTTTCTCCGAAACTCCAGGTCTCCTAATCTCCCAGCAGCGAAAGCAATCAAAACTATCCTCATGTCCATTGCTGCGAGAAGCGTAGCTGATGGCTAATCTCCTTAACTCCCTGCAGCGGAAGCAACAAGAAGCACCACGCAATGGACGGCGATGCCCTTCCCTTCGCCGACGGCGTCCATGCCCTCGTTCGTTTTCGCCTTCACGGAGACCGCTGAAACATCAACGCCAAGGGCCTCGGCGAGGCGGGCGCGTATCGAATCCACGTGCGGACGCAGCTTCGGCCGCTCGCAGATGACCGTGGCGTCCATGTTCCCCACGGCGTAGCCCGCCGCACGGACCTCCGCCACGGCGGCGCGCAGGAACTGCATGGAATCGGCGTTCACCCAGCGGGGGTCGGTATCGGGGAAATGCGAACCGATGTCCCCCAACGCCGCCGCGCCGTAGAGCGCGTCGACGATGGCGTGGATGAGGACGTCCGCGTCCGAATGGCCGCGAAGGCCGGGCGCGCCGGGGATGAGGACGCCACCCAAATGGAGCGGGCGTCCTTCGTCGAACACGTGCGAATCGTATCCGAACCCGACGCGCATGGCCGTCACCCTATCGAGATGTGGATGCCGCCGCCATTTTCGGGCTCCGCAGGCGGCTGGGCCGGCGGAGGCGGCGGATTGCCGGACACCGAGATCTG
>CADCOC010000106.1 GCA_902802945.1 uncultured bacterium | reverse complement strand
GCAAGGGGGAAATTGAAGAAAATCAGGGGTTTCTGTCGTCGGACGATGCCGACAACCAGCCGGAGGCAGAACCTATGGCCTATTCACGATGAGATACGGTTAACGATTCTGGACGGAATGTGTTCGTCGATGGACGGTGGAAAGGAGCGATTACCGCGAATTTCGGAGATAGCGGGCCGTACACGATGTTGATGTTTGCTGCAAGGGGTTCACGCGGGGGCGTGGGCTGGAACTCGAAGTCCCGCATCTGGCACTACGAGATATACGAGGGCGACACCCTCCACCGCGCGTTTTTGCCGGCTGTCGCCCTTGATGGAAACGGCAACTATGCGCCCTGTATGCACGATCGCATATCTGTGACGAACCACTTCAACAAGGGGACGGGATCGTTTACGGTCGGCCGCATCATTTCGCCTGAAGTTCCGCTCAAGCTCGCCGCCCGCGGGATTACGCCTTCAGACGGACTGAATGTTTTGCCGTTCTCGGAACGTCCCTCGTACGGGACCGTGTTCACCGTTGATGAACAGTATGCCGACGACTTTGACGTTGAGGTTCGCGCCGACGGCGTCTATACTGTCGCGAAGGGGACTGGCGGCGATGCGGCGACCGTTGTCACAGTGACGGGGACGACGACTGCGCAGTTCGCGACGAATGCGATGCCCGTGTGCGCGTCGGTCGTCCTGCGCGGCGCGATTACGCTTGCGTCTGACTGCGACTGGACGGGCCTCGGGACGCTCGTGATCCCGAACGGCGTGACGATAGACCTCAACGGGCACGCCCTTCACCTTTCCGGCTTCACATGCCTGCCGGACTCCGCCGTGACCATAACCGACTCGACGGACGGCAACGGCGAACTGCACGTCACCGTCGCGGAGAACGACGTGCTGGTGAACGACAGGATTCTCCTTGCGGGATCCTTGCGGCTCGTCAAGCACGGCGCGGGAGTGTTCGTTGCATCGAAGATGAACCAGACCTACGCAGGCGGGACGGATGTCCGCGGAGGCTTTCTGCGCGTCTCGAACAAGAACCTGGCAAGCGGCTACAGGGGAGAGCTCGGCGACAGGTATTCGCACGTGCGCATCGGCGAAGGCGCGGAACTGCTCATAAACGGATACTACAACCAGGAGTTCACATACACGTTCGACGGCGGAACGCTTGCGAGCGGCGCCAGCCCCAAAGAAGCCTGGAGGCAAATCAGCAACAGGGTTATATTCACGGCCGATGGTACGGTGACCGGACAGAACCTGGCGTTTATGGTGGGCGGCTACGCTCCATCGACAATCACCATGAACGGGAATACGCTGCGCGTCAACCTTGAACAGGGCAAGGAGTTCACGCTCTGCAATGCGACATTTGCGGACGAGGGAACGATTTCCGGCGAAATGGGATGGGTGAGGATCGCCTCCAACCCCTGCGTCGGAACCAATCTTACGCTTCAGTTCCTTACAACGCACGGCGGCGTCTTCCTCGATAAGAATTTCACGGTGAGCAACTTCGTTTCGCACAGTGCCAACTACCACAAGGGCGGAGACAGCGCGGCGCTTACAGTCCTCGGCACGTTCACGCCCGCCGAGAACGGCAGAACCGCGTTCCCGAACATAATCCTCGCGGGCGGCTCCACGCTTGACCTTTCGCAGATGGACGACGTCCCGACGCTCCCGACTTCCTGCACGCAGGTGGACGGCAAGACCACGCATACGCGGACGATAGCCTTTGAGGACAACGCCACCATCAACGTGAAACTCGGTACGAGGAAAATCTCCAAGAACGTTCCGATCGTCGGATGGACCGAGCCGCCGTCAAACATCGACAGCCTGACGTTCAAGGCAGTGGACCGTGACCGCAACTACTCCATCAGCAAAAGGAGCGACGGACTCTATCTCGCATGCGGCCTGATGATCATCGTGCGGTGACGTCCCTCTGGAAATAACCACGAAAATACGGAGAGCCATGTCATGAAAAATGATTGTATGCGTGCGGCGCTTGCCGTCGGTGCGGTGTTGTGGGCCAGCGCGGTCGCCCCGATTCCGAATGGCGCAACTCTTCAGAAAGGAAAATAAAATGAACTCACGAACGATCATATTCACGGTCGCGTCTGTTGCCGCAGCTGTGGCGGGTGCGGCGGCAATCCCGGCGGCGCCGTTCGCCGACAACATGGTGCTGCAGCGCGGAATGCGCGTGCCGGTGTGGGGAACGGCCCAGCCGGGCGAGAACGTGACCGTCTCGTTTGCCGGGCAGACCAAGCGCGGCACCGCCGGTACGGACGGACGCTGGCGCGTCGATCTCGACCCGATGGCGGCGAGCAAGGAGCCCCGCACGCTCGTGATCGGCGAGCGGAAGATCGCGAACGTGCTGGTGGGCGAGGTGTGGCTGGCCTCGGGGCAGAGCAACATGGAGGATCCCATCCTCAGCGGCAACTCGCGCTACCGCGATGGCTGGGGACAGACCATGACGGCCCTCGCCCGCCGGAGCGACATCCGCTTCTACACGTCGCCGCAGTGCAAGATGAAGAAGCCGAACTTGAACCAGAAGATCGTCTGGCGCGACTTCTCCGCCAAGACGTTCAAGGACCCAAATGCGCGCGTGCCGATCTGCCTTTGGACGAAGGGGCTTGTCTCCGCCGTCGGCTTCTACTACGCCCTTGCCATTCACGACGCCATCGACGTGCCGGTGGGGCTCGTGGACGTCAGCTGGGGCGGGTCGCGTCTCGAGCCATGGATCGCGCCCGGCGGCGAGATGTGGAACGGCATGGTGGCGGCGTTCGCGCCGATGGCCTGCCGGGGCTTCATCTGGTACCAGGGCTGCTCCAACTCGAAGGACGGCGCAGCCTACACCGGGAAGATGCACACGCTCTACAAAAGCTGGGCGAAGGCGTTCTGCAATCCCGACCTGAAGATGTACTTCGTGCAGCTGGCGCCTTTCAACAGGAGCTGGTACGACGTGCAGCTCGCGCAGGCGCGTTTCGCCGCCGAGGAGAAGAACACCGGCATGGCCGTCATCTGCGACCTTGGCAACCCGTACGACATCCATCCCAACGACAAGGAGCCCGTCGCCCGACGTCTCGCCCTCCACGCCCTGAAGGACATCTACGGCTTCGACGACGTGATCGCCGACTCGCCCACGCTCAAGTCGTCGCGTGTCGATGAGCACGGGCGCTTCGTGCTTGAATTCAACGACGCGACGTCGTGGTACGGTTACACGCCGAACAACGCCGCGCCGGACGGGTTTGAGATTGCCGGAGAGGATGGCGTTTTCCATCCTGCGCGCGTCGCGAACCAATTGATCGAGAAGGGGCGGAAGGGCAAGATGTACGAGGGACGCGAACTGATCGTGTCGAACGACAAGGTGAAGGCCCCGAAGCGTCTGCGCTACCTCTACAGCAAGCCGTGGGTGGGTTCGCTCTATGCCGGCGACTCCGGCCTGCCGCTGGGCCCATTTGAGGTGACCGCCGCGAAGTGAAAATATGGTATAATAAACGCCATTGAGAACTTGCAACAATCGACTTAAGGATAAAGCGATGAAAAGAATACTGATGGCGATTATCTTTTCCGTGGTGTCTGCCGCTGCATGTGCGGCGATCACGGTTTCGGACGCAAGCGGCCTCGACTCGATCACGCTTACGTTTGACGCGGCGGAAAGCCCGCGTGAACTGTGGTGCGCGTGGGGTGACGCGGACATGGGCGACGGATTCGCGGACTGGGCGCATTCCGAACGTGTCGCGATCATCGAAGCGTCGGCGACGACGCTGACGACGGCGATTCCCAACGACGCACGCCGGGCCGCATACGCGCGCTACTTTCTCTTCGCGGGCGGCGCATCGTATCCGTGCGAGTTCATACGTTCCACCGGGACGCAGGGCATCGACACCGGGTTCTGTCCGACGCCAAGGAGCGCGATATCGATCGATCTGCTCCTGGAGGACTACCTCACGATCCAGACGCGGGCGTTTAGCTCGTATGGCACGGAGTCAATGATCACGGTGTACGTCAACGGGAACGGCGGCTGGTCGTGGGCTTGGATTGACGGCACGAGCGGCAACTGGACGCCATGCTACATCTCCGCCAAGGACAAGCGCACGGTCATCACGCTCGACGGCGAAAACGACCGCGTTTCGATCTCAGTGGACGGAAATCTCGTCCACTCGACCAACATCACCGCTTATGTCGCCGCCGACAAGCGCACCAAGTCTTCGGACAGGGGAGTTTCCCTGCTCGTGCTGAAAAACCGCAACGATTCGCTTACCAATTACGCCAAGGCGCGCCTTTACGGCGCGACCTTCGACGAGGCGGGCGTCCGCCAGCATACGTACGTCCCCTACGTTTCAGAGGGTACGGCCGGCGTGTACGACACAGTCGGCGGTACATTCATCGGTAACAACCTGGGGACGGACGAATTCATTCCGTGCGGACGCGGCGGGGACGTGTCAGGCGCAGAGGCGAGCGCGGCCCTCGACCTCGCGGAGGTGCGCGGCGGCCCGCTTGATGTCGAAACGGTTTACATCAACGTGGCGAAGACATACACGGAGGTTTTCGACGGCCCTGCGACGATCGACTACAGGATCGTGAAAGTGGGCGAGGGAACGCTCGTGATGGACGGAACCCGCACGTTCAACCAGGACGTCATCATTTCCAACGGCGTCATTCGCGCGAACTGGGCGACGAGCGGACTCTCGGGCACGCATCTCGGAATCTGCAACACCGGGTCCAACAGCGGCTACTGCTACTTCCAGGAGACGGGCAGCTCGTTCACGGCGACGCCGGGGGACAGCGGTCCCGGAACGGTGGAGCTGCACGGCTACGCGGGTATCGTTCCGTACGAGCAGGACATCACCGTCAACCTCGGTGGCGACGGGCGGATGCTCACGTGCTACACGGACGGCTTCTACGCCAACCACTTCATTTTGTCGCACAGCAGCTCGCAACGCAACGCCACGTTCGTGAACGGAATCGACTTCGCGGGCAATGCCTTCGAGTCCAAGGAAATCGACGGCGGCGGCACGGGAATCTACACCGGCTGCATCACGAATTCGGCGGCATCCAACCATGCCTGGAACTTCTACAGCGGCAAAACCGTCATCGTGGGTACGCGCGGAACAGCCAACGAGCGCGTGGACTTCTACGGTTACCGCATCGTCAACCACTCGGCCTCGCTCGTGATCTCCAACGCGACAATCCGCATGTACAACGACGTGATCAACGGAAATTCGTCGAGCGAACTTGCGTACACCACGTTCGTGAACTGTGACAGGTCTGCAACTGGCGGATACACGTACAGCGCGGGCAAGGCGGATGGCGTGCTGACTATCGACGGTGGCACGTACACGGGGCCCAGTCACCTTCGCGTTGGTAACCCCTCTGGTGACCGCGAGGGAACCCTCATAGTCACGAACGACGCAGTAGTGACTTTTGCCGGTACGATGGGCATCTACACGAACAGCATGTACAGGCAGTATGGCGGCACGGTCAAGCTGAGTAAAATGGAGATGATCGCCGGTCTTGCAGAGCTCTACGACGGCAGTCTGACGTTTACGGGAACCAACGCCAAGATCGGCATGGCGCCGAACGAGAAAATCACGCAATTTGCGATGTACGGCGGTTCCCTCTACATCAACGACGGCCAGCAGTCCAAGATTGGCAGTGGCGGCGACGGCTGGTTCAGGCAGATGGGAGGAACGGTATCCGTGCCGTCTTACTTCGGTGTCGGGCATACCGCCGGCGCGTATGGACGTCTGGACGTCCACGGCGGAACGTTCACGCACCGCAACGAGAACTACGTCCGTCTTGGCGAGAGCGGTACGGGCGTGGTGTCCGTGGCGAACGGCGGCGTATTCACGGACATGGCGTCTGGATCGCCAATGTCCCGCAACGCAGGATCGAAGGGCACGGTGATCCTCTCGCCTGACGGCACGTTCGAGACGCCCCGGCTTTATCCGGACAATACGACGGCCGAAAGCAGCGTCGTGTTCAACGGCGGTACGTTTAGGCCGCGGACGAACAGCCAGGCGACCGACTTCCTCGCCACGACCCTCACCCGCGTCACGGTGTCCCCGTACGGCGGCGCGATTGACACGGCCGGCAGGGGTGACTTCACGCTGAACAGGGCGCTCGGCCCGACGACGGACACAGGCGACCTGTGCGAGGCACTGGCGCATCGGTGGAGCTTCGACGGCGGTTCGCTCGTTGACAGCGTAGGCGGCCTCACGGCGACCGTAAGCGGCTCGATCGACCAGGAGGACGGTGCGATACGACTTAAGGGAACGGGCTGGAACACGAGCAGCGTCAATCTCGGCACGACGCTTCTCCCGACGGATGGACGCGGCGCGACCATCGAGGTCTGGGTGACGCCGCTTGCCTACAAGAGCTGGGCGCGCGTGATCGCCTTCGGTTCGGAATCCGGCGCATCAAAATACATCTACATCTCGTTCAATGGTGGCGGGGAGAACAAGCCGTTCCATTTCCGCATCAACGGCAGCGGTTCGGACGAGTACGCGAAGAATACGGCCATAAAGCCGGGCCGCACCTATCATGTGGCGCTGGTGCTCGACCCGTTGCCGAACGGCAGGTTCCTCAATACGGTGTACGTCCACGATGCGGACACCGGCGAACTGCTGGAGACCGTCCAGGAGGCGTCGAACGTCGGCTGGACTCCCGCCGAGCTCCAGTGGGAGAACGGCTGCTGGCTCGGACACTCCAACAGCACCTCGAACTCCGACCCGGATGCCCGCTACCACGAGGTGCGCATCCACCACCGCCCGATGACGGCGGAGCAGGTGGCGGCGAGCTGCGCGGCGGGACCAGACGTCGTATACTACTTCCGCAAGAAGGGCGCGGGAACGCTCACGATGACCGGCGCGAACACGTATGCCGTCGGCACGGCGGTGGACGGCGGCACGCTGAAGCTCGCAAGCGGCGCGACACTGCCCGCGACGGAGATGTGGGCGGGCGCGGACGCGACGCTCGATCTGAACGGAACCTCGCAGACGGCGAAGGAGCTTGGCGGCTTCGGCACGGTGAAAGGTGGCACGCTCGCCGTCACGGGGACGATCCAGCCCGGCGGCAGGGACGCCGTTGGCACGCTCACCCTCGATGGCACGGCTCTTGCGTCTGGAACGCTCGTCATAGACGTGGCGGCGGACGGGACCTGCGACAAGCTTGTCGCCACGGGTGCGCTCAATCTATCCAACCTCAACCTTGTGATTGCAGGGGCGGAGTTGGACAAGGGCAAAAGGTACGAAATCGCCACCGCCGCTTCTGCGACGGGCGCGTTCGCCAGCGTAACCCTGCCAGAGAGTCGTTGGCATGTTTCCGCCCACGGAACAAAGGTCACGTTGACGTCCGTGAGGGGCACGGTTGTGATAGTCCGCTGAACATTCTACTAAGCAGTAGAAGAAAAACGAACATGAAATCATGTCCAATCTTCGTCGCGTTTGCGGCCTCCGTCCTCATGGCGTCTGCGTCCGCTGCGCAGTTCCAGATAGACCGTTCGGTGATGGGCGAGAAGTACTGGAGAATCTGGAATGAAAAGGAGCAGGCGAGGATCGATGCCGACATCGAGAAGTACCGCAAGGCCGATGCGATGGTGGAGGTGGCCGCGCCGGACGGCGCGGAGGTGAAGGTCGAGCAGCTCACCCACGCCTTCCACTTCGGCGCGTCGATCTTCAACTTCAACCAGCTCGGCACTAAGGAGCGCAACGACCGCTACAAGGCACTGTGGCGCACGCTCTTCAACTCCGCGACGGTCCCGTTCTACTGGAAGACGCTTGAGCCAAAGGCGGGCGCGCCGCGCTATTATGCGGCGAAGGAGGATTCCGAGGAATTCTGGAATGCGTGTCCGTCACCGGAACGCCAGCCGCACTGGAGACGTCCGCCGCCGGGCGACATCATCGACTACCTGCGTCCGCTCGGCGTACGCATCCACGGACACGTCCTCGTGTGGGCCAACTTCTACCAGAATCCGGCATGGCTGTGGTTCGAGGGCTGTCCCGACGACGAGAAGCGCGCGCTTGAGGAGGCGAGCGGCGTGAAGTTCCCGCGTTCCGGCGAGCAAGAGCGCCTTTCGCCCAAGGAGCAGAAGAGGTTCTCGAACCGCCTCCTGGATGCGGCGTGGGGCAAGGTGTTCGACAAGATGTCCGAGGAGGAGATCGTGGCACTCGTGCCGACATATTTCAAGAACCTTGAAAAATGCTACGAAAGCCACGTGCGCGACATCACGCGTCGTTTCGGCGACCGCGTCGATTCGTGGGACGTCGTGAACGAGTCCGCGGCGGTGTTCAAGCGGCTCGGCGAGAAGTCCGTACGCGGGAAGCCGTTCGACAAGGCGCGCTACGGCGCGGATGGCGTCTGCGGTCAGCCCATGCCGGCGGACTACGCCTTCAAGGCGTTCAAGTGGGCGCAGGAGTCGTTGCCGGAACGCGCCGTCCTCTCGATCAACGACTGGAACAAGTCGGCGACATACGTGAAGCAGATTGAGGACCTCCGCGCGCATGGCGCACGTGTCGGGATGATCGGCGCGCAGATACACCTGATGAACCCAAAGGCGAGCACCGAAATCGAGAAGAACATCAGCCGTCAGCCAGACGCGATCGCCAAGCGCTGCCGTCTCCTTTCGAAGCCGGGGCTTCCAATCCACTGTTCGGAGATCACCGTCACGGCGCCGGACAGGACGAAGCGCGGCGAAATGATCCAGGCGATCATCCTGCGCAACTTCTACCGTGCGTGGTTTTCCGTCGAGAAGATGGACGGCATCACCTGGTGGAACATTGTTGACGACTGCGGTCTTTCAGGCGAACCCGTTCTCAGCGGAATCTTCACCCGCGACATGCAGCCCAAGGCCGCGTACTTCGCGATGGACGACCTCATCAACCGCGAGTGGAAGACACGGACGGTCGCGAAGGCGGCGAACGGCAAGGTCGCGTTCCGCGGATTCCGCGGCCGCTACCGCCTCACGTGGAAGGGCGCGGACGGCAAGGAACAGACCAAGGTTATCGACGTGAAATGAGCGGCTGAAAACTTCGTGGAATTTCAGTATTCTGCGCCCGCCAACTGAAACTATGATATACTAATCGACATGGAGAACGTGAAGAGATTCAACACGACAGGACCGTGCTTCCCTGACGAGCACTACATGCTGCCGGCGCTAGACCGGTTGCCGGGCATTCGCGAACTTGTCGCGGGCGGCAGCTATTTCGTCGTACACGCGCCGCGCCAGACGGGCAAGACCATCCATGTCCTGGGCTTGTGAACTTAAGAAGGAGAGATGCAAATGAGACTTGCCGCACCTCATATTGTGCAATATCAAGGGTCGAAACGAATTCTCGCTCCGCAGATATTGCGCTATATGCCTAAACGGTTCAACCGCATGGTTGAGCCGTTTGCCGGAAGCGCCGCCATGACAATTGCGGCGGCGTCGGAGATGCGGGCAGGGGCGTATCTTGTGAACGATCTCAACGGGCCGCTTGTGGGGTTAATTGAAGCGGTGGTGGCAAACCCCGACGGATTTTTGCGGGACTATGCCGCTGTGTGGGAAGGGCAGTTCTCGTTCCCCGACGGACATCTGGCGCATTTCTACAAGATACGCGATGAATTTAACGCAGGTGACACAAGACCGGCAAATATGTACTACCTTCTCGCTCGGTGCGTGAAGGGATCTGTCAGGTACGGAAGAAACGGAAATTTCAACCAGTCTCCAGATAAGCGCCGACATGGCACGTCGCCTTCAAAGTTGGCGAAAAACGTGAAATGCGTTTCCGCCTTGCTGAGAGGGATTGCGCAGTTTTCCGCCATTGACTACAGGGAGGTGTTTGATCGAACGGCCCCTGGCGACGTGGTGTACATGGATCCACCGTACCAGGGTGTGTCGGACGTGCGCGACTGTAGATATTTGTCGGGGGTATCCTTCAACGAATTTGCCGATTCGCTGGAGGTGTTGAACCGTAAGGGGGTTGATTTCCTGATAAGTTACGACGGCGCGTGCGGCGGACGCGAATACGGGCAAGATCTTCCAGAGGGACTTGGCTGCCGAAAGGTGATGCTCAAGGCTGGGCTTTCAAGCCAAGCGTTACTCCTCGGTCGGAAGTCAGTCACGTATGAGGCACTTTACGTGAGCAAGGGACTGATTCCGCTCATGCCGACAGTCAAAGCTGAAAAAGCCGCACAGGAATCAGACTTTTTCCCGGAGGCGGCATCATGGTGAAATTGCCCAAGAAGATACGGGACAGGCTTGAGGCTGTTTCCGCGAAGCGTCCGCGCACGGTCATTCAGCACATTCTGAAGCATGGCTGCATCACGACGCAGGAACTTTCCGAGGTGTACGGCTATGACCATCCGCCACGCGCCATACGCGATGTCCGAGAACTTGGCATTCCCATCGTCACGGCGAAGACGAAGGACAAATCGGGCAAGTCGATAGCCGAGTATAGGTTCGGTGACTTGTCGAAGTGGAGCGGCGTTCCCAGAAAGGCATCTGGCCGCACGGCGCTGGCGAAAGCATTGAAGAACGCGTTGATTGAGAAGTTCGGTTCCCGCTGCTTTATATATCTTGAGGCAATGGATGCTGCCACGCTGCAAGTCGATCACCGTGTGCCGTACGAGATTGGCGGTGAAGCATCGACGGAGGACATAGGAAGTTTCATGCTGTTGTGTCCGTCTGCCAATCGTGCCAAATCATGGACGTGCGAACATTGCGAGAATTGGGAGCGCAAGGATCCCTCGTTTTGCCTGAGATGCTTCTGGGCGCATCCCGAAGACTACGATCACGTTGCAGGGAAATTCCAAAAGGTTGTGACGATCGTGTTCACGGGCGACGAGATTGAGGACTATAAGAGACTTATCAGCATCTCGGGCGAGGCGGGTGCGCAAACGACAATCAAGCGCATCTTGCATGATAAATTCAAGGATGTCGCTCGACAGACGAAAAGAACAGCCAAGAAAACGGAGGACGAAAATGAATGAAGTGCATAAAACAATGCGTGGAGCGGCTTGTCGTTCTCGCCGGACGTAACGTCGCGATGCTCATGTCGTCCAACGGTGAAGTCAAGTATGCTTAGAATGGAATCGTGATCATCGTGAAATGAACGTCAAAGTCCCCAAATCTCCGCTTTCTATCGAGATTTGGGGCGCTATCGGCGAAAAATTATGGTCAAACTCCCCAAATCGGCATGGGTTAAGGTGATTACGCCGTGTATGGCGGCTTTCACCATCTGTGGATCGGCGGATGCCGCCGAGGCGCGCGATCTCTTCGCTGACACCTGGGACGCGATGGACGATCTCGGCCGGTGCGTCGCCTCCGCCGGACTCCCCGCGCCGCGCGCGAAGAAGGTGGGCATCTTCTACTGGACCTGGCACCAGTGGCGCAAAGGTCCGGTACTCGACAACTCGAAGCTTCTCGCGGAGGATCCAACTCTGCCGCAGCGTCCGCGGGACCCCAAATGGGGCCTGCGCAAGACCCACTACTGGGGCGAGCCCGCGTTCGGCTACTACGCCACCACCGACGCCTGGGTGCTGCGCCGCCACGCGCAGCTGTTGAGCGCGGCGGGGGTCGATGTGGTCGTGTTCGACGCGACGAACGGCACGCTCACGTGGATGGACTCCCTCCGTACGCTCATGCGTACATGGGGCGACATGCGCGCAAAGGGCGAGAGCACGCCGCAGTTCACGTACATGCTGCCGTTCTGGCCGGGAACGAACCAGGCCGTGAGCATCCTGCAGCTCTACCGCGACGTGTACAAGCCAGGCGTCCACAAGGACCTCTGGTTCCACTGGGAGGGAAAACCGCTCATCCACGCGACGCCCGATCTTGTGAGGAAGATGGCGAATGATCCAAAGGTCCCGGAAAATGACCGACGCGACTACGCGGAGATTGCGGCGTTCTTCACGTTCCGTCCGCTCCAGCCCGCCTACGCCGAGGGGCCCAAGCGCCCGGACCACTGGTGCTGGCTCGAGGCGTATCCGCAGCACGAATACGGCAAGCGCGCGGACGGCACCGTGGAGATGTGCGCGGCAGGCGTGGCGCAGAACCACTCGTGGCGCAGGCTGGACGGCGGAAGGGGACTGGCCGCGATGAACGACACGAACGTGTTCGGACGCGCGTACATGGGGCCGGACGAGAAGAACCTCCGTCCCGGCGAGACGCTGCGCTTCGCGCCCGACCGCAACCCGCGCCGCGGCGAGCCGAACCGCTTCCTCTGGGGCGACAACTTCGCGCAGCAGCTCGAACGCGCGCGCAGGGTCGATCCCGACTATCTGTTTATCACCGGCTGGAACGAGTTCATCGCCGGGAACTTTGACGTGTGGCAGGGCAAGCAGGGCGCGTTCCCCGACCAGTACTCGCCCGAGTTCAGCCGCGACATCGAGCCGTCGAACGGAATCCTACAGGACCACTTCTACTGCCAGTTCGTCGATGGTGTGAGGAAGTTCAAGGGGGTGCGTCCGCAGCGCTCCGCCGCGCAGGGCCCCGTGTTCCGCGACGCGGCGGGCGACGTGGATCACCGCGACGCGCGGGGATTCGGCACGATGCACTACGTGGACAAGACGGGCCGCAACGACATTGTTGAGTGTTTCGTCTCGCACGATGAGCAGACCATCACGTTCAAGGCTGTCTGCGCATCGCCGGTCACGCCGCGCACCGATCCCGCGTGGATGCGACTCTTCATCTCGCTGCGGCTCGCCGCGGACGATCCCGCGCCGCACTGGCACCATCTGCACTTCGTCGTCAACCGCGTCGCGCCGCCTAACGACGGCACGGCGGTGCTGGAGCGCTGTCTCGGCGGATGGTCATGGCGGGAGGCCGCGCGCGTGCCGATGAAGATCGAGGGGAACGCGCTCTCGATCACCATCCCGCGCACGGCGATCGGTCAGACGGCGCGCGTGGACGTGCGCTTCAAGTGGGCGGACAACACGCCTGCCGATTCGGGCGACATCCTCGACTTCTACCGTCATGGCGACGCCGCCCCGGACGGACGCTTCCTCTACCGCTATTTTGAATAGGAGTACAAAACCATGAAAAGCATTGCAAAGTCTTGTTGTTGTACGCTTGCCGCCCTGGTGGCGTTGTTCGGCATGGCGGCAACGCCGCCCGCCACTGCCAAGCCACGTGCGCGGAAGCTCGTCTGGAGGGACGAGTTCAACGGCTCTTCGCTTGATACGAAACGCTGGAACCGTTGCGAACAAGGCAAGAGCGACTGGAACCGACACATGTCCACGCGGAAGGATCTCGTGGAGGTGAAGAACGGCGCGCTCGTCCTGTGGGGCGTCGCGAACAAGGACAAGAAGTCCGATCCGCGTCCGTTCCTCACCGGTGGCGTGCAGAGCAAGGGCAAGGGCCTGATGGGAATCGGCAAGGTCGAGATGCGCGTCAAGTTCGAGGATCACCAGAAGGGCGCGTGGCCGGCGTTGTGGATGTGCGGGGAGCAGCCAGACGCGCAAGGACGCAGCTGGCCGTGGAACGGAGAGATCGACATCGTGGAGCGCCTCAACGGCGATCCCTTCGTTTACCAAACCGTCCATTCCGGCTGGACGTACGTAAAGAAGCACACGAAGGATCCGCCGCACGGGAGCGTGAAGGCGGCGATTCGTCAGGGCGGCTGGAACGTCTATGGCCTGGAGATTACGGAGAAGGAGTTGATCTGGAGCGTGAACGGCAAGGAGACGTTCCGCTATCCGAAGACGGACTGCGGCGACCCGGACCAGTGGCCGTTCGACAAGCCGTTCTATTTCCTGCTCGACATGCAGCTCGGCGGAAAGTGGGTCGGAGAGGTTGACGTCTCCACCCTCCCCGTGCGGATGTACATCGACTGGATTCGCGTTTACAAGTAATTGAAATCCATTGGAGTTGGAACGAAAATGGAGGACTTGAAATTGCTGTTGCCCCGCGCCGTAATTGCGGCGGCGATTTTCTCGTTTTCCGCGGCAATGCCAGTGTCGGCGGCGACCATTTCGCTGGTCACGCGCACCATTCCCGTGCCGGGACACTGGCCGCTGATGAAGCCCGCCGTGAAGGACAACATGACGGACGCCCTCTGGTGCCGCACCACGTGGAAGGCGCCGGTCGAGCTTCCTCCGCGCGTGACGTTCCGCATCGGCAAGGCGTCGTTCGGCACAACCGTGTTCGTGAACGGCAAAAAAGCCGGGTTCTTCCCGTACAACTTCGTCGCGAGCGAGATAGAGATTCGGTCGTTCCTCATGCCCGGCGTCGAGAACGAGATCGTGGCGCGGCTCGGCAACGCCTGTCTGCAGAACGGCAAGGGCAGGACGATGGCGCACAGCGGGTGCGACCCCGAGCGTTTCCACTATTACCATGGCGGCGACAAGCCGTGGGACCGCGCGGACGCGGTACGTCACCGTGAAGGTGGAGGACATCGCCCCGAACGGCCTCGCGGCGATAGATGAAAACGAAATCTACCCACTTCGGCGCGTCGATCTCGTAGATTGCGCGGCGGGTTCGGATGTGCTATAATGGCCGCATGAAAACAAAAACACTCCTCGCCGTTGCGGCGCTACTTGCCGCAGGAACCGTATTTGGCGCGATTCGCGCCGTCACGCCGACCGCCTGGAACGGGAAGCCAGACTGTTGGCAGCAGAAGCGCCACGCCGAGAAGATGGTTGAGGTCGCCAAGGGCGGCGCGAAGGTCGTGTTCATCGGCGACTCCATCACCCACTTCTGGGAGAGCAAGGGCAAGGCCCAACAGAAGAAGTACTTCTCCGAGGGCGACTGGAAGATGCTCGACCTCGGTACGAGCGGCGACCGCACGGAGCACGTGCTGTGGCGTCTCGACCACGGCGAGCTCGACGGCTACGAGGCGAAGTGCGTACTCCTCATGATCGGCACGAACAACTCCGGACACTTCAAGAAATTCGCCGACGAGACGCCGATGGACACCATCCTCGGCATCCGCGACATCCTGAAGAAAATCCGCGCGAAGCAGCCGAAGGCCAAGGTCGTGTTGACGGCGATCTTCCCGCGCGGCGCGAGCGAGAATGATCCGTTCCGCCTCCGCAACGACGCGGTGAACCGCGAAATCCGCAGGTACTGCGACGGCAAGGACGTGTTCTGGTGCGACTTCACGGACCGCTTCCTCGATGAGAAGGGCGATACGAAGTGGGTGATGCCCGACCGTCTCCACCCCGGCGCGCAGGGCTACGAGATCTGGTACGAGGAGGTGAAGCCCTACATCGAGTATGCGCTCTCGGACGGCAAGAAGCCGCTTCCGAAGAACCGCTTCTCAAAGGTGAAGACCGCGTTCGAAAAGGCGACTGCGTCACTGCCCGCCACCGTCCTTCCCGCCACGCGCATCGCGATGAAACATAGGAGAGGCGACTGGTGGTCGGAACGTCTGCTCCAGAAGCGCAACCAGATCGTCGCATCCAAGGGCGAGTTCGACCTCGTGTTCTTCGGCGACTCCATCACGCACGGCTGGGAAGGGGGTGGCAAGGCCAAGCTCGCCGAACTCTCCAAGACGTATTCAATCCTCAACATCGGCTACAGTGGCGACCAGACGCAGCACCTCGTGTGGCGCGGACTCAACGGCGAGCTCGACGGCTACAAGGCGAAGTGCATCATGCTGATGATCGGCACGAACAACGCGCGCAACAGCAAGCCCGAAGACGTCGCCAAGGGCATCCGCCGCATACTGGACGTGATCGCCGAGAAGCAGCCGCAGGCGAAAACGCTCCTTTTGCCGATCTTCATGCGCGGCGAGGGCCCGGGCAACAAACTGCGCTGCAACAACGAGGCGGTAAACGCCATCATCAAGGGCTATGCCGACGGCGACAAGGTGATCTGGGTCGACTTCAACGCCAAGTGGCTCGACAAGAACGGCGACACGAAGTGGATCATGCCGGACCGCCTCCATCCGAACGCGGCCGGATACAAGATCTGGACGGACGCCGTCCTCCCGTATTTCAAGACGATCTGCGGGAAATAAGCGGTATTGATAAGTGCGTGAACGCCTTGTGAGACAACCTTTTGGACTGCTTCTTCTTCTGTGGGCGGTGTCGTCTGCAGAAGGAGGAAGTCTGCCTTTTGAAGGGTTGGACGACCTGCGCGGTCCATACGAGGGAACCGGGGTGTCAGGCGAGGCGTTCCACGTGCAGCCGCTGGGCGACGCCGGGCAGTGGCGGATTTGCGCGTACTGGTCATCGGCGCGGACTGAAAGTTCGCCGTGGCTTGGTTTCGGCTGGAGCATCCCCGCGCTCGAATCGCGGTTTATTCCGCTTGACGAGCGGCGGTGGGCCTTCCACCAGCCCGATGGCTACGTGCGCATTTTCGTGCGGACCGGTCACGCTGACGGCGTCCTGCACTTGAGCGGCGGTTCGGCCTGGACTGCGGAATGCAGGGGCGAGTCGATCCGCGTGACGGCCGATCCGAAGGACGGCGGTCCGGTGTCGAGGTTCGTCTTCCGGCAGGGACGGCTCGTGCGGATGTCGTGCGAAGAGGGCGACTTCGAGATCAAATACACGGGCCGCACGGCCGACCGCATCCTTTCGCGCGGGAAGACGTTGCTGGAGGTGGTGCGGACGAAAGCTCCAGATGAAGGGGGCATCTTCAAGTTCAACGGCGGTCGCTCGCAGGTCGTCGCCACCTGTCTCCCTGCGACAGTATTTCTCGCGCATCGCGATTCAGCGCCGGAGGCGGTCCAGAAGAAATGCCTCGCAAGTCTCCAGACAACGGGCGGCGTCATTCCATTCACATACGGCGGCGAGTACGACGAGGCGTTCTTCACGGCTGGCGGAACGCGCTGGACGTGGAATACGTACACGCGGAAGATCCTGTCGTGCGGCGACTGGACCTACGCAATCCATGTGCCAAAACACGAGGGCGAGGGACTTCTTTTCAGACGGCGTCGTCGTTCTGATGCCTCCGCAGAATCGTACCGGTATAGCCGGAAGACGGGGATGCTCGTCCAGGTGTTTACAAATGGAACGAGACGCGCGAGCCAGGTTTTCACCTCGGGACCTCTTGCGTACCGACGGGTGCGCTGGATGGAGGTGACCAAAAGCGACGGCGACAGTGCCCGTGCCGACTACACGTACGACGAGGCCGGGCGCGTCGTCTACCGACGGATCACGCGGGAAGGCAAGAAGAGCAAAAAGGACGAGGTGTGGCTGGGTCAAACGGGAAGGATCGTCCGACGGCGCGTGAACGGCGAAGAGGTACCGATGGAATGAATGCCTATCATCTTTTCCGTGAAAAAGACGCTTCCTTCGTCTATCACTTGGACGCGGGGCGGTTCATCCGCGTGAGTCCGGCGGCCTACGAGCTGCTGGAACTGCGCGGGACGATGTCCGCAGCCGACGCGGAGGCTGCCTTCCGCGCGCGCCATCCCGACGCGGCGGACGTGCTGGAGGACATTGCAGCACTTGAGGCGGAAGGCTTTTTCGAGCCGGTGGATGCGCCGGTCAAGGACGACGACGAATTCGAGGCCGAACTGAACGAGCGTTTTTCCAGTCCCTGCAATACGCTTGTGCTTTCCGTGGCGTCTGGTTGCAATCTTGCCTGCCGCTATTGCTACTGCGGCGTCTGCCGCGACGAGTTGCCGAACAAGGGGCTGATGTCGGAGGCGACGGCCTTGCAGGCGGTGGAGCGGCTGTTTGCCGCCGCCGATCCGAAGACGGGCGTGCGCGTGACGTTCTTCGGAGGTGAGCCGTTGCTGAACAAGCCGGTGATCAAGAAAGTGGTTGCGCGCTGCAACGAGCTGGCCGTCGCGCGCGGACAGAGCGTCGGCTACTCCATCACAACGAACGCGACGCTGATGGACGACGAGACCGCCGACCTGATCGTGAAGAACAACTTCGGGCTGATGGCGAGTCTGGACGGACCCCAGCCGATGCACGACGGACAGTGTCCGACGCGCGACGGACGCGGCTCCTTCGCGGCGGCGGCCGCCGGCATCCGTCTGCTGCTCTCGCGCGGCGCGCGCGTGACGGTGCGGTGTACGATGGCGCATCCTGCGCCAAACGCCCTGGAACTCATCCGCTTCTTCGCCGCTTTCGGTGCATCGCACGTAGTTTTGGGGCCCGTGTACAACCCCGTGTTCCCTAGCCCATGCGACTTCACGGAGGAGGACGACCGTGCGTTCCGACGCTGCGTGGAAGACGAGGTGCTCCCGTGGATGATCGCTGAAAAGAAGGCCGGGCGCGAGCCGATTTACGATCCGTTCGAGGAGATCGGAGAGTTCCAAGGGGAAAAGGCGCATCCTGCGAAAATGCCGGGGCTGCGATGCGGCGCGTGCCACGGTGCGATGGCCGTCGCGCAGGACGGTACGCTCTATCCGTGCCATCGTTTCGTCGGCATGGAGAAGTGGGCGCTGGGGCGGCTGGCGGATGGTCCTGATCCCGACCGCTTCAAGGCGTTTTGGCGCGATTACCGCACCGCGATGAAGGGTATGTGCGGGGACTGCTGGGCCTACCGCATCTGCGGCGGGCCGTGCCCGTGGGAGATCGCGCGCGCCGACGGCACGTTCAGGATGTCGACGCGGCATTGCGAAGACACTTGCGCGTGGGTCCGACAAGGTGTATACTATTGCAACGCTGTCGGGGAGACCGGCTGCAAGGAACAAGGAGGAAAGCAACAATGACAACTCGCAGGAAATTCACAGGCGCGCTGCTGGCGGCGGGTTCGCTGGCCAACTTTGCGCTTGTCGCCGGCACAAAAGACAAGAACTCGGGCAACAACGGCAATCCGTGCAACGGACACGGCAAGGCTGACCAGTGCCACGGGAACGGTGCCAAGGCCGATACGGTCGTGCCTCCGTCCGCATGCAAGTCGAATGCGCGCATGGGGCAGGACCAGACGCCTCCGCCTGCATGCCGTTCGGCGAGGGGCAACGAGGACCACACGGAGTGAACCGTACAGTCGCCGTTGCGGCGGCGGCCTTCCTCTTTTCTGCCGCGTCGTTCGCGTCAGAGATCGTCTCGCACACCGTCAAGACGAATCTCAGGGACTACGAGCAGCTGACGCTCTTCCTGATGATGCCGCCGGAGGGACAGGTGGAAGGGGTGTTTTGCCTCAGCCTGCTGGCCAAGCATCCTGACGACGTGCGCGCACAGCTCAAGGGGACTTCCAAGCGGCGTCCGGTCGACCGAGCGCTTGATTTCGCGCGGGAACGCCGGTTTGCCGTCGTGGCATGGGGCGCGCGCCGCCTGTGGGACCCCACGCGTAACTGGGACGAATTGCCACGTTCGGAGGCGAACCGGATCGACGCCAGGTTTGACAAGGTCGCCAATGCGTGGAATGCGGGGATCAATTTCTTCGTGAAGAAATACGGCATACCGCCGTCGGGGTATCTCATGATGGGATCGTCGGGCGCGGCGCAGTACGCCCAGCGTCTGGCGTTGCGCCGTCCGGAGAGGTTTCTCGCCGTACACGCCCACATCGCGAGCAGTTTCGATATTCCCGTGAAGGGCGGCGCGTCACTTCTCTGGTGCGTGACGACGGGCGAGAACGAGATGGGGTACGAGCGTTCGCGTCGGTTTTTCAAGGCCGCACGCGATTTGTCGTATCCGATCATCTACAAGGCGTATCCCGGTCTTGGGCACGAGGGCAGCGCGAAGGTCACGGAACTCGGCTTCACGTGTTTTGAATTCGCGCTCGCGGAACAGGCACACGCGGTGAAACTCAATGGCGGGAAGTTCGCGAAACCGGACTGGGCGAAAATCTTCAAGTCGTCAGATTACGTGGCGGACGTGTTCAACCAGTCGGTCTACCCGAAGGCCGACGCCATTTGCGTGCCTCCTGATTTTCGGATGTTATTGCCGGCTGCAATCCGCGAGGCCTGGATCGGCGAATGACATTTTTTGCCGCAGAGCCCTTCTTCTTCCAGGGCATGGCGCGCTGGGACTTCGGGTTGGACAGCCCCAACAAGGCGGCTGCCGTGCTGGTTTTACTGATGCTGCCGCTGCTGGCACTCTCCGTGCGCGCACGGCGCGAATGGATCCGTTGGTGCGCTGGAATATTTTTGGTGCTTGTAGGGTACGGTCTGGTGCGGACTTTCTCCCGGGGCGGGCTGGTGGCTTTTCTGCTGGGCGCGCTCGTCCTGCTGGTGGGACTGTGCAAGTCGCTCGTCGTCGGACGGCGCTGGCTTCCGGTTTTGCTTGCGGCGTGTACGCTCGTTGGCGCGGCCGTGTGGACGGGCTTCGCGGGGCGGGTCGCCAATAGCTCGCCGGCGGCGGATGCCTCGGTGGGCAACCGCCTTGCGATCTGGCGGAACGTGCCGTGCATGATGGTTGACGCGCCGGGCGGATGGGGACGCGGCGCGGCGGGGGATGCCTTCATGGGCTGGTATCAGCCGCTTGACCGGACAGAACGCTACCGTACGCTCGTCAACAGCCACTTCACCTGGCTCGTCGAATGGGGCTGGTGTGGACGCTTCATGTTTGTCTGGGCGTGGCTGCTGGTCTTTGGAGCGGGGATTGTCAGATGGCGCGCGCGTGGCGATCCGCTACCCCTTGCCGTGTGGATCGCCTTCGCTGCGGCGGCATTCTTCAGCTCGGTGGCAGAGGAATGGATTGTGTGGGTGGTGCCGGTGGTGGCGCTCGTGCCGGCGGCATGGACATTTTGTACGGCGAAGGGCGCGCGGCGGACGGTCGTTGTCGTGACGCTCGTTGTCAGTGGCGTGCTGTTGAGCGCATGCGTGGCTCTCGGCGTGTGCTGTCGGCCGGCAGGTGTCCTTCACATCAGCCGCTCGCCTGATGGCATGCTTTTGACGGTGGGGGAGGGGCCTCCAGACGACTGGGTCGTCTGCGACGAGTCCGTGATGGGTGGTGCCGCATTTGGACGCGTCCTTCGGGGTTTCATCCAGACGTCTGAAGGGGCCGGGCGCGCGTATGGCCTTGTACACGACCTGTCGTCCGTGCCTGCGGATGTTCGGCGGCTTTCGCTCTGCGGACGCGCCGCCGACGCGGGACCGGGCTTGCTGGCGCGCTTCACGGCGCTGGAAGACGTGCGGGTGATTTCGCCGAACCGTCCGGAGGACTGGCTTGCGTCGCGCGGGGCGAGACCGTACATCCGCGTGTTCTGCGGGGAATTCTCGCCGAACTGTCCTGCGGAGGACGCCGATGGCCTGACGGTAGTGTTCGGCGCGGCGGACTATCTGCCGAACTGGCCGCGCCTCGCCTTCGGCAAGAGTCCCTAACGCGAACTCGCTGAGCAGATCCAAGGAATTACTGGAAAGTCACCGTGTCCGACGTGGTGGCGCCCTCAACTCTGATTTCAACACCTGGCGGGAAGTCCATTGCCGGGAATTCCGCGATGTGGTCGACTACGGTTGCCGTCATGCGCGGCGTCGGGCTGTCTCCAACGTACATCGACAAAGTGTCGCCGTCGTTGGTGTAGCACTTGAGCACGCGTCCGGTCGTCTTTGTGTAGTCTTTGCCGCAGATATGGACGAACTTCTGCGAACTCCATTCCGCCTTGTAGATGTAGAACGTGTCCTTTTTCGTGACGTGGTCGCGTTCCACGAGGCCCTTGTTGTTCAGCCTTCTAAGGACGTCGTTTGTGGTCGCGTTGAGGCCGTCGAGGCACTCTGTGTAGCCCTCGTTTCTGCTTGACACCGCGATGTCGAACAGCTGCCACTGGCTCGTGAAGAGGAGCTGCGGGTAGTTTCTGATCGCAGCGATGTGTCCTTCATGTAGCCACATCTGGTACTCGATGTCGTGCCTTGCTTTGTTGCCGCGGGTTGTCGTGCTCATGAAGTCCTCGGAGTGGCAATGCTGCGTTCCCCCGCATCCATACTCCGAGAACGCCATCGGCTTGCCGCGATTTGTCAGGATGTTCTTTAGGCGCGTGTTCAACCGAGACGAAGGGTCGTTGCTATTCTGGTCGATGTACCATCCGACATAGATGTTGCAGCCGAACCAATCCACTTTCGGGTCGTTATAGTATCCAGAAGGGTTGTCGGTGCTATGAGACATGACATAGCCGACCATGCGCTCGGAATCGAGCCCCTTGATGAGATCGTAATATCCATCAATCTTCTCCTTCCCGAATGCCTTGTCGTCCGTGGTTGTCTCGTTGCTGAGTCCCCAGAACATGATGCAGGGGTGGTTATAGTGCTGCTGCACCATCTCGATGTATTGCGTGGTGAGGTGCGTGTAGTAGTCTTCCGGCAGGGTGGACTGGAGTTTGTTGACGCACGGCACTTCGGTCTGTACGACGATTCCGAGTTGGTCGCACCTGTCGTACACCTCCTTCGGGTGCGGATAGTGCGCGAGTCGGATGAAGTTGCATCCCAGCTCCTGTATGATGGCGAACTCCTGGTCGTAGTCGCTGTCGTTGAGCGCGTTGGCCTTCCCCTCCAGGTCGTCGTGCATGCAGACGCCCCTCAGCTGGTAAGGCTGTCCATTGAGCAGGAATCCCGTGTAGTTGCCGCTTGGGAGGATGCCGCTCCTGTCGATGGCGTATTCGTAGTACCTGAACCCGTAGGGACGCTGGTATCTGTGGTACAAATCTCCGTCCTTGTAGATTTCCAATGTCACCGTGTAGAGATGCGGGTCAATCGTCCCGTTCCACAGATGCAAGTCGTTTCCTACGATGGTGGTCGTGAAGGTCTGCTCGCTTCCCGTGCTTGCCAGCGTGTTTGTCCAGGCATACGAACCATCGGAAATGGTGCATACGAGGGTCGCGCCGACCGGGACCTTGGTTTTTACGTTGATCGTTGCGTTGGTTGTTGCGGAGGAAGCGGACACCGACGAGGTGATGTGAAATCCGTCGTAGCCGTATTCCATGGCCGGAAGGACCGGGCTCGTGAACAGCTTGACGTTGCCGAGGGTGGCGTTGAAATTGAAGTCGCCTGCACATGGAGCCAAGGCGTTCCGCGTGGTGTTGCACAGCGCCACTCGGATCTCGTTCCTTCCATGGTGGACGTATTCGCTGATGTCGAAGAAGAACGCGTTGTAGCCGCCCCAGTGCGTCCCGACCTTCACATTGTCGACGTAGATGTCCGCGCTCTGGTCGGCATGCTGGAACCACAGGTAGGTTGGCTGTTTCTCTCTGAGCGTGATGGATGTTTCGAACGCGAACGTGCCCTTGGCGTAGTTTGACGAGTGCCCGTCGATTCCGTTGACGGAATAGGGCGTGGTGATGGTGTTGCCGCCGTATCTCCATGTCGTGAGGTCCTTGTTCGACCTCTGGAACGGAGTCTCCTGCACGTACACGCAAGTTTGAGTTACTGTCGGGCTCGTGTGGTCCTGATAGGTGGAATAGGCCTCGACGACGGTGTCCGCGACGATGGAAATTGGCTCCGTGTACAGGGCGAAATCGCCTGTCTGCCCAAGCCTGTAGTGGATTTCGGCACCCGTCGTGTCGCATTCCAGTTCAATCGTCTCGCCGTCAAACGACACTTCAGGCGGCAGCAGCAAAACGTCCTCGCACACGATCCATCCCGAAGGTATGCCATTGGCGCCTGTCGTCCAGGTTATGTTGGCGGCCTTGGCGAACACGCCGTCACCAGCCACGTTCTTAACCCAGTCCGCCCGACAATTGGTGGCGTTGAACCCGTTTGTGGCAAGGCATGTGATTTTATTGAGGAGTCCGCATCCCTCAAACATGTGTCCATAGCACTCTTTAACCAACGTGGTGGCGTTGAGGACCGGAGCCTCCGTGATGGCGCATTGCTCGAACATGTACCAGTAGCATCCCGTGGCGAGCGTCGTAGCCGGAAGTTCGGGAGCCTTGGTCAGCGTCGAGCACCAGCTGAACAGGGCGCGGTAGCAGTAGTCCTTGAGCGTCGTTGCCGGGAGAACGAGGTTTTCCGCCGAAATCACCGGAGCTTTCTTGAACAACGAGCAGAAGTTGTAACTGCTGCCGTCCGGGAAGGTCGTGCGTTCGGCGAAGTTGTCTCCATACAGAAGGCTCATGATGTTGCCTTCGATGTCGTATGTCGCGGTTCCTCCCTCGAAGCCGGAATATGTATTCTTGTCCGTGGCGTATGTCGTGTTGCTTTCCCTGAATCTGACCAAGTTGCCCTGCGATACGGAAAGGGTCGCCCCTTCAGACGTGGAGGTTATGGAAGTCCATGCGCCGTTGTCGATGCTGTATTCAATGGTCTTGGCTAGGTTGCCAAACGATTTCCAGCAAATCGTTCCGGGTGTGAGTACCCTGAAGGTGAGGTAGTCGGCGCTGTAGTCATGTTCCACAGAAGGTGCCGAAGGATCCCCCCCTTTGATCAAGATGACCGTACCCATCGGCCGGTTCTCAACGGTCATTTCCGCCGAAGCTTCGCTTTCCACCGGCAAACCGTCGATGCTATAGACGGCCACGGCCTGATAGGTGTCTGTCGGATTGTTCTTCGGACTGCGCCAATTCACCGTCAGCGTTCCGCTTGTGCCACCTTCGATCATCACACCGTTCTTCAGCCAGTAGTATGACGTCGCATTCGGAGCGGACGCTGTGAGCGTGACCGTCTTTCGGACAAAAACCCTCGTTGCGCTCTGGTTGACCTCCGGCGTTGGCACCTCGGGCGCTTGCGGATCAACGAACGGAATCTTCACGATCTTGGGCGACATGGAGGAAAGGCCTCCCGCGTTCGTCGCGAGGGCACGAACGTAGACGGTCTTTGTCTGGTCCTCCAGCGTAAACGTACCGGTCCCGCGGCCGATCATGGCCGAGGCGATGTCGTTGGTGTGCGAAAGCTCGTCCTTGTGGAAGCCCCACACGACCTTGACGTCCGCGTCCTCGTAGCCCGCGCCCGCCCACGCGACGCGGTAGCCGACGGTCGTGAGGCCGTCTGCGGCGCGGTCGAGACTTTCAAGCGCGATTGCCGGTGCGGTCACGTCCGTGCCATCGCCCTGCGCGGCGTAGCGGATGATCACGATGCCGTTGCCGCCGTTGCCGCCCTGGTACGAGTCCTGGCTGTAGGTTGAGCCGCCGCCGCCGCCGCCGCCGAAACCGTCCGCGCCGGCCGTGGCGTACTGGCTGCCTTCCGTTTCGTCGTACTGGCCGCCCTTGCCGCCGCCGCCGTTGCCGCCCGCGCCGGCGGTTCCGGTCCCGTTGTTGTTCTTAACCAATTTCGCCCCGCCGCTGCCGCCACCGGCGTAGTGGAGCGACTCGCCCGTGATGTCGCAGGAACGTCCGTTGCCGCCGGTTCCCGATCCCTTCGTCTGCTGGCTGGCGCTGTATTCCACGGAACCGCCGACGGCCGCCGCGCCGCCGCCACCGGCGGCCAGATCCTGTTGATATTGTCCGGCAGGCACGTCACCGCCGTCATGGCCCTTGTCGGCGGTACCCGTCCCGGTCGTATAGCCCGCCCATGCCGTGCCGCCGCCGCTGCCGCCGTTCCGGCCGGCGAGCGTCGCGGTCTGGTTGTTCAGCTTGCCGTTGCCGCCCGCGCCGCCACCCAGCATCACGACGTTCACGTTACCGCCGACGATCGACGAATCGCCGCCGTTCGAGCCGTAGGCGGTCGCCGACGTGGCGGCGACGCCGCCCGCTCCGACGTGGACGGAGTATTCGGTTCCAGGCGTCACGCCGAGCGCCTCGTTGTAGTAGTAGCCGCCCGCGCCGCCGCCGCCGCCGGCATAGTAGCCGCCGGGCCCACCGCCGCCGACCACGAGCGCGCGTATCGCCGTCGCGTAGGACGGAGGCGTGAAGACATAGTCATTCGTGACACCGCCCTGTTCGTCGAATCCGACGCGGAAGTAGTGGATCCAGTCGTCGCCGACGCGCGTTATGTCGCCACCCGTGCCGCCGACGCCGACGCCGCTCGTCGTGAAGGCGCCCGTCACCTCGTCCGAGTCGACG
>CADCOC010000105.1 GCA_902802945.1 uncultured bacterium | reverse complement strand
TGGACATCGCCTTGCCGCCGCCGCCGCCGCCGCCGCCGGGACCGCCGCCGCCCGCATGCCAGTCGTCGGTCTTTTTGTCGGTCTTGGTTTCACCCCAGCTTCGCGATGCACTGCCGGCCGTACCGGCCACGCCTCCGCTCACGTTCACTGTAACGTCGCCGAGAATGAACACTCTTCCGCACGAATTCCCGTTAGAGCCGTTCGCACCCGCTCCACCCTCTTTTCCGTCGGCCGGAAAGTGTTCACCGTGTTCTGCATACCTGTAATCAGACTTGGCCGCTCCGGATCCGCCAGAAGCGCCGCCGCCGCCGGAGCCGCCGATGCCGGCACCCGCGCCGCCGCCGCCGTCGCCGCCGTCGCCGCCAGGGCCGTTCTTGAAGTGGTTCGTCCCTGAATCATTGAGTTCGGCGGCGCCACCGCCGGAGCCGTTGCCGCCGTTGCCCGCCTTGCCGCCGGTCGCCGTAAGACTGCCTTTGCCGGTGATGTAGAGCGTCATGCCCGAAGGCAGGTAGATGCCCGCGCCGCCGCCGGTTTTGCCACTCCCGTCGCCGCCCTTCACGGTGAGCGAACAGCCTTGCGGAATGTCGATCACGACCTTGTCGCCGGACCCGCTGCCGCCGGACTTGACCGTGAGGGCGTTCTGGCCCGACGGTGCGTTAATCGTGACGTTGCCGCTCACGGTATAGACCGTGCCGCCGTTAAGATTCATCGGCGAACTGCCGCTGATCGTACCCGTGGCCATATCGCCACGCGCTCCCGCCGCCGCCAGCGCCATCGCAAAGATTATCAGATAATTCTTCATTCTCTTGCCTCTTTAACTATTCACTATTCACTATCACCTATTCGCTATTACGGATTCCCGAACGCCGTTCCATAGATGATCTGCACATTGCTGTCCTTGCCCTCGATCTTGCCGCCCGCCGGCACGATGACGCTGAACGCGCCGTCCTTGCCCTCGTAGGTGAGGATCATGTCGCACGGCGCGGAGGTCGTCGCGTACTTGAAGCTGCGCTCCGTAAAGCTCACCGGCCAGTTCGGACGCGAAGCCGTCACGTCGCGCACCGTGATCTGCGAATCGCCGCCGCCGAGTTCGCGCGGACGAGGCTCGTCGAACTTCGTCAGGGAGCAGTTCGGGGGGAACGCCGCAAGCGACGCGCCCTTCTGCACCGTGATGCTGTTGGCCACCGCCGTGTCGATGTTAACGCCCTGCGCGAAGGCCCCGGTCGGCGCATAGACGACATCCGCCGCCTTCGTCCGCGCCGCCCGTGCCGCGCGCGGTGCAGTCGCGAGTTTCTGGCGCGGCTTCAGTTCCGATGCGTCAGGCGGCGTAAGGCCGATCTCCGGCGTTCCCTTGATCGCCCCCATCACGTCCGCAAGCGGGTAGCCGATTCCGTCGGGGTCGTTCCCGTTCTGGTCGCTCAGCTCGGCGTAGAACACGCCGTTCGTATCGACCGGCACGCGCATCGTCCGCGCCCAGAGCGCCGTATCGGGCGACTTCGAGTCGTAGAGGCGGAACGTCATCTCCAGCGAAGTGGCGCGTGCGAATCCGCCCGTCCGCTTCAGCACCCCGCGGTAGGTCAGCACCTGCGGCACGTCCGCGAAGAGTGTAAAGTGTAAAGTGTAAAGTGTAAAAAGTGTGATACAGGCTGTCAATTTGCTCTTCATTCTCTTTCTCCGTTTTCGTTTACCTTCAGATTTTTCGCCGCAAAGTTCGCAAAGCCCTTGCGTTCTCTGCGTTCTTTGCGGCTAAAACACCTCAATTGCCCTCTAACTCCTTCGCGTTGAAGACGCGCTTGAGAGTGAACGTGCCGACCGACTTGATCGGCCTCTTCGCGATGAGCCCCGTCACCTCCCATGTCACGAAGCCGGAGGTCGTCTCCTCGGCGTTGTACGGGAAATTGGCTGGCAGATTGCGGTTGCCCAGCTCGTGCCAGGAGAAGTCGAGGCGATTCGAGATGCTCCACAGTTCGGGCTTGATGGGACTCGCGTAGTTCGCGAAGTCGTCGCCCGAAGGCGCGGGACCCTCATAGTCGGCAGTCTTGCCGTCGTGGTCTGGATGCCAGGCGTGGCGGAACGGATTGTCGCGCGCCGTCGGAGCGATGGCCCACGTGAAGTCCGCCTCGTCGCCGAACACCGAGCCGCCCTCCGCCGCGACGACGGGCGTATCGACGCTCATCATCACCGTCGAGAAGCGCTTGGGAGCCTCAATCTCCGCCGGTACGTTCGCAAGCTCCTTGAAGAGCCGCGCCGTGCCGTTCGTATCCATCCCCGCCGCGACGCGCTGGAGAAGCCTGCACGTGCCGTTCGCGTCCACGTGCATCATCACGCTCATCTTCAGCGTTCCGCCGGCCTTCACGGGGATGGAATTGGTATCGTCCATCCAGGTGACGTGCGTGAGCGCGATCTCGCCGATCCAGAGACCGGTCGGATAGGCGACGGCACTCTCGGAGACCGGCGCCACATAGATCGGCAGGCGCACGCGCATCTTGCTGGGGCCGAGGTCCTCTATCACCAGGATCGCCCCGTATTCCGTGGAGGCATCGACATTGGAACGGTCGATGCTGAATATCTGCTCCGTAACATCGCCCGCCTTCAGCTGAACATCCCAGGCGACCGACACGTCAACGTTCGTGTAGCCAGGCTCGCTGATCGCATCGACGCGCGGCAGCCGGCGCGAGATGGGCGGCGGCTCCTCGCCGGACACCGATTTCGAACTCACCATCGTGAACCTGAACGTGTGGTTCGTCGTGCCGCAGTTCATGACCTTGATGGATGCGTAGTTGTTTCCATTGTAAAAGGAAACGGAATCGCCCATCACGCCAATTACGCCCGGCCAATCGCAGGAACTCGTCGACGTGAGCGCATACGCCTTGCCTCTGGCTATTGGCGTCAACCGCCCGAACCCGCCATGCTCCGCATCCTTTATTTCAGGCCTATCCCGATTCGTGCCATAGATGGAGTAGATCGCCCTGCCGGAGGACGACATGCCGAACGGACCTTCGCCGAAGTAGTCCTTGATGGGGATCGTCTCCTGGGCCGTCGATACGCCGACCATGTTGAAGGATTCCACAGACTCGGAGGACGAGACCTTGTGCCACGTCATCTTCGGCACGGCCGGCACACCCTCGAAGGTGATAGTCGCCGAGTTCGTGGCGAAGAGCAGGAACGTATTGCCGCCGATGATCGCCTGGAGCGCCGAGGCGCTTTCTTCGCCGCGGTTCCACTGCAGATAGGGCAGCTCCGCCTGCAACTTCTCGTTGCCGCTCTCGTCGTACTGGGCGGTATCGGAGTATGCGCCGCTGCGGAACGCCGCCGCCGAAATCACCGGCGTGTCGCGGAAGAAGGCTTCACACGTCGCATTGGTCGGCGTACACTCAATGTACACCGCATTCCATCCCTCCGAAATCACCAGCGTCTCGGTCACGCGCGGCACCGCATAGAGTGTAAAGTGTAAAGTGTAAAATGTAAAACATAACAGGCAAGTTATAAGTTTCTTTGTTTGCATTCTTTCTCTCATTTCTCAAATCTCCTTTTCTTTCGCGTTCCTCTTTTCACTTTCCACTTTTCATTTTACACTTTACACTTTCCATTTTACACTCACTTCGCCTCCAGCTTGAAGAACTCGCTCGTGGCGCCGCCGACGGGCGTAATGAATATCTCCGTCTCGCCCACGTCGCCGTCAGTGCCGTCGGCCACGACTTGATCAAGCTCCGCGCCTTTGGCTTCCTTGCGTACGCGCTTCTTCGCCCATGTCGGCTTTGCGAGCGTGTTCGCGGAGGAAACCGCGTAAACGTGGCCGCCCACGTGCTCGAACTTCAGCGCGAACTTTCCATCCTTGACGCCAAACTCTTTCACGCGGAGGTAGTCCGATTCGTCGAACGGAATCGTGCCGGCAAGGAACTCGCCGTAGTTGCTGATGCCGTCGTTGTCGTAGTCGGCCCACGGATCGTAGGCGCCGCCGTTCATGTACGTATCGAGATACCACTGCGCCTCGTCGATGTAGGCGGTAGGAATCTCCACGACCGTGCCGTCCTTGGGATTGGTGTAGCTCTTCACCTCCGTGCAGTTGAACGTCACTTTTCCGACCTTGGTCGGCGAGGCGACCTTCAGCGAATTCGGCACGTCCAGCGTCCCCTCCTGCGTCACCAGCACGCAGTCAAGCGTCTCGCCCACCGTGCAGGACTTCGCCGTGGACGCGGTGGCGACCGGAATCGAAAGGATGAAATTGACACCCTCGGCGTTGGCGGACGCAACTGGCGACTCGGCGATCACCGTGCCGTCCGCGCGCTGGGCCCTCAGCTTCGCCGAACCGAAATCACGCAGCACCGTGTTGTAGTTGCCTCGGAACGAACCCGTCACGAGATGCGTTCCATACGGCAGCACCGGCACCGCGTAAAGTGTAAAGTGTAAAATGTAAAATGTAAAACACAAGAGGCAAGGTGCCATTTTGCGGAGCCACCTTGCGGAGTCCTTTCCAGTTTCACCTTCCCAGTTCAACCTTGTTCGTCCTTTGATTTCCATTCTTTCATTCTCCTCTTTTCATTTTACACTTTTCACTTTACATTAGTCAGGATCTTGAAGAAGCCCGCACCTTCGCTCGGCCTCTCCACCTTCGGAAACTCAACCACGCCGTCCGCGCCGCAGAGGACGCCGATGTTCTCCGTTTCCGCATCCGCCGCGATGCCGGAAAGCGTCGCGCCGGAGTGGAGCGAATAGTAGAAACCTGGCGTGCAGCCCGTAAGTACGACGTTCGTCGTCACCCCCATTGGAAGCTGCGCAATTTCCGCAACGGGAATCTGCCGCGTCGCAGCGGTCGCATTCTCCATGAGGTTCGTCCACGCCGTCGGCGTCAGCTGGGCGGCAAGAAACCACTTGCCGTCCTCCTGCAGAACCTCCACCGTGAACTTCGCCTTGTAGCCGTCCGACATGCCGTCGCCCGTGAGAGCCGTCGTCACCGATTCGCTCGGCGCGACTTCGGCTTTCGTCTTCGCAGCCATAGCCGCCGCCTCCGTTTCGTACTCGATCGGGAACCCCGGCGTGACCAACACGGACGACGCATCCTCCCCCACCTGGATGTACTCCTGTAACCGCCCGTCCACCGCAAGGCCGATCAGGGAGCCCCCGTCAAGCGCCGGCTTCTTGACGAAGAACGCCTTCTTCCCGGTGTTGTAGTCCGAGTCGTAGAAATACTTTCCATACGCCGTGCCCGCACTGAGACTTTCAAGGCTCTCGTACAGCTCAAGGTCCTGTCCGTCCTTGCCGACAGCTGCAGTGCCTTCGACGGTGCGGATCGAATAGACATGGCCCCAGCCGTAGTTGAAGCTCACCTTGTACGCGCCGCCCTGCTCTTCAATGCTGACTTCGGGCTTGTTCGGCAACCCCAGCACATTGCCTGCGGGATCGGTTCCGAGTTGGTATTCGCGAATGTTGGTAAGCCCGTCTTCGTCGTAGTCGTCATCGAGGCCGCCAATGGAAGAAGTGGCATACATTTCAACAGTGCGCAGCCAGACGCTCCATCCATCGTCCGTGTCCGCGGAATCCGACCAGAACACGCCGACGGGCGCATGGGCGAAGCCCATCGTTCCACCAACCGGGGGCAGGACCTTCGATGAACGGAATCTTTCTGAACCGGAATACTTTGTCGTGACCACAAGCGTCAGCTGTTCGCCGACCTTCGCGTAGCCAGAATCCTCGCCAACGGGCACGGTAACCGCACAGTTATGCCCCACGGTCCCCCCGCCGTCGAGCACCGCGTCCTGAACCTGAACATTCAGTTTCACTCCATCGGAAGTGTACACCTCAATCTTGTAGTTGGAGGACACCCTCTCGTCGCCGGCGGACGTTTCCGTCCCGCTCAATGCGAATCCCAGATCGTCGCGCAAAATGAGCTTGTAGGTATAGACTCCAGGAATGCCTACCGCCTGCGCCGTACACGCAAGCACAAGCGCAACTATCGCGACCAACAAGGCCCTATTTGCCCAATTGAAGGCAACCATGATTTTGTCTGTCATGTTTTTTCTTTTTTAGCGTGCTGAATATCGCAATGATTTTACTAAAATTCTCCGCACTGCGCAATCCCTTTAAAAAACATCTTCACGACTTTACAAGACAGTGCCACCTCGTCGGCAGTGGCACTCTGGACGTGCTCACTCCTCGAACCAGCCGGGCTTGGCGATGTGGGGGAGAAGGTCGCGGCGGAACAGCGAGCCCTGAAGGTCGTTTACATCGGCCTGCACATTCTTTGCGAAGAGTGTGTCGTTCGGACTGCGTCCGCCGACAGCGGGAAGCGGCTTTGGCTTCGGCCCGGCGACCATGCGCTGGACGTCTTTTTTGCCCCAGTCGTCCGTTGAGATAACACGTCCGGTTTCCTTGAGGTTTTCCGCGTGGGTGATTGCCGCGTCCAGACGGTTTATCGCCACGTCGACCTGGTCTTGCGTCAGGCGCGCCCTGAGGTCGGCAATGTATTTCTCGCGGGCTTCGCCGCCCTTCATCGCGACGAGTTTGTCATAGAGTTCCTCGTCGATGTAGTCGGGCGCACGCGTAACATGGCATCCGGTCGCGACTTTCAGGCAGAAGTGAAGCTCCAGCGCCCGCATCTTCGACGTGTCGACGACGACCGCGCCGTTGGCGAGCTGACGAATGCCCGGATCGTGGTTGAGGCGGTTGATCTGCGTTCCCATGACTTGGCTCGGATACAGCTTTCTCCCGACCGTGTTGAACGCCTGCGCGAATTTGGCCGCATGTTCTCCTCTGAGCATGAAAACGCCGGGGGCGATGATAAACGTCCCGAAACAGGCGTCGTTGTCGATGGCCTTCACCGTGACGTCGCCGTTCTCCGGCACGTTCACCATGTAGTTGTGGTGGTGGCGGTCGCCCTGTCCGGTCAGGATGTCGAACCACTCGAGGCGGTTTGTCTTGCGCATCAGTTCGCCCACGACCTTTCCGTACTGCGCGTCGGGGAGTTCCTTGATCTGCTGTGCGTTCAAGCGGCCTGGCTCCGTCCTCGGATTGTCGCGTCCGTAGTTCGCCGCCTCGCTGCCCGGTGCCTTCTCCATGAACAGACCGAACTGGCCGTCGTGCGCGCCGACCGACGTCTTCGTCATGACGTCGCCGAGCCCGAAGGCGTCCGCCGTCTTCTGCGCGGACATGTTGAGCTGCGCAACGAGCTGCGTGTCCTTGTAGGAACCCTTGGAAAGCTGCAACCCCTCAAGGCCCTGGCGACCGGGAGCCTCGGGCTTGAAGATGTAGGTCGAGCCGTCCTTGTATCCGACCTGGTACACGGTATTGACCTGGCCGCTGCCAAGGGGCCTGGAGGAGACGGCGTTGGAGCTGTCGAGCGCCGGGTCGGCATCCTCGTCGGGAAGTCCGGCAAGGCGCGTCTCGACGACCGTCGTCACCGCCGCCCGTCCCTCGAACACGGCGGCGAGCGTCTTGTTGGTGAGGAACTTGGAAGGATCATGGCCGGCCGCGTTCCGGAACATCTGGACGAGATGCGCGGTCTGGGTGCTCGCGCCGAAGATTCCGCCGTAGGCGACTTTCAGGGCGCCGAATTCGGCCTCGGCGTTGTCGGCCACGAACGACAGCACCGCCTGGCGGAACTCCTTGACCAATTCCGGCGTGCAGGCATTGCGGTCCTTGCGCGACAGCGAATTGACCAGATCCCGAGTATCCGGACGCTCTTCGTACACAAGGTTGAATATTGGCTGGCCTTTGTATTCCTGCTTTTCAATGCTTTTCAGTTCATTCCCAACGGCGCTGGAAAGACTGGCCAGTTCGCGGGCGAGGGTGTTCATCTTGCGGACCGTTGCATCGTTGTGCTTTTCCAGAAACTCAAGCGCCGCCTCCCGGAGGAGCCTCTGCGTGTCGATGGCCGACGCGAGCGCGGGGAACATCTTTTTGACGAGCGGCCTGAACTTGTCCTGCAGAATCGGAATGTCCGGCGCCGTGAACGTCTTGTCGATGAAGGTTCGCATCGAGGCCATCGCGACCTCGCGCCGAATGTCGTTGAGGCGCTTGGTGAGGTCCGTCAGGACGCCCCGCGCCGACTCGAAGAGCGAACGGTCGAGCGGCGTGCCCTTCGCGGCGTACGTCGTCTCCGCCTGCGCGAGGGCGTTGAACGCCTCGTCGATCTGGCGGCGGATTTTCGTTGCCTCGTCGTCGGAAAGCTGGCGCTCCTGCACGGACGCGAGATCGTCGATGCGCTTCGCAAGCGGCATGAGGGAAGTGCGGAAGTCGGCGGCGATCTTCTCCGAGCCGTGCATCTTGAGCGACTGGCTCGGGATGAGCGATTCTAGCGTCTTGTCGAGACGCGCGTTGATTGTCGGATCGTTCCCGACCTTCTCCGCCATGTCGGCGAAGTCGCAGACGAGCGTCTGAAGCTCCGAGGCGCGGCGGTCGGTCTGGAACATCGCCTCCATGAGCGCGTTCCGTGCGCGGGCGTTCGCGCTGGCCGGCAGGGCATTCAGCGCATTGTAGAGCAGTTCCGAAAGGTCCGCCTGTGCGTCGAGGGCGGCCTTGACCGCCTTGCCGACGGCGCTATTCGCGTCCCAGTCGAAGCGGCCTTTCTCGTCCTTGACAAGGGCATCGGCGATCTGGCGGCCCGAGAACTGGTTGATGGCCTGGAACGACGTCTGGGCCTTCTTCGCGGCGCCTTCGATCAACTTGCGCGTCGCCTTGTCGAGACCGGCGGCGACGAGGGTGTCCTTGAGGGCCTGGACGTCAACCGGCGCCGCAGCCGTCTTCGCCACCTTGAGGAGCATCACATCCAGGGAGGCGGCGAGCCGTTTCGTCTGGTCGAGCCGGGTATCCGCTGGTAGGGCCCGATCACCGAGCGGGCCGCCTGGTAGGGCCTGATCACCGAGCGGGCCGCCGTCTTTGCCCGGCTGAAGCTCCTCGATTTTCGGCATGTTGAAGGGTTGCGGCACCTTAATGCCGCTTCCGATTGAACTGAATCCGCCGTGTCCGCTCATGTTTTACTCCTTCCTGTTTGCTCTGTTTACACCTCTGCCGGGAAAAGGTTACACATGCCGGTATTATATCACAGTCCGGCGGTTTGTCCTAGTCAAACCGCCCCGATTTTGCTATGATATTCCCCTACACATCACCATGGAAGACCATACCAGTTATACGGCGGCAAAAGAGCTGTTGGAGAAATCCAAGCGGATTCTCATTTCGGGGCATCTCAGCCCCGACGGGGACTCGCTTGGCTCGATGATTGCCCTCGCGCGGATGCTCACGGCCGCAGGACACGATGCGTTCGCCACGGCGGACGTCCATGCCCTCGGCAAGCCCGGCTTCCTCGAGGGCGTGGCCGACATCATCCCGATCCGCCGCCTGAAGAAACGCAAGTTCGACCTGTTCATCTACGTGGACTGCGCAGCGCCGAACCGCCTCCCGCCCGAAGTGCGCCCCTTCGCCGAGAAGCTTCCCACCCTCACCATCGACCACCACGCTACGAGCGTGTCCGCCGGTGCCGCGTCCATCATCGACCCCGAGGCGTCATCCGCCGGCGAGATCGTGTGGCGGTTCGCCAAGTGGATGGAATGGCCGCTCGACCGCGCCACGGCCGAGGCGCTCTGGGTGGCGATCATCACGGACTCCGGACGCTTCGCCTACGACTCCACGCGCACCGGCACCCTGCGCGCCGCCGCCGACCTCCTCAAGTACGGTGTGCGCACGGCGCAGATCAACGACACCCTATACTGCTCCTTCAAGCCCAAGGCAATGGAACTCAAGCGTCGCGCCTGGCGATCCCTCCACATCTGGAAGAACCGCAAGGTGGCGGAGGTCACGCTCACGCGCGACGATTTCCGGGAAGTGCGCGGCTCGAAGGCGGACGCCGAGGACGTGATCGAGATTCCCCGCCAGGTGGCCCGCAACGAAATCGCCCTCTTCTTCTACCAGATCCCCGACCGCACGCACGAGACGCGCGTGTCGATCCGTACGCGCGAGCCGCACGACGCCACGCTTCTTGCCAAGCGCTTCGGCGGCGGCGGACACCTCCGCGCGGCCGGCTGCACCGTCAAGGGCGGCATGGCCGTCGCCAAACGACAGGTCCGCAAGGCCGTGCGAGAGCTGCTCGAAGGGAAGCTGAAGCCGCCAGAGGAACCCGCGAAGGAACCGGTGAAGGAACCCACGAAGGAACCTGCAAAGGAACCCGCGAAGGACAAGGGGGCGGAGCCGAATGGCGCGTAAGGTTCTCATCCTCACGGACGGCAAGGCGGGACACGAAAACCAGTCCAAGGCATTCGCGCGCGCCCTCGGCTACGAATTCGACCTCGTGGAGATACATTTCAAGTCCGCCTTCCACAAGGCCCTCTCCTACCTCTTCGACCGTTTCGGGATTCATACCCTCTCGCTTTTCGCAAATTGGCCGCGACAAGCGCGGCCCTCCCAGGAGAACGAGGAGCGGGAGGGCCGCGCTTGTCGCGGCCACGACTACGCCGCCGTTCTTGGTACGGGATCGGGCACGTTCTACGCGGCGAAATCCCTTGCGCGCAAACTGGGCGTGAAATGCGGCGTTGTGCTCTACCCGCGCGGCTATCGCATCGCGTCGTTCGACTGCGTGCTCGCGCCGGCGTTCGACCGTCCCGCCCCCGCCCCGAACGTGATTCCAATCCCCGTCAACCTCGTGGCGAGCGACGCGGCGTTCTACGCCGCCGGCACAGAGGCGTTCCGCGCACGCTACACGCCGTCCGCGAAACCCGCCGTGGCCCTCATCGTGGGCGGCCCCAACAAATGCTCCACCCTCTCCGCCGACTGGATGCGCTCCCAACTCAATCAAATCTTCTCCACCTACAAACCCCAAACCACTAACCACAAACCACAAGCCACGAACCACGAAATCTGGGTGACCACCTCTCGCCGCACGCCGCCCGAGGTCGAGGCCGTGGTCGATTCCTTCCCCTTTGATTACAAACTGCTCTACTCGAAGGACCACTTCAACCCGATTCCTGCGTTCGTTCAGCTCGCCAGCACGCTCTACGTCACGGCAGAGTCCACCGGCATGATCTCAGAATCCTGCACGTTCGGCACTGCGGAAGTGCGCGTGCTCGACAACCTGAAGCCCGGTCCCCACAAGTTCCGTCGCTTCGTCGAGGACCTCGCAAGCGGCGGTTACGTGAACGGCGCGCGCAAAGTCGATCTCTCCGAACAGTTCTCCCGAGCCCGTAAACTTCTCGAAATCTAAGGAGGTGCTCCCATGTCAGACGTCGCCGACCAGACCATCTCCATGCCCCTTGGGCTCCGCGTCAAGCTCTCGGCCATGATGTTCCTGCAGTTCATGACGCTGCCGGTGTGGTTCAACACGGTCATCCCCTACGTGAAGACGCTCCCCGGCGGCGAGTCGTGGACGCTCTGGTGCGGGATGTTCATCGGCTTCGGCACGCTCGCCTCGCCGCTCGTGGGCATGTTCGCGGACCGCTTCCTCAACGCGGAGAAGGTCCTCGCGCTGACGCACTTCGTCTACGCCGCCCTCCTTTCGACCTGTTTCTTCGTGCGATCGCCCGCGCTGCTCTTCACGCTTCTCCTCCTGGCGTGCTTCGTCAACATGCCCGGCTGGTCGCTCACAGCGACGATCACGATGACGCACGCCACGCCGGCCGCGTTCCCGCACATCCGCGTGTTCGGTACGCTCGGCTGGGTGGCCTCCGCCGTGTTCTCGGTAGTCGGCATCCGGTGGTTCGGCCTGACTGATTTCGATACGTCGCCGTGGATCTTCGCATGTGCGGCGGGAACGGCACTCGTCGCCGCCGGCCTCGCGTTCGTCCTGCCGCCCACGCCGCCACGCGCGCACGGCACGCCGATGAGCCTCGTCGACGCGTTCGGGCTCAAGGCCTTCTCGCTTTTCAAGGACCCGCGTTTCCTCGCCTTCGGCCTGCTGCTCGCGGGCACCATGATTCCCTTCCAGTGGTACATGAACTACAACGCGCTCTACCTCAAGGAGTCGGGCTTCACCTATCTCACGCTCACGCAGAACCTAGGACAGGTCGGCGAGCTCGCCTTCATGGTGGCGTTGCCGTTCCTCCTGCGGACGTGCGGCTACAAGTGGTCGATGGTGATCGGCATCGCCTTGATGGCGCTCCGCTACATCTGCTTCTACGGCAGCGTGAAGATGGGGTGTCCCGCGCTCGACTTCGGCGGCATCCTCCTGCACGGCGCGGTCTTCGGCTTCATCATCGTGAACGCGCAGATGTACGCGACGGAGGTGGCGCCGCCCGAGCTGCGCAACCAGGCGCAGGGTCTCACGATGACGCTCACGGGCAGCATCGGGGTGTTCCTCTCCGTGACGATCTTCAACCGCGTCCTCGCCGCCAACGTCAAGCCGGACGGTACGCACGACTGGTCCACGCCCTACCTGCTCGCGTTCGGGCTCTCCGTCGCGCTCGCGGTCCTCACGGCCCTGCTGTTCAAACCTGCTTCCAGAGGAAAACTTTGATCCAAAAATCCTCGGTTGAAAGTCTCACGCGCCTCTGCGTGAGATATAACATGGAGTGGTAAATCGAAATGAGGAATTTAGGTTGATTGCTTTGGTAACGCTAATGAATGACAAAAGAAGAAAAGGTACTGTAGGGATCAAGCAGATTGTTGTAATCGGCGTTCTGGTGGTTGCTGGACTTGCCCTGACGGTGATGTACAACAGGCATATCCAAAAAGAGAGACTAGAGGCGGAGAGACAAGCAGAGGAGGCTCGACTCAAACGAGAGCGCGCCGAAGAGGCCGCGCGCGCGCAGCGTCAGAAAGAGGAAGAAGAGGCGGAAAAGAAACGGCGTGCGGAACAGGAGGCGAGCGAGAAGGCGCAAAGAGAACGCGAGGAGGCTGAACGTGAAAAGGCACGTAAGGCTGCCGAAGCGGAAGCTGCACGACAGAAAAAGATCGAGGCTGAAAACAAGAGACGCGATGTCTACAACACGGCGCGGGACCTTTTCAAGTCGGCGCTCTATATGGAAGAAGATGCTCCGCCAAGCGAGAAAATCCTTAGCGCGAAGGCGGGCAGCAAGTTTTGGTACGCCTTCGACACCTATCCCACCGACAAACTGATCTATGAGGTGGACAAGGTTTCGTTTAGCCGCATGGAAGTCAGGGCGCTATCGCTGGAGGCCGATGCAAAAGACGTTCCCTACCTGGATTTCATTCGAATGGTAAACGGTAACTCGTACATCTATACGTCCGGTGACAGAGTATGGCTGAAGTGCGAAAAAAATCCAGAAGGTTCATATCCTGTTCCGAAAAGAGGACGGGACTTCTGCGTAGCTGCCAAAAACAATGTTGCGCTGTACAAGACACTCCTTGAGCTCGGCACGAAGTCCGGCGGTGCCAGATGCCGTTTGACGTTGCGGTCAAACAACGGGAAGACTGACATCCTGCTCGGCGAGATCGGGTTTGGCGACGTCTTGCCAAGACGAGCGATTGAAGAGGACATCGGCAAACTTATTGGCAGGAAAGCCAGTTCTGCCATACCGGAAACGAGCAAGGTCGAGAAGCCCACATTCAAGCGCACGGTTGTGTTGTACAATGGGAACGGGATCAAGAAAGAAATTGACGTGACGAAGGTCCCCAGAACTTTTACTTTTCCACCTCCGCCTAAAGAGCCTGAGTACAATAGGCAAAGATATTATCGGCATTCAGATAATCGGGCTGCGGCCAAAAGGAGGGAGGAGTGGGCAAAGAAGAAGGAGTTTGCGAGACGGAAATGGAAAGCATTGTACGACGAGGCATTGCGCCAGGAAAGACGCGCAAAGAGAGTCGAGGCAGATTACAAGACCGCACTGGCGTTGGAGAAGAAAGAAGTCAGCCGGATGGAAGAGAACGCCGTCAAGTTGTCAAAGGACGAGGAGCTTATTGATTCTGCTTTGGAAAACTACAAAATCTTCGTGGAAGTAGTCGGACAGAAGTGAGTCGTCTCCAGAACGCACATCTGGCAGAAGCTGCCAATTGAGTGCAATGTGCCCAAATACAACCTCAACGCCGTTGGACGAAGTTGCGTCAAGTTCGATCTTCAAGGCAAACATCTTCGCGTCCCCTCGCGAAGCGTCGAACACGCAGTTGGTGACGACCTCGCAGTCGTCATACTCCGGCGGCGGCATCGACGGCATGACAAGCGCGGCGGCAAGAAAGGCAGTTGTGAAAGTCATGGCAAGTTCTCCTTCAACGTCAATTGCCACCCCCGCCAACGTTGATCCACGGCAACGGCTGGCCGGATGAAAGAAGTTGGTTGGTGACGGAGATGAAATGATTTTGAAAGCGAGTCCACTTACTGCACGAAGGAATGTTCGTATTTGACAAAGTCGCGGAAAGAAACTCAAGCCGATTGGAACTCGTGGCATAACCAGGATAGTAGCGTCTCCAAAAATAATCATAATCCGCA
>CADCOC010000104.1 GCA_902802945.1 uncultured bacterium | reverse complement strand
GCGGTGGCCGGCGCGGCGCTGGCGGTGTGGGACGTGTGCGAGGAGATTCCGTCCGGCCCCGTCCGCGGCATCGTCGCCAAACATCCCATGCCCGTGAACCGGCCGACCGCCGACGAGATCAAGTGGGTGGAGATGTTCGATGCCGGGCGCACGAACGAGATCCCGCTTGGCAGCATGGAGATCAAGACGCTCACAAGCTCCTGGTCGCGTGTCCGTCGGCTGAAGAACGGGCCGGACCACTTCGACGTCCTCGTCACCTCGCTCGCCATCGGCGACGACTTGGCCTTCGCAGGCCTGCCGTGCGAGCCCTTTGTTGATATTGGCCGCGCGGTGAAGGCGCGTTCGCCGTTCCGCATGACGGTCTTCACGTGCCTCACCAACGGAAGCGAAGGCTACATCGCGTCGACCAAGGCCCACGCCGAGGGCGGCTACGAGGCGCTTTCCTCGCGTTTCGCCGCGCCCACGGGCGACCGTCTTATCAAGGCGCAGCTCGACCAGCTGAAGACGCTGAAGAGGAAACCATAACGGTAATCGGTCACTATTGTGCTTGTCGTCCGTGGTGAGACTTCGGTGGGGAAATTCCGGAAACTCCGGATTCCCGCAATTTCGGCTTGCGGGCGGGGGTGAGATTATGGTATCATTCAAGTCGTTCAAAAGTTGAACGAGGTTGTCTTTGAAGAAGGTAAGTGCAAAAAACGGCAAGAAGCAGGTGCGCGCCGGCAAGGCGGCGCGCAGATCGACACGCGCGAATACACCACCGAGATGCTCGCCGACTTCGCCGCGCATGGCGAAAAGCGCGACATCCTCAAGTTCGGCATGGCCTTCTACAAGAAGAATTTGGTCGTCTGCAAGGAACTGCCCAAATGACACGAGTTCTGACATGAGATTCCAGGGAGGATTGATGACATGAGCAAATCGAAAACAACGCGAACCTTTGTGTTCGACCTAGAAGGAACGCGTGGTACTCCGTATTTCGGCAAGGAGGCTCGAGTAACATGAAGGAGAACGGGACGATTGACGCCGTGACGATGCACGCCGACCACGTGCTTTTCAGCTCGCTCTTGAGGCGTGTCGTCCATGCCGAGCCTAACGAAGACATTTCTGATTTCGTCCTCGCGGAGATCGGTCGGAACGTGGGGGCCGACCGCTGCTACGTCTACCGGTTCTTGGAACCCGGAAAGACGTCCATGTGCACCAACACGCACGAGTGGTGCGCCGACGGGATCAGACCGGCGATCGGCGGGCAGCAGGCGTGCGATCTGGCGGCCCTTGCGGACTTCAACGCCTGCATTATGTCCGGACACGACTTCATGTTTACGGGCTTTGACGCCATCGACTCCGGTTCCCGCGGTTGGCTCAGTACGCATGGCATCCAGTCGCTGATTGCGACGCCGCTCGTCGGCGGCGGAAACAAGATCCTTGGGTTCGTTGGGTTCGACTTCGTCAAGGCGCCTCGCAGGGAGTTCTCCGATCGCATCATCAGCAATGTCCACGAGGCGGCCGATCTGCTTATCGCATGCCACAGGCTGCACGAAAGGGACATGGCCCTACAGGACATCGCGCTCGGAAAGAACGAATACGAGGAGAACGGGCGGGAGTTCGAGCGCGCGCTGATAGATCAGATACAGGCGCATCAGCGCCTTCGCAGCGACCTGCTCTTCTTCGCCCTGTCGAAGGACGATATTCCGGGATTGATCGATCTGACGATGCGCCGGCTGCTCATGCTGACCGCTTGCGATTACATCGTGATCCATTCCGTAGACGGCGACCATCGCATATTGTATGCGGGCGGCGAACCTGAGGAATGTCCCTGCCGCTGCGAGGAATGTGCGTTCTACAAGCTCAATATCCCGCCCGTGGAGGATGCCGACCACCTCATCGTGCTGAATGACACGAAGCGGCAGACCGTCATAGCTATACCTTCCGATTGTCCGTCGAGCTCGGTTGAAGCCGTCATCGTGTACAGCGACGGGAAGCCCTGGGGCGGCATCGCGCTTCACTACCTTAACCGGCAGAGAAAGATATCGGAGGATGACAGGGGCACGCTCAATGTCGCCGCCACCGTGCTGAAGCTGGCACTCGAGCGGCATTCCGCGGCCATGCGACTGAAAGCCGAGCGAGACCGGGTGATCGAGGCCGAGAAGTCGAGAAACTACTTCTTTTCGTCGGTCTCGCATGACATCCGCACGCCGCTCAACGCCATCATAGGCTTTTCCGAGCTCCTGCAGGCGGGCGACGTGCAGCAGGAGGACGCGAAGCGCTACCTCAAGATGATCGTGTCCAGCGGCAAGACGCTGCTGCAGCTGATCAACGACGTTCTCGACCTGTCGAAGATGGATCTGGGGAAACTTGAGTTCTGCTACGAGCCGACGGATGTCGGCGAGCTGGTGTGCAACATGGTGCCGATGTTCGAGCCGATGGCGAAGGCGAGAAAACAGACGATCATCGCGGATATCCCTGACAACCTGCGGTCGGTGCGCTACATGATAGACCCCCACCGGTTCCGGCAAGTGCTGTTCAATTTCATCGGCAATGCGGTCAAGTATGCGGGGCCGTGCACGATACGCGTCAAGGTCGCGTACGAGAACGGGGTGATGACGACGACGGTCGAGGACAACGGCAAGGGAGTGTCGGCGGAGAAGGCGAAACGCCTCATGCAGCCTTTCGTGCAGGCCGATATCAAGAACCGAACGGAGGGCAGCGGGCTCGGACTCGCGATCTGCAAGCGGCTCGTGGGCATCGCGAACGGGACGGTCTCGATCGAGACTGCGCCGGGGGAAGGCTTCAGGATACGAACGGACGTGCCGGTCGCCGTCGCGCCGGAAGATAAGATGAAAGGCGAGCAGGCGGTCGCTCATGCAACGGAGCCCAGGGCGCCGGAAATGCCGGGACGCATCCTCGTGGTGGACGATTCTCCTGTGAACCGGGCGGTGCTGAAGGCCATGCTGAAGAACCTGGGCATAACCAACATCGAACTTGCGGAGGATGGCAAGGCTGCGCTCGACCTGCTGGAGAAAGACCATTTGTTTGATCTCGTCATGTCGGACATGTGGATGCCGGTCATGGACGGCGTCGAGCTCGTGAGGCGAATCAGGGGCGACAAACGTCTCGCGCATCTGAAGGTGTGTTCGATAACGGCGGACGTGGAGGCACGTGCGGCATATCGGGAACATGGCTTCGACGCGCTTCTCCTGAAGCCTGTGACAATCGAGAAGCTGTCCGAGATTTTCAGCGAGACGGGCTTTGTCTAACGTCATACGACCTCATTTTTTTGGGGGGAAATGGGGGGAAATGGGCCCTACCATTTTTGCCTTGTGCTCGGCGGTGAAATTATGGTATCATTACACCAGTTCAACTGGTCAAGAAGTAATCATCAACAGTTACAAAGAGGAAAAGCGATGGAAAAACTTGTGAGCAACGCCCCTTGGGGGAAGGCGAAAACCTCTCGTTTCGCCTGGTTCGGCGCTTTGGCTCTTGCAGCCTGCGCAATCATTCCGGTGGAAGCGGCGACGCTGTGCGTGACGCGGCAGACGGAGACGTCACTCACGTTCTCGTTCGCCGGCTTCGGCGGGCTCGACCACGAGCTGTTCGTCGCCCACGGCGCGACGGACGGCGGCGACGACAAGCACGCCTGGGACTCGTTCGAGAAGGTCGCCGACATCGCGGGCGACCAGACCACCTACGAGTACGAGGTTCCCGCCGCGCTGCGCGACGGACGCCCCCTGCGCTTCTTCCTCATGCAGACCATTGGCGTCAACATGGCGAAGGAGCTCGTCTCCATCACCTCCACCGGCGCGCAGTGGATCGACACCGGCGTTGCGCCTGCAAACAACTGGGCCGTCGATTTCCGGTTCAAGACTCCAGCCACCTTCGTGAACGATACGACCTTCTTCGGGCGTGGCTATGCCGGCAAGCAGTACTTGTTCATTTTCCAGAACGACGGCGGAACGAAATTCAGGTTCTACGGTTCATCCAACTACACCGTTTCCACTCCTGTGGCGAACACGGACTACCGTCTGGTGATCGACCCGGCGAGCTACCTCACGCTCACAGGTGGCGGATCGGAAACACGCAAGGCTATTGACCGGTCGATAAATGGAAGCGGAAACTTCGCCATCTTCGGCGCAAACACCGGACGCCAACTAGGCACCTTCACGTTCTATCGCATGAAGATCGGCGGCTCAAGCGGCTCGAAGGTGCGCGACTTCATCCCCGCCGTCAACGCCGCTGGCGACATCGGCCTCTACGACCAGGTGAACAACGTGTTCTATCCGAACCAGACGACGACGCCGTTCAACGCCGGCGCGGAGCGTCAGGCGGCCCGCTTTGGCCGCGTGGTGGATTCGACACCTTCGTTCCGCTTCCCCCGTTCTGTTGCGGTCGCGTCCGCGACCGCCGATTCAATTACGCTCACCTTCGCGAATCCCGACGGCTCTGCGTACAAGCTCTACGTCGCATACGGCGCGACGGACTGCGAGACGCGCAAGAACGCCTGGACTTCGTGGGAGGAGGTCGCGACGATCGCCGCCGACGCGACGTCCTACGCCTACACGCTCCCCGCCGCGCTCAAGGCGGATGGTGTCTTTTACCGCTTCTTCCTCGTGAAGACGGACAACCTCCCCTACGCTTCGGAAATCGCGTCCATCACCTCGACGGGTGCGCAGACCGTGCGCCTCGACTACATTCCCGGTACGGATACGACGACAGACTTCCGCTGCGGCGGCGTCGTTTACGAGCACCAGAAGACGTTCTTCGGGCAGGGCTGGGCCGGTTCCTGCTACCTCTTCAACATGCAGAATGACGGCTCCAATCCATCATTCCGTTTCCACGGCAGCGGCACCGCATCCACCACCGTGAGACCTGCGGCAAACACCGACTACCACTGTTACATCACGGCGGCGAATAAGTTCCTCCTCAACGGCGGCGGGGCGTCCTCTGAAATCTCGGAAAGCCGCGTGTCGTATCCATACAGCGACCTCTGCGTGTTCGCCTCGTATGGCGGAGGGTACGCTGCAAAATACCGCTTCGATTCGATGGTCGTGAAGGACGGCGATGTCGTCGTGCGCGATCTTGTGCCGGTGCAGACGACGGCCGGGAAGGGCGCGCTTTTCGACAACGCAAGCGGGCATGTGTTCGAGAATCCGACGGGTACGGACTTCACGAAGGGCGCGGCCGTTGCGCGCCAGGGATGGGTCATTTCGACCACGCTCACATACGCCGGCGCAGCCTCCGATGCGCCGACAATTGCCACACCTCTCGACAGTATCACGCTCACGGAGGATACGGAGTGGTCTGCCATTGCGGACCGCCTCGTCGATGCGGCTACGGTAAACCTCAACGGCTTCGAGCTTCATGCCGCAGACTATACGGCGTTCCTCGCCAAGCACCCCGCCCTCGCCGGCATGGGCAATCTCCGCGTGACCGTTCCGTCGGGCACGACGCTCACCTTCAACAACAGCAACAAGCCGGTATTCACCGGTAAGCTCATCAAGGATGGTGCGGGCACGATGGTTCTCTCCGCCAGCATGACCCACCTCACCGGCGTCACGGTGGCGGAGGGCATCATGAAGCACGGCACCACGTCGGTCTTCTCGAACAACGGCAAGACGATCGAGGTTCTGGACGGCGCGGCGTTCGACTTCAACGGGAACGGCAACGGGAACGCCGTTTACTACAAGATCGCGGGAACGGGTCCTGACGGCCTCGGCGCGTTGCGCAATACCGGAGCCGATGGCACCAACGGTCAGGCGCAGATGTCGGGTCTCGAGCTCACGGCGGACGCCCTCATCCGCGGCACGGCGAGTTTCGGCATGATCAACGCCAGCTACAACACATCGGCGCTCGTGTTGAACAACCACACGCTTACGCTCGACATGCCGTCCGGGAAGACCTTCTGGATCGCCACGGCGAACAGCTCGTCGGCGGGTACGGTTTACGTGAAGAGCGGCACGTTCTATCCCCTTAGGAACGACAAGGACCTGAGCCTGCCCAACGTCGATGTCGTCATCGACGGCTCGGCGGCCGTGTTCAAGTCCGCGTCCGACAGCTCCAAGTCCGGCACGTTCAAGTCCATCACCGTGAAGAACGGCGGCAAGATGGACAACATCGTGAACAAGATGCACATGAAGGAGTTCACCGCGCTCGACGGCGCGCTCGTTCCGAATTCGGGTATTGCGTGGATCTACGTGGCGAGCAAGGTGGTCGTCTCGAACGAGACGACGGACATCACCATCTATCCGCCAATCAGCGCCGACGGCACGTATTCAAAGCTGTTTAAGTACGGCGCGGGGACGCTCTACATCAAGAACAACCACACCGACCAGCAGATGAACTCCGGCGCGGAGATATTCGGCGGCACGGTGGTGATGGACTCCTTTGCCTCTACGCGCAAGCCGGAGATCGCGATTTCCTCCGCCGCAGTTCCCGTCACGATCCATGCTGGCGGCACGCTGGACATGCGCCTCTGCACGAACACCACGCCGTTCAAGGTGACGCAGCTCGTCGTGGAGGATGGCGGCACGCTCCTCCATGCGGCGAACAACAATCTCAGCATCGCGGGCGCGGCCACATACGACAAGCCGCTTCCGTTCGGCGCGTTCGCGGGTTCGCTCGAAATCGCGGCGGCGGTGACGTTTGACTTGACGGAGCTCTACTCCGGCGCGTCGGCGCCGGCGGCTGGCGCGGACGTGACGCTCTTCTCGGCCGGCACGCTGACGCGCGCGAGCGCGGGAATGGTAAACGTTGTCGGGTGTCCGTACAACAACTACGTGACCTACGAGAGCGGCAGCGTGGTGCTGCATACCGCTTCGGCTGCCGTCGCGGAACTGAACCCGATCAAGATCTGGAACGTGGGCGGCACTTACGTCTATGGCGCGAACAACAACAGCTACCGCGCCCAACTCGGTGCGCTCCTCGCAGCTGAGGGGTGGAAAGTGGAGATGACGGGCTGGCGTACGTCGAGTGCCAGTATCATCTGCAACGCCAAAGACGCCTGGAAGCGCCATGCGGGCGTAGTCGATCTCGCGCTCAAGACGTCCGCCACGCGCGCGGGCATTCTCGAAGGACTCGAGACGTACTGCGCGGCGGCGAACTATCCCGATTTCACCATCTTCCTGTGCGGCGACATTGATGTCGCCGACGGCGTCGCCGACGCGACGGTGCTCGCGAACTACAAGGCGGCCGTCACGCGCATCAAGGCCGCGCTTCCGATGACGACCGTGATCGCCTGCACGATACCCGGCGGTTCGGCGGCGCTCAACGCCGACATCGCGTCGTGGTGCGCGACGGAGACGGACGTCGAGTGCGTCGATATCGCCGGCACCATCACGACGGCGCAGACAGATGCGGAGTGCAACGCCGTGGCCGCCGCGATCAAGGCGAAGCTCGTGACGCTCGCGACGGCGACGGGCAAGAACACGCCGTCCTCGTGGACGCCTCCTACGGTCGTCCTCGACGCCACGAACAACGTCCCGGCGGCGTATCTCAATGGCTTCACGCGCGTCCGCACCATCGAGCCGACAGCCACCATGCGCTATGCGCAGAACATCTACTCGATTCCCTACACCTACGCACCGGCGATGCAGGAGACGGGCATCGCGAAGGTCGGCTACTACATCGAGCTTGTGCGCAAGGACACGGGCGCGTTACAGGCGCTGTGGGTTGACATGGATGCGCCCGGCTCCAACTGGGCGGACGTGGCGTTCCCCGTCACGCACGCCCAGCGCAAGCAGACGAGCGTCACGAAGCTCCACGTGTGGAGCAACTTCGGCGGCGTCCAGCAGGTGGCTGCAGGCGACGACTCCGTTGATGGCTACCTTGAGTTCAATCCCATTAACTACTCCCAGCCCGAGCGTACAGGGGACGATGTGGTTGCCGATCCATGGTCGTCAACCTACGGCTTCAACGACACGATGACCACCAGCGGCACGAGCGGCCACGGCTGTTTCCAGATCATGCGCAAGTTCTCGGAGGAGGGCGCGTTCCCGGCGGCTGAAATCCTCTTCGCCTACAACGGCTGGGGCGGCACGGCCGAAAACACAGACCGCTCGATCGGCATGGGCACGCTCGCCAACATCGGCAACCACGGCTATGACAGCAGCAAGTCGCTCGACTGGACTTTCGCCTACAAAGGCGACGCGTTGAATTTCAGCACAGTAGCCTACTCCCACATTCGCATCGAGTTCTGGCTGAAGTACGCCGAGGCACCCACGCGCGCCGGCATGGCGAACTACCTCTGGACGGGCGCGACGGACGCGACGTTCAACACAGTCGGCAACTGGTCGAAGGACGAAACCGTGGCGACTTCGCTTGCGAACGCCAGCGTCCTTCTGCCCGAGGGCGCAAGCCAATCGTTCACGTACATCGGCTGGGATCCGATCTCGCTCGGCACGACGACGTTGATGGTCGATGGTCAGGCAACGTTCCCGACGGTGGGTGGGTTCTACCTCTGCGGACTCGACATGGGCGCGACGGGTAAGATCACGTTCGACCCCGTGAAGTTCTCGTTCCGCCTCTTCACGCCGCCCGTGTTCGCCTCCGGCGCGAAGATTGCGCTCACGCCCAACTACGCCACGGCGACGAAGGGTCGCTTCCTCCTGATGACGTGGGATAGGGGCGCGCTTGAAATGGACGCCGCCGCGCTCAACGCCCTGTTCGACACGACGAGCGCGAACGGTGCGGACGTGAAGGTTTGGACCGAGAACCTTGCCAGCGGCGGACGCCTCTGGCTCGACCTCAACTACTCCGCGCCAAAGGAGCGAATCAACGTGCTCTGCACGGGCGACTCCATCACGCAGGGCAGCGACTCAACCTACGGCAACTGGCGCATCTTCCTGATGAAGCGCCTTGCCGCCGCCGGTTACGCGCCCGTCGCGAAGGGACACTGGAAGGTCGAGAGCAACGACATCTGCGGCGCGGTGATGCCCGAGGAGTGGGTGTGGCACTCCGGCATCAGCGGACAGCGCCTCGTCACGAAGGGCGGCGGCGGCACGATCGACGCCATCGACGCGATGCTCGACTGCGCGGGCGACGTCGATTTCGTCCTCGCCAAGATCTGCACGAACGACATCAATTCCAACGGTTCGACAGCCGAAGAGCTCTTCCCCGTGTGGACGAACCTCGTGTGGAAGACGCTGAACCGCAAGCCGCACGCGAAGTTCATCGCGGGAGCGGTCGTCGATATCGCCTACGACGCCGCGAAGGACGCGAAGGTCGTCGCGTTCAACGCGGCGATGAGCAATGCGATCGCGAACGCCACGTTCCCGGCGAAGCGCGCGTACTTCGCCGACCTCTACACGCCCTGCTACCGCTACAGCGTGCCAGGTGACACATCGACCTACATCATGGGCAGCTTCTACGCGAACAACAACCTCCATCCCGACTGGCCGGGCGAGGACAAGATGGCGGAGACCTACTGCAATGCAATCCTCGGCGCGATTGCGGACGATCCCGGATTCGCGCTCGGCGCGGCGGAGACGGGTGTTCCGACGACAAGCGGCATCGAGAACAACGTGCCCGCCGCGTATCTGGACGGCATGACCCGCGCGCGCGTCTTCGACATCGCGGCGAACGGCGGCACGGCCCTCACGTCGCTCGGCTACGTGCCGTACGCCTACGTGAACGACGCGGCTCCGACCAACAATCTCTCGCGCGTGGGCTACTACATCGAGCTGAAGCGCAAGGACACGGACCTTGACGACTACCACGACCTCACGCGCTGGATCTGGGTCTCGATCGACGCCTTCGGCGACCGCACGCTTGCGGACGTTGGAATCCCGCTCACGACAATCAATCAGTGCGTCGTGAACCGTCTGCGCGTCATCTCGAACATGCCGGGAATCGAATCGACCGCCGCCGACGAGAACAACGTGCGCGGCTGGGTGGAATTCTGGCCGAGCCAGTACAACGTCGACCCGAGTGGCAAAGTTGACGCCCCTGCGAAGGTGTTCCGGTGCGACTGGAACGACAAGCGCTCCGACAATATGTCGGGCTACGGCACGATGCAGGTCCACCGCTTCACGCCTGGCGAGGCGAATCCTGCGCAGGTGATGTTCGCGTTCAACCGCTGGACGGGTTCGGACTGCTACGAGATCGGCATCGGCAACTTCTCGCACAACGGCAAGGCCATCGACCAGACGTGGATGGGCGACGCGAACACGCGCGAAAGGAACACCTCGCTCGCCTACGAGGTGGCGAAGATCGAAATCTGGACGGCGAGCGACACGCCGGACGGCGCGGCGTTCGTGCTGGTGGACGAGGTTTCTCCCTCCGGCGATGGAGCGGCGACCGTGACGGGCGAAGTGCGCGACTTCGGTGCGGGCGCATCCTCCGCCACGCTTACGCTCGAATGGTCCACCGACCCGACGTTCGCGACGGTCGCGGGCTCCACGAACATCGGCGTGGTGGCGGAGACCGGCGCGGTGTCCGCGACGGCGACGGGCTTGACCGCCGGCCAGACGTGGTACTTCCGCTTCACGAGCGTGAACAGCGCGAACGTGAGCGCGGCGAGCGGTGTGAGCGATCCGCTCGACTACAGCGAGGGCGTGTGGCGTCCGCAGACAGCCTCCGACGTTTGGACGTCCGTCGCGTGGCAGAAGAACGGCGCGGGGTCGCCCGTCGCGTTCAACCCGGCGTGGAGCGCGAAGTTTGACGGCAACGAGGCGACGCCGGTTGCTTCCGTGCAGGTGCCGGAAGCCGTGCGTGCGGAACAGGTGACGGTCGATGCCTCCGCGAACTACACGCTCACGGGCGCGGGTGCGATTGCGTCCAAGCGGCTCGTCAAGAAGGGCACGGGCACGCTCACGCTCGGCGCGGGCGTGCTCGCCGAGACGCCCGACATCGAAATCGAGGGTGGCACGGTGAAGCTCGCGAACGATGCCGTTGTTGGCGCGGCAGGACGAAACGGCGGCACGATCACGGTGAAGAACGGCGGACAGTTCGACCTCAACTACACCGACACGACATCGGCGGCCGGACGCGCCCGTGCGCTGGTGACGAGCGGCAAGAAGTTCGTGCTCGAAGGCGCGGGGCCGGACGGCGATGGCGCGCTCGTCTCCACATTCGCGAACACGGCGTGGGGTTCGCCCATCGACGAAATCGAGTTGACTGGCGATACGACAATCGGCGGCGTGAGCCGCATTGACATCCGCGGCAACACGAAGAACCGCATTGTCGGGCCGACGAATGTCACGCTCACCGTGAAGACTCGGCCATCGAGCGACTACGGCCTGGGACTCGTGGGCGGCAGTATTTCGGTCGGCAAACTCAATGTCGCGCCCGGTGGCAAGTTCAAGATCGAGGGAGCGACGGCGATCAACATCCCCTACGGAATCGATCTCTACGGAATGTTCATGTTCTACACTGGATCGGGTACGTGGAGTACTGGCGGCATCACGGCGATGGGTACGGCCGGTTCCATCGGCAACGCCTCGGGTGACGCTTATGTGCGGACGCCCGTCACCATCCCGTCTGACGCTAAGCTCACGCTGAACGGCGGTGGGACGACGCATTATACAGATGTGGTGACGAACAGGAACGAGATTTCGGTGGCGAACGGCAACCACTACGTTGAAGGCCCGCTCGTGAACGAGGGCAACCCGGTGATCAAGACGGGCCGCAACTTCTTCATCTATCCAAGCACGGTGACGGGCGATTCGCGCATCGAGGCGAGCGGCGGACAGACTTGGCTCTCTGGTCGTTCAGACTGGGGCGATGCCGCGCTCAACGTAAAGCTCTCCGGCAGTGGATCGCTTGTGATCGGTGCGAACAACGACGGATACGGAATGCCGAAGTTCGGGAAGAACAAACTCTCCGTCACCGTGGCGAGCGGACATTCGGGTACGGTGTTCTTCCATCCTTCAACCTCGGCAGCCATCGACGGATTGACGTGTTCCGGGCTGATCAACAACTTCTACATGCAGGGGCCTGGTACCAAAACGAAAAACGCCGGTCCGATCATTGACGGCCATGCGAACAACATTGTGTTCACGGCCACCAATATCGAGGCCGGCAACGGCAACGGACGCGGCGAGTGGACGATCACGGGCGAGAACACGCATATCGTTGTGAACTGCCTCTCCGCTCACTGGATCGGTTCCGATTGCTACGCGGGTTCGTTCACGTTCAAGGACGGACTCCTTGAAGTCGGCTCCGGCGGCATCCGCGAGGCATGGACCGATCCGACGCGCACCGCCTTCAACATGGAGAGCGGCACGCTCAGGGCGACTGCGAACTTCAACATCGGCAAGGCCGGCATGAGGGCGACGTTCGGCAGCCCGAAGAAGGGCGGCGCCGTGACGTTCGACCTGAACGGAAAGACCGTCAAGTGGGGCACGGGCCTCACGGGCGCGAGCGACGTGACGCTCACGGGCGCAGGCACGTTCGCTCCGGACCGCGCCGGCATCCAGGGCATTCCGCTCGGCAAGTGGACGGTGAACGCGACGGGCACGGTCGATCTCCGCAACGCGGCGGGCTTCGCGGGTGGCCTTGCGCTCGCGGAGAATGTGACGGCCAAGCTCGACATCGCTGGCACGAATATGGTGGAGTTCCTCGCGTGGACGTGGAACGGAAACGCCTGGAATGACCTGCGCCCGAGGTATCTTGCGCAGCAGCCCATTACGCCGTTCGTCGCGACATCCCTCACGTACCTCAACCGCGCGGCGTCGGCGACTGTCGATGTGAAGTATGGCAACGGCTCCGGCTACAACTACATGGGCGAGTTCTACGTAAGCGCGGATCAGGTCGGAACATGGTCCTTCAACTACAAGGCAAGGACGCACCTCGGCGTGTTCATCGACGACAACGAGCTTTCCACGACCGGACCAGACGCGGAGGGTACGGTGAGCAAGGAGCTGACGGAAGGGTGGCACAGGTTCATGATCTCCATGTACACGGGCGCGGCGAACGCCAATGTCGGTTCGCATTCTGACAAGGCTCCCGACTGCATCAAGTTCAAGGTCGGCTCCGGCGGCACGTATCAGGTGTTCGATTCCACGACCGTCCCGATGCGGATGCGCCAGCACCTCGGCGCGCGCACAAGCGTGAGGTGGCGCAAGTACACCAACGCTGCGAGCAACCTCAACATCTACGACACGGTTGACGAGAGCAACTACAAGGCCATCGATATCGTGACCAACTCGCTACAAATCATGCATGCGAAGTTCTCGACCGGCACTAGCGCGCCGCTTGGCGGCTCCTGCAACCGTTTCGACGGCTACTTCAAGGTCGAGCCTGGTCAGGAAGGCACGTGGACTTTCCAGGGTTGCTTCGACGACCAGATCGCGCTGACGGTCGATGGCCGCCGTTTGTTCACGGTCAAGACGAACTGCGGAACGGGCTCGGGGAGCATGACGCTCCGCGCCGGCTGGCACAAGTTCGACATCCGCATCGGCGACAACTCCACCGCCAACAACAGTGGCGGCACGGGTGGCGGACTCACCGATTCGCAGAGCAACGTATGCGCGCTCGAGTTCAAGGTCAACGGCGGTGCCTACTTCGCCTTCGACGAGCGCTACTTGCCGATTGCCTACACGCCCGGCGACGCGCAGAAGTTCGAGGAGCCCGGCCTTGGCGGCGTGATCGAGCTCGCGGCGGGTTCAACGCTCACCAACGACGTGCGCGTCGGCGGCTGGTGCCCGATCTACGGCACGCTGAAGGGCACTGGCACGCTCGCCGGCCCGTATCGCTTCACCGGTGAGAACAATAGCTGGGTAGTCGAGGGTGCGACCACTCGAAATGCGAACCTCCCGGCCGTTCAGTTCACCAATGCCACGCCTGAAACGTTCAAGGGCTTGAAGTCGCTGAGCGTCACGTTCGACGCGCAACCGACGCGCAAGGCCTACTACCTCACGGGCGCAGTCACCGGCCTGACCGCCGCCGATATTTCCGGTGTGACGTACACCGTGACCGACGAGGCCGGCAACGACTACACGGAGAACTTCGCGCTCACCATGCAGGACGACCGCATCGTGTTCACGAACAGCAAGCCCGAAGGCATGTATATCATCGTGCGGTAGCCGGTACGGTTGCCGACATCACCAAGCTGGTCAATATCGACGCATCCGCCCCCGCGAAATTCTTCAAGGTCGGCATCGACTATGCGGTTGAGGAATAACCGCAGCTGATGTGAAGCGAACATGTGTAGGAGGGCGTAAGACAGCAAGCGTACAACAGCAAGTTGTGCGGCTCGCCGGGATTGCGGGCCGCCCGGTGGTCGGCCCCTACCGTTTCACGGCAGAGTGCGATCACCGAGCGCGCCGGGTTCGCATTGCTTTTGGCGGCTGGGTTCGGTATACTACACTACATCCATTTGTCCACAAAAGAAACAGAAAAAGGAGTATAAGAAATGCGTCAGTTCGCTTGCGCGTTCATTGTTTGCGCAGTAGCGTCCGCCTTCGCGGCGGCGCCCACGGTCCATGTCACCAAGGAGGGCGCGAGCCGCGTGGTCGTGTCCATAGAGACGGCAGGCGGCGCGTCCGCCGCCGCGTACAACAGGTCCCTCCAGAGGAACCTGGAGCTGACGGGGTATTTCCAGGTGGGGCCCAACGGACAGATTCGCGTAACTGGCGTGCCGGGCCGCACGGTTACGGCTACGGGCGCCGGCAAGCAGGTGGCGCTCTCGACGCCGATTTCCGACGACAAGTCGGCGCGCATGGCCGCGCGCCAGATGTCCGATGCGATCGTTCAGGCGCATACGGGCAAGCCGGGCTTCGCGATGGACCGCATCGCGTTTGTGAACCGCAAGGGGCCGGACAACGCGGAGCTCTACATGTGCTTCCCCGACGGCTACGACATCCGCGAGCTCACGAGCGATCGGCGCGCGGTAGTCGGCCCGCGCTGGGCGCCGAACAAGAACGACATCTACTACACGGGCTTCCTGCAGCGCACGCCGCTCGTCTACCGCCTCGACGCGGCGACGGGCCGCCGTTCCCTGCTCGCGCAGTTCAAGGGCCTTGCGACCGGCGCGGCGGTGCAGGGGAATCCCGAGCTGTACGTGCTCGACTTCGCCACTAAGCGTGTCGCGCGCATGACGCGTACGGTGAAGGCCTCGGAGGCGTCGCCCTGCTGGAGCCCCGATGGCAGCAAGATCGCATACGTGAGCGACGAGACGCGCCATCCGCAGGTCTACATCGTTGACGTCGCCACGCGTAAGTCCCGCCGCATCACGAACATGGGCGGCGAGAACACGAACCCGGACTGGGGCGCGGACGGCATGCTCACCTGGTGCACGAAGCGCGGCGGGCAGAACTACGTGGCGGTGATGAATCCCGCGCAGGGCGAAGGCTCCGCCCGTCTCGTGACGGACGGCGGCTCCTGGGAGCACCCCAGCTGGGCGGCCGACTGCCGTCACATAGTCGCCTCGCGCGACCAGGCGCTCTTCATCATCGACACCGCGCCTGACGGCGACCGTCCGACCCGTCTTTTCCGCAATGGCGGCAACTGGATGAATCCTGCGTGGAGCCGGTGAGCGAGTGGGAAGTGTAAAGTGTAAAGTGTAAAATGTAAAGTGTAAAATGTAAAGTGGAAAGCGGAAAGCGGAGGATGTAAGATGGTGAATCGGCGAGAATTTTTGGCATTGGCGGCGGGTGCGTGCGCTTGGACGGGATTGGCCGGCACTGGAAAGAAGGGGCGCATCCTGTTCGGCGCATGCCGCGGACCGAAGGACGTCCCGCTGCTCAAGAAGGCCGGCTACGATTTCTGGGAGTGGGGCGCGTCCTCCGCGTTCATCCCGGACGAGCCAAACGCCGACAAGTGGGCGAAGCGTCGTGACGAGATTCTCGTCGCTCCGTTGCCGCTCCGTTCCTGCAACGGCTTCATCCCGGGCAAGTTCCGCCTTACGGGACCGAAGGCCAAATTCGCGCCGGCCCTTGACTACGCGGAGAGAGTGCTCCGCCGCGCGGAAGAGGTCGGCGTGAAGACCATCGTGTTCGGGTCCGGTGGCGCGCGCAACCTTCCGAAGGAGCTTGTGAAGGCAGACCCATCCGCCGTCGAGAGGGGAGTGAAGCAGTATTCCGATTTCTGCGCGGAGCTCGCGAAGCGCGTTGCGGACCTCAAGACGGTTCAGGTGGTAATCGAGCCGCTGCGTCCGAAGGAGTCGAACGTCGTCAACTTCGTCTGGCAGGGCAAGAAGATCGTGGACGAGGTCAATTCGCCGCGCATCCAGCTGCTTGCGGACATCTTCCACATGATTGAGGGCGGCGAATCCGCCGATTCGATAGTCAAGGCCGGCGGATGCCTCAAGCACTGCCACATCGCCACGAAGGGCAAGCGCTCCTATCCCGGGGCGAATGACACGGAGGTGTTTCTTCCGTACTTCGCCGCGCTCAAGCGCATCGGCTACACGGGCGGCGTCTCGTGCGAATGCGGCTGGGGCAACAAGGCGGACCTTGAGAAGAACATCTACACGGCCATCGCCACGATGAAAGACCTCGAGGCGCGCGCATAGCGCAATGGCCAACGGGACGGGCGCATGAACTTGTGCCTATTCTTCGAGGGGACCGGGCAGGGCGTCGCGGGAAAGATCACGAACGTGACGCGCCTGCACGGTATCTGCGCAGAGGACGCGCGCCAGAGGCTGCACCTTGAGCCGGGACCCGGTACTCGCTTCGGTTCATACGTGCGCGGCAGTCTTGCAGGCGTGGGCTGGGAGGATGTATTCCGCGACGCGCGGCGCTGGTTTGAGGGAAACTACATGTCCTTGCCGCCTGACGACATCGCGACACGCGTGTTTATCTTCGGCTTTTCGCGCGGGGCGCTCATCGCGCGCCATTTTGCGGAATGGCTGGACAAGCTTGGCGTCCCGGTTGCCTATCTCGGGTTATGGGACACGGTTGACTCGACGATCGGTTTGGATGTTTCGGAGACGTGTCCTCCCAACGTGGGGCACGCGCGACATGCGGTGGCCAGGGACGAGACGCGGAGATTCTACCAGTACGTGCCGCTGAAATCCTGCGGAAAATGCGATGTGGTGGAAGTGGTGTTTCCGGGAAGCCACAGCGACGTGGGCGGGTTGTACGACGACAACCATCTCATGGCGGACCTTGCCCTAGCGTGGGTGGCGGCGGGCGCAAAGAGAGCGGGGATGCGCATCAGGAAAGGCGAGAGCATCGTCCAGCGGCTGGACAAGTCAGCCGTCGTCCTCCACGACTCCCATGCGCTCGTCTCAAACCTCTGGGGCGCTTTCGGGCGCATCAAGCGCAATCTCAAGGGTTTGCGCCTTCACCGCTTATGTCGCCATCTTGGCGGAGAATGCGAAAGATGAACGGCGGGGAGTATAGGAACGAGGAGTCGGAGGCGTATCTTACGACGCAACTCCTCACCTATCTGGGAAACAAACGTTCCCTCCTGCGGTTCATCGGCGACTGCGTCGATACGGTGAAACGCGAGCTTGGCAAGGACAGGATTACATTCTTTGACGCGTTTTCTGGGAGCGGCGTCGTTTCACGCTTCATGAAGCGGCATGCGTCGCTGATAATAGCCAACGACCTGGAACGCTACAGCGAAGTCGAGAACAGGTGCTATCTTACGAATCGATCAGCGATCGATGATGCAGGGTTCGACGCCGTGTTCAGGGAATGGGCCGCGTATGCGTCCGCGCACCGGGTCGAGGGATTTATCACTAAACTTTATGCGCCGAAAGATGACGATGCCATCCAAAAGGGAGAGCGCGTGTTTTACACGCACGCAAATGCCGTTACGCTCGATTCCGCGAGGAACGCGCTTGACGCGGTCGTTCCGCCGAAGTATTTCAACCTGCTGCTGGGGCCGCTCCTTGCTGAGGCGTCGATACACGCGAACACGTCCGGCGTCTTCAAGGGGTTCTACAAGAACAGGCGCGGGATCGGCGAATTCGGCGGCGAGGGGAAGAACGCCCGCGTGCGCATCTGCGGGGATATTCGGCTTCAGAGGCCCGTCCTCTCCAACTTCGACTGCGAAAGCATCGTCCTGCGGGGCGACGCCAACGCGGTCGCTCCCGCAATCGATCCCGTGGACCTCGCCTATTTCGATCCGCCGTACAACCAGCATCCGTACGGGTCGAACTACTTCATGCTCAATCTGCTGGCCGAGAACAGGGCTCCTGGGAAGATGAGCGCGGTCAGCGGCATTCCCGACGGTTGGAATCATTCCAAGTACAACAGGAAGCGCGAGGCGGAGGAGACGTTTTTCGAACTGCTGAAGAGCACGCCTGCCAGCTACCTGATGGTGTCGTACAACTCCGAGGGGTTCATCGGGAAGGAGAGCTTCACGGCGTTCCTAGAAACGCTCGGCGCAGTCACGCCGGTGGAGATCGAGTACAGCGCATTCAGGGGCAGCCGCAATCTCCGTAATCGTCCGCTGAAGGTGACGGAATACCTGTTTCTCGTCAAGCGCCATCGGCCTTGCCGCCATGTGGGGCAAAACTGTGGTATAATATTGCCACGGAAAAATAAGGAATAAGATAATGATGACGAAACAAGAACTGCATGACGAGTCTTGGCCGGACGAGGCCAGGGTCGGAAGATCATTGAAGCCCTGGGGATGTTTTCTGAGGCAGTTGCGCGTGTTTGCATGACTTTTGCCACATCCAAATTCAATTCATTCCTGCCAGCCGCGACATTCGCTATGGCGGCGGAATTCCTGATGGGGCTGTCCGACTCGATCATCTGCGGTCACATCCTCGGCGAGACCGGGCTTTCGGCGGTCAACCTTATGCAGCTCGTGTTCGAGTTAGTCACGTTCGTCGGCATGATGGTGACAGTCGGCACGAGCGTTTTGTTCGCGACGGAACTTGGCGCGCTGCACGTGCGCCGGGCTCAAGGATACTTCACGCTTGGCACAATCTCGGCGGTCGCATTCGGTCTGCTTACCGCTGCGGTGCTTGCCGCCGTGCGCACGCCGGTCATCGCCGCCTTCGGGGCGTCGCAGGCAGTGTCGAGGATGGCCGCCTCGTACTGGCTGTGGTTCCTGCCGGCTGCAGCGTTGCAGCCGCTCGCGTTCTACCTTGGGGCGATGTGCTACGCGGACGGCGACGCGCGGCTGTCGTTCTGTTCCTACCTCGCGCAGCTGCTCGGGAACTGCCTTATGTCCGTGCCTCTGACCATGGCGTACGGCGCGGCCGGCTGCGCGGTCGGCACGGGGCTGGGCTCGCTCGCCGCCATCGTCGTGCTGCTGTTCCATTTCCGCAGGAAGGGATGCATGCTGGGCTGGTCGCGTCATTTCATATTCGCCGACATCCTCAAGATTTCCGGCAAGTCGTTCGGCGACGCCAGCAAGAACATCGGCAAGGCGGCCCTCATGTTCGCCCTCAACGCATACGTGATCGCGAAGTTCGGTTCGGAAATGCTTCCAGTTCTCGCCGTAGTCGTGATGACGATCGGAATCTCCGAGATGTTCAACGGCGTCGCAAACGCCGCACAGCCGCTTGCAAGCGTGTACATCGGCGAGAAGAATCCTGTTCTGACGAAGCGCGTGATGCACGCGGCGCTTGTGGCGTCACTGGTTGAAGGCGGCGGCGTCATGTTGCTGTTGCTTGCATTCCCCGGGCTGATGCTCTCCTTGGTTGGCATCAGCAGTCCGGCGACGGTTCCCGAGGCCCGCTTGGCGGTGCGCATCGTATCCGCATCGCTTCCGAGTCTTTCGCTCGTGCTGCTGTTCAATTCATATTACGTGTTCATCGGACGGGAAAGGCTTTCGTCCATTATGACGATTCTCGCCGTATTCGGTCTGCCCGTTGCGCTCTTCCCTCTGTTCGGTTCATGCTGGGGGGCGCATGGCGTATGGGGCGCGCTCGGCTTGGCCCCGGCGTTGGCGCTGGGTCTTGTCGCCCTGTACGTGCTGGCGAGAGGGGGACGTAGCGGTTTCCCGTTCCTCCTGCCAAAGGGCCGTGAGGTTGCATTGCGCGCATTCGACCTTGAACTAGACCCTGTGTCCATCTGCGGCGTCTCGGCGTCCGTAGGGGCGCATCTCGGAGCGAATGGCATCATGGGGCGTCGCGCGTCGAAGGCCGCGCTCCTCGTGGAGGAGGCGTTGATGGTCGTTCACGACCGCAATTCGGGGAGGCGGGTCAAGGCCGAGGTGACGGTAGATCTCAACGACGGGCTTATGATCGTCCTCCGCGACGACGGCGTGATTTTCAACATCACTGACGCCGACGCGCGCGTGTCCTCGCTCCGCGGCTATCTCGTCTCCAACCTGATGACGGCGATTCCTGTCCGCCGCAACCTCACAACCACCGGATTCAACAGGAACGTTTTCAAGTTATGAGAATATTGTCTTTTCTGGCGCTTGTCGCCATCGTCGGCTGTTCGGACCGTTCCGCGCAAAGCGTCGATCCGCGCATCGCCGACGCGTCGCGTCCGCTCGTTTTCATCACCAACCCCACGGAGCCGCCGACATCCTACACGAACGCCTCAGGGGAGGTCGTTGGCACGGACATCGACCTCGCGCGGCGGATTGCGGCGAAGATGGGGCGCGGGCTCGTAGTGGAGAAAGTCAGGTTCCCCGACATACTGCCGCGGCTCAAGGCGGGCACGGCTGACTTCGGCATTGCGACCATCACCATAAACGAAGCACGCCAGCGCGACGTGAACTTCTCGGCGCCGTACGCCTTCGGCGGATCGTGCTTCCTGTACAGGAGCGGGGATCCGAAGCCGCGCATGTCTCAGGTCGACACGCTGAACGTAGGGGTCAAGACCGATACGGTGCAGGACTTCTACATCAGCTGCCACGGAGGCGATCCCCTGCGCTACCAGAATCTCGAGGAGGCAGTGGCCGCGCTTGAGAGCGGCGAGATAGACGCCATATTCCTCGACGACATCCCGCTCAAGAAATTAGCGGAGAAATCCAGCGGACGCTTCTCCATTACGCCGTTCGAGACGCGCGATGGATATGGAGTTGCCGTGGACAAGCGGCGGCCCGACGTGCTCGCCGCCGCAAACGCCGTGATCGCGGAGGGGGGTGCGAAATGACCAATCGCCGAAGCCTGAACCTCAAGCTCATATTAAGCGTGCTTGCGGCGTTCCTGCTGTCGCTGGCCTTCTCGTGGTTCCTGCACGACCGTCTATCCGAGCGCGACGCGTACGCGCTCATCGACCGCACGTTCGACAACGTGCAGGACGAGCTCGCCGACTGCGTCAACGAGCGGCTCGTGCTCGTGTGCATGGCGGCCAGGGAGCAGCTTGAGGACGGACACCCTGACGATCCGGCCTCAATGCAGAAGCTGGCGCGCGAGCTGCGCGTCACCGAGGTCAGCATCGCAGACGAGAAGGGCGACATCGTGCGTTCGTCCGTGGACGACTACCTCGCGCGCCCCGGAAGGCCGGCCTTCAACTTCGCAGCGACCGACGACAAGGTCGCCAACGAGATGATGGGTCTCGTAGACGGCCGATACACTGAGTACTGCCAGCCGTTCCGCAGCAACCCGGCGAACGGCAACTGGCGCAAGTTCGTGGGAGTGTGGCGGCACGCAGGCGGATTCTTCGAGATCGGATGCGACGCGAAGGCCCTGCAGTCGCTCGCGCGTTCCACCTGCGTGGACCTCTTCCGCAATTGGCACGTCGGCGGAACGGGCGGCATCGTCGTCACCACTCCCTCCGGACTCGTCCTCTCCGACTATGAGGAGCCGAACCGCGAGGGCACGCAGTTCCAGGAACCAGACGGGGATTTGTTTTACTGGAAGCGCAAGGAAATCGAGAGCTTCCCCGTCTACGTGATGATACCGAAGGGGTCCGCCGCAGTGCAGCGCGACGTCCTCGTCGGCTCGACGGCCCTGCTTAACGGCGCGGCGCTCGTGTTCGTGGCGCTGCTTGTCGGCTTCGTCATCTCAGCGTTCGTCCGCCAGCAGATGCGCGCTCATGCGGCGAAGGAGATGAAGATGGCGACTGACATCCAGCTTTCGGCGCTGCCTAACGTGTTCCCGCCGTTCCCGGACGAGACGCGCTTCGACATCTGGGCGTCGATGGAGACTGCGAAGGAGGTGGGCGGCGACTTCTACGACTTCTACTTCATCGGGAACGACCGCCTGCTCTTCCTCGTCGCCGACGTGAGCGGGAAGGGCGTCCCGGCGGCGATGTTCATGATGCGCGCGAAGACGCTCCTCAAGAGCGCCGAGCAGACGGGCAAGCCGATCGCGCAGGCGTTCGAGGAGGTGAACGACGCGCTCAG